>JAYVEP010000042.1:0-6182 GCA_043749225.1 Acidobacteriaceae bacterium
TTTGACGACAGAAGAATCGATTTCGAAGTAGGAAAGGTTGATCGCCGGAACGCCATACTGGCGCGACAGGAAGTTAGTGAAATCCTCCTCTGTCAAGAACGCGAGTTTAACGAGAGCAGCCCCCAAGCGGCAGTTGCTTTCCTTCTGCACCTTGGTCGCCTGCTGCAATTGTTCCTGGGAAATGATCTTCTCTTTGACCAGAAGATCGCCCAGCCGTTGTGACATTTGCAGACTCCTGTCTGACTTGTACCTTGAGTTGACACAAACCGGACTACGCTACGGAAACCCATGCCTGAGAGGGAGATGCGGCCACGGCTTTGGTTCCGTTGACACAAATTGTCAACCAAGATGGATTACCGCGCCTGTAACTTTGGTACTTGTACTCCGCTGGTAGGGAACGCACAGGAGGCTGCAACTGCCTTAGGATTCAGTTTTTCAGGGGTTTTTGCACTTTCGACCCTTTGGTTCGCACTCCCGGGGCAACAACCTTGGTAACATCGGCGCAGTGACCCAACGCCGCCGAAGCCCGCTCCAACCAAGTAAATCCGCCTTTTCCGGTCTTCCGCAGCAACGAGAAATCCAGAAGCTAGAGGCGCAGAAGCAAATTCGTCGCTTTTGCTTCACTCTTGGCAATGCCTGGGGCCCACAGAACTGGTGGCCTGCGGAATCCGCCTTCGAAATGATTATTGGAGCTTTCCTGACCCAGAACACAGCCTGGACTAACGTTGAGAAAGCGTTGCACAACCTTCGAGCAGCGGACGCTTTGAGCCTTGACGCTATTCGTAAGATTGCATTGCAGGATTTAGAACAGTTGATTCGCCCCGCCGGATACTTCCGGCAGAAGAGCGTTCGCTTAAAGCTCTTCGTGCAATTTCTTGACGAGCGCTATGGCGGCTCTCTCGACCAGATGTCCGCTGAACCTACGGAGACGCTGCGATCCGAGTTGCTTGCCCTAAAAGGGATCGGGCCGGAAACTGCCGATTCCATTCTGCTTTATGCCGGCAATCATGCAGTATTTGTCGTGGATGCCTACACACGGCGAATCGTGGAGCGACATGGCATCCTTCCTGCAGACACGCCTTACGAAGAGATTCGGGAGCTATTCGAGCAGGCATTGACGCCAGCGGACCCGCAAACGATCCACTCCAACAAACGCACTGATTCACTGAAGCCAGAGTGGAAGCCAACGCATCCTCCATCAGCCCTAAGCTCGGCGCTCCGACCGCCTACGGCGCAGCTCTTCAACGAGATGCACGCCTTGATTGTTGAAGTGGGCAAAAGCTACTGCCGAAAATCAAAGCCTCTCTGCGACCAATGCCCGTTGGGCCAGTTCCTGGAATTATCGCAGCCTTGATGCCTCGCTAGAGAGCAATGGCGAGAGCCGCTATAATCAAGTCGCGTTCGGAGGACCCTCCAAGACACGCACTTTGCCCGCACAAATTCCAAATCGCACTGAACCGCCGCGTCGTCGCTGGGCCGTGCTCTGGCTGGCCATCGGCACCTTTCTACTGTTCGCTGTTTCGATTTCGCAAACAGCCTTCAACCTAAAATTCATCCAGCCCGGCAGCAACGAGCTGGGCTATGCTGCTCTTTCTCTGCTCATCTTTCTCCTTTTACTGGCCATCACATTTGTGTTGGGGCGGAACCTGCTCAAGATCTACGGAGACCGCCAGCTCGGCGTGCTGGGTTCAAAGTTCCGTTCCCGCATGGTACTGATGGCTCTGCTACTTTCGCTTCTCCCGGTGATTGCGCAATTCAGCTTCGCTTATCTTTTGCTGAACCGCTCGATTGATAAGTGGTTTTCCAGCCCGATTGAGGAAGTGCGCCAGGACACGCAGCGTGTGGCGTCCTTACTCTCAACCTACGCTGGCCAGAATGCGCGTTCAGAGGCGTTGTCGATTGCAGTTTCGCCCTCCGTGCAGCGCGCATTCGCGACTGGTGATTTTTCTCCAACCGCAGATGAACTTCGCCGTCACGGAACGACGCTGCGAGGCGGATTTGCGCTAGCCTTGGTTAAGGGCGTCCCAAAAGCGAGTACTAATCTTCCGGCCCCGTGGCCAATTCCCAACATCCAGCTTCCTTCGTCCGCGGATCCTACTCTACCGCCGCCTCTCCTGCACGCAGGCGACGCGGACTACATTTTGGCAAGTGCCGCGGTCGGCGACCAAGGGCTCATCCTCGTAGGCATGCCCCTCCCTGCGGACTTCTCTCGCACCGTACAGCAGATCGACGAGAGCCAGCAGCGTTATCTCGAACTCAGCCGCCAGCGCAAACTCGTTCGCCGGACCTACATGGGGCTCCTGCTGCTGATCACCATGCTGGTGCTCTTCGCTTCCATCTGGCTCGCCATGTTCGTCGCTAAGCTCGTAACCCGCCCAGTAGAGGCTCTGGGAGAGGCTATGCAAGCGGTTTCGCGCGGCCAGCTCGGCTACCGAGTCGAGGTGACAGCTGCCGATGAACTGGGCGACTTGGTGCGTTCGTTTAACCGCATGACGGCGGAACTCGAAAGCAGTCGTTTCCAAATTGAAACATCCAGCCGCGAGCTCGCCGACGCCAATTCTGCGCTGGAACGCCGTCGCCGCTACATCGAAACCATCGTGGAGAGTATTCCTACTGGCGTGGTTTCTCTGGATGCGCAGCGTGTGGTTCGGCAAGTGAACCAGGCCTTCGCGCGCATGATGCGTTCGGGAAGCAGAGAGGCTCCGCCCATCACACTCTTCCACGGCACCACTCTCGACACCATTCTGCCCAGCGATGCGATGGAGGACATCAACCCACTCATTCGACGCGCGGAACGGATGGGGACCGCGACCATGCAACTGGAGTTCGTGAACAACCGAAAGCCTCTGAACTTGGCGGTGACGGTCGCTACGTTGGACTACCAGGATCAGCGGCTCGGCTATGTGTTGGTGTTTGAAGACTTATCCGACCTGCTGCAGGCTCAGAAACAAGCTGCCTGGCGCGAAGTAGCGCGCCGCGTTGCTCATGAAATCAAGAATCCTCTGACGCCGATCGCTCTCTCCGCCGAACGCATTCGCCGTCATTTGGAACGTGGCAGCCCCCCGGACGAAGCCTCTCTGGCTGCGATCCGCAGCAGCTCGGAAACAATTTCCAGCGCCGTGGACATGGTACGAACCTTGGTGGATGAGTTCGCAACTCTAGCGCGTTTTCCCACGGCACAACCGCAACCGGCTGATACCAACCAAATCGTGGCTAGCGCGCTAGCGATGTTTGACGGCCGGTTGCAGGGTATTCGCGTGCAGTCGAATTTGCCCGTAGATCTGCCTCGAGTTTTAGCCGACCCGGAAGCTTTGAAACGGGCGCTGGCGAACCTGATTGACAACGC
Organism: Acidobacteriaceae bacterium; assembly: GCA_043749225.1. GTDB lineage: Bacteria > Acidobacteriota > Terriglobia > Terriglobales > Acidobacteriaceae > JANXUC01. The sequence goes on from JAYVEP010000042.1 coordinate 3,347, forward strand.
CGCCGAGGCAATGGAGAACTCTCATTTGCGGGAGATTCGCATTTCGACCGCTCTTGTACCCAGCCGCGATGCCATTGAAATCACGATTGCAGACACGGGCCACGGCGTTTCCAGCGATGCAAAAGAGAAACTCTTCTTGCCCTATTTTTCGACCAAGCAGCGCGGAACCGGCCTTGGCCTCTCGATTGTCAGCAGAATTATTGAAGATCATCACGGATCAATTCGCGTGGAAGAAAACAGTCCGGTGGGCGCACGGTTTATCATCGAACTACCAGTCGCGCCGGAAACCGCGAGCCAACCGGCGCAGCCTCAACATGTCTAACATCCTGATTGTCGACGATGAAGCCAGCATCCGGCAGACGCTGCTGGAGGTGTTGGGCGAGGAAGGCTATGTAGCCTCCGCCGTGGAATCTGGCGAGGCTTGCCTTGACGCCATCCGCAAGGAAGCGTTCGATGTTGTCCTCTTGGATATTTGGCTGCCCGGCGTGGACGGCCTGGATACACTCCAGAGGATTCGTGAACTGGAAAGTGCGCCTGAAGTAGTAATGATCTCGGGCCACGGCACCATCGAGACGGCAGTTCGAGCCACCAAACTCGGGGCTTTCGACTTCCTCGAGAAGCCTCTGTCGCTGGATAAGACTCTCATCGTCATCAAGAACGCCGTGGATGCCCGACGACTACGCGAAGAAAATCGCGAGTTCCGCAAACAGGCTGTGACGCGCAGCGTCGTTGTCGGAGAAAGCATTCCGACGAAAGCTCTCCGCCAACAAATCGCACTGATGGCACCGACGAACGGTCGCGTCTTAATTTATGGCGAGTCCGGCACAGGCAAAGAACTTGTGGCGCACTCCATTCACGCGCAGAGCCTTCGCAAAGAAGGCCCTTTCGTCGAGCTGAATTGCGCAGCTATTCCTGAAGAGCTGATCGAGAGCGAACTGTTTGGCCACCGCAAAGGTTCGTTCTCTGGCGCTCCGTTTGATAAGGAAGGAAAGTTCCAAAGGGCGCATGGCGGCACGCTCTTCCTGGATGAAGTGGGCGACATGAGCCTGACCACCCAGTCGAAAGTCTTACGCACGTTGGACGAGGGGCGTTTTGCGCCGGTAGGCAGCGAAACCGCCGTGGTCGTCGATGTCCGCGTTGTGGCTGCTACCAATAAAGATCTGGAAGAAGAAATTGCCCGCGGAAACTTCCGCGAAGATTTGTTCTACCGCCTCAACGTTATTCCGTTCTTCGTGCCTCCCCTGCGGGAGCGCCGTGAGGATATACCCTTGCTCGTGCGGCATTTTATGAAGGAATTTTCATCCGCCTATAGCCGCCGCCCCCGTGAGATCACCGATGACGCCATCGACGTCCTCCTCCGCTATTCCTGGCCCGGCAATATTCGCGAACTGCGCAACGTCATCGAACGCATTGTGATCATGAACCCCGCTGTAACCAAGTTCGAGCGCAAGCACCTGCCGCCGCTCGTCTACCGCGAAAACGTCCGTCGCAACGCAAGCGGAGATTTTACGACGCTCCACGATGCTCGCGCCGCCTATGAGCGTGACTTTATCCTGAAAAAGCTCGATGAAAACCACGGCAATGTTACTCGCGCAGCCGAACTTCTCGGACTAGAGCGCAGCCACCTTTACCGCAAAATGAAGAGTCTGGGAATTGCCGTGAAGGAATAGTTTCGGGAGGAAATAGCTTCAGAATGGCCGCTGGCCCCAGTTTGTCATTCCGAACAGCTCTATCGTGAGGAATCTGCTATTTCTTTTCCTGCGCTGCTGCTAGCGCTTGATCATCCGTATCTCAGTTCCGTTCTTGTGGAACTGCACTTCATCCATCAGCTGATTGATGAGATAGATTCCACGCCCGTGATCGGAATAGATATTCTCCTCCGCCGTGGGAGAAGGCACCACTGCAGGATCAAAACCTGGCCCCGGGTCGCGCACGACAATCACCAAGCCGCGCTTGTCGTCGCCGACCAGACAGCACTCAACCGTCTTCGAAGGGTCGCACTTACAGCCATGCACGACCGCATTGGCAAGCGCCTCGGAGAGCGCCAATTCGATGTCGTCTTCCTTGCCGGAAACACAGTGCGTCTTGCGCACCTCGGCCATAATTTGCTGCACGACGGGGTCTACGGCATCACGCTGCGCGGGCAAAGTCACGTCCAACTTCAACGTGAAGTGCTTGCCATTGCCGTTGCCATTTTTACCCGTTGGCACTCTCTTAGCCATGAGCCCTCAAAATAGCCCTAACCAAAACGTTCCAACTGTTGCGCTTAGTTGGATGCACAAATCAACTACTCGATTCTAGACACCGGTTCCACATACGGCAAATTACGCACGCCCAGCAGTTCTGGTTACCTGTCGGTTACTGGCTTTTTTGACCGGCACCTTAGCTTCCGCAGGAGCAGGTTCGCGTGCATCGTCGCGGGCGGCGGTCGGGTTTGATGGAGCGGCGTGCGGTTCGGTCGCGCGAAGTTTCGCGGCGTGAAGGGGCCGGCTTGGCGGTGGGTTGGCGCGGAATGGCCATTGTCTTCTGCGCGTTTTGGAGGCCGCGAATCAGCAGGCCGGTATCCGTGGCGAGGCCGAGCATTTGAAAGCCTTGGTCGCGGCGTTGCATCAGGTCTTGCGAGTCTCGGCAGAGGATTCCGCAGGGGAGGCCGCGGGCGCGGATGCGGTCTTTGATGTCGAGCAGTTGCGCGGCGATGCCCCGGTCCTTCCCATTCGCCGAGCGAGCCGGCGCTGGCCGAGTAATCGGCGGGGCCGAATTGGATTGCATCGACGCCGGGGATGTCGCAGATCTCTTCGATGCACTGACCGGCTGAGACGGTTTCCATCAGCGGGAT
>JAYVEP010000043.1:0-15839 GCA_043749225.1 Acidobacteriaceae bacterium
CGTTTGGAGTCGACAGGCTGCCTTGGCAGCGGTTGTTGTGGCGGTAGTCCTGGCAGTGACTTTTACCGACGTATTGACCTCGACGGCTTCGGCGGAGACGTTGCTGTTGCGCGCGCAGAGCTTCGAGAGCGCGCATTTGCCGAATGAGGGTTCCGTTCGACTACGTTTGATAAGGATCGAGCACGTTGATGCCCGGCACCAGACCCAAGATTTAGGGACGTTCGAATTGGCGAAGGATAGCGGCGACGCGTTGTATGTAACTCGGGGTACGGCTGTGGCAGACCGGAAGTCAGGGCTGCTGATCCATGCGACTGGAGTCGTAGAGACATCGAAGGTGCTTCCCAAGGAAGGCGGGCTGCCCGCTTCTGTGGAACGGTATCTTGAAGCCGAGCAATGGCTGCCGGATGTTTCCGTGCCGGAGTTCCGCAAGTTAGTGGCGGCGCGGCAAAGTAGTGACACGTCTTCCAAGAAGTCTGGTAACGCTTTTGAAGTCACCTACCCCTTTGCGCCGGGCCACTCGTCGGGAATCCGTGAGGCGCGGTTGGAAATGGACGCGAAAACCTACGAGCCTGAGCGCGTCAGCATCGTAACGGTGGAGGCGGGTGAATTCCGGTTTACGAGAGTTGCGGAGCAATCAACGCCTCGCACGCAAGAATGGGCCAGGGTTTTTGGCGAACCCAGTCTACCGACGACACCGGGGCATGGCAGGCAGAGCCTGTCTGGCTTGGCCAAGGTCACTCCGCTAACCTACGCCAACTCCCTAGCCAGTGAGCAAGAAGTAGCGGCAGCCGCAGCATTGCATAAGCTGGACGCCTGCCTGGGCGAGGAAATCTACGTATTTCCCATGTCGGACGGGACGGTGCTGGTGCAGGGGCTGGTGGATCGCCCTGAGCGTCGGGACGCGATTCGCACGGCGCTGCGCAGTCTGTCTTTTCCGGTAGTTGTGCAGGTCTCGACTCCGAAAGAGTGGGTGGGCGGAGCGGCGCTATATCCGTCTCCCGATCAGCTAGCAGCTGGCAAGCTTCCTCAGGGTACTGGCGCCACGGTTACGGTTTCCGACGCGTCGGGCCGAGAGATTCCCTTGTATGACGAAATCTCCCGTCATGTGACAAAACCTGGAATCACGGACGAAGAACTCCATCAGCGCGTCGCGTCCTTTTCGAATGAAGCCATTACGCTGTCTCGGCAGGCACTTTTGCATGCCTGGGCTCTTCGCCGCCTGGATACCGAGTTTTCGGAGCGTCGGATTGGGCAACTTCCTGCGCCGGCTCGGCAGACTGCGGAGCGGCTGCGGAATGAGCACCGGCAGGCCATCTCGAAGCTGACGCGGCGGCAGGCGGAATTGCTGGCATCCCTGACCGGACACACCCTGGACGGGACAGCCACAGGAGAGCCGATGCGGGATTCTGAGGCTCTGCTGCGGCTTGCCGAGCAGCAAAACTTGCTCATGCGACGCCTGTTTACGATGTCTGAGCCGGCTGGGGATACCGAAGCCAGCGTGAACCTGTTATTCGACGCTCTGCATCAAACCAGCCGCTAGCAAATCAGCCGTTAAGGGCCGATTCTCGCGGGTACAATACCGTAGGTGAGAACTACTCTTCTCTGTTTCATCCTGGTCTTGATTGTCCAGGCAGCCGCAGCCCAAAGGGCAAGCCTTCGAGGCACCATAAGTGACTCGACGGGCGGAGTGTTGCCAGGAGTCAGCATCGTTGCGCTCAACACCGACCAAGGTTTGAAGCGGGAAACCGAAACAGATCGGTCCGGGTCGTTTTCCATACCCCTCCTGCAACCGGGCAACTACGTAGTCTCCGCCGAGAAAAATGGGTTCGCGATTCTTGAGGTTACCGACCTTATCCTCCACGTGGGGGATGCACGGACGTTGCAACTGGTTCTGCCCATTGCCAGGGTACGGATTCAGATTCGCGTGAACGACCGCACCGGCGGCGTGGAGGCGGTGAACCCGACGCTAGGGCAGGTCGTGACTGGAGATGTAATCCGCAACGCTCCTCTGGATGGGAGGAACGTTCTAGACCTCGCAATCCTGCAACCGGGCGTACTACCCGTCAATTCCGATGCGCTGAGCCAGACAGGTTTCACTGTCGGCGGCAATCGAACGGATTCCGTATCTTTCTTACTCGATGGAGCGCATAACAACGACCTGCTAGGTAATTCCATTGCTTTCAATCCCAATCCAGATACGATTGCGGAATTTCGTGTGTTGACCAGCAACTACACGGCCGATTTTGGGCGCGACGGGGGAGGCATCATCACCCTGGCCACAAAGTCTGGGACGAATATTATGCATGGAACAATATACGACTACCTGCGGAATGAAGCACTCAACGCAAATAGTTTCTCGAGCAAGAATGCCGGATTGCGACGTCCGATTCTCAAACGTAACCAGTTTGGGGGATCGCTCGGCGGGCCACTTGAGATACCCGGGTTACTGCATGGCAAGAACCGGGCTTTCTTTTTCGTTAACTATCAGGGGGAGCGGCAGGCGGAAGAGATTCCTCCGCCAAGTGGAACGACTTTTACGCCTGCGGAATTGCAAGGAGACTTTCATAAAGACCAAAACGTTGTGGATTTTTTGAAGGCCAACTCCTCGTATGCGGCAGATCCGCTCAATCCCCAAAACGGTATTGTCCGCATCGATCCTATCGCACAAAACTACATCAGGGCAGGACTGATTCAGACCACGGCGAACGGCAAGATTACAGCACCTGGACGGAGAGAACTGAATTCCCACCAGCTTACGGCAAAATTCGATTTCGATTTCACAACCAAAGATAAGCTATCGGTCACGTTCGGCGGGGACCGGGCGCGAATCGTCGACCCATTCGATTTCGCGAATATTGGCGGGTATGCAACATGGTCTAAACCTGAAGACAGGTTCATTAACAGCAGTTTCACCCATATTTTTTCCCCTCAACTGATCGACGAATTGCGCCTGACGGCGCACCGCTCAAGTACGGACCGCGGGCATCCGTTGACGCACCTGTCAACTCCCGGAGAACTTGGGGTTGCCGTGACGCCAGATCTTGCGACTGGACCTGTAGTGCTGCAGTTCTCCGGTTCTAATCTGGGTGTTGGATTCAGTAACCAGGGCCCGACACTTTTTGCCGATAATACATTTTCTTTTGCCAACACCTTGACCTGGGCCCACGGAGGTCACACTTGGAAACTGGGCGGAGGGAGTGCGGCATTCCAGAACAACACGTCGTTCGCTTTTTTCGTAAATGGTCAGTTTTCTTTCGCCGCAGGCGGCCTCTTGCCGAGCAACATTCACCCGGACGGATTTGGAACGTCAAATAGTCTTGCTAACTTCCTTCTGGGGCTGCCGAGCCAGTATGACCAGGGGCCAAACGCTCACTCCAATATCCGCAGCAAAGCCACCCACGCGTTTCTTGAGGACGAATGGAGAGTGAATCCAAGGCTAACGCTGACGCTGGGCCTGCGCTACGAATACAGCAGGCCTAAAAGGGATACTGCTGGCAGATCATATTCCATTGTCCCGGGTCAACGTTCGCGCATTTTTCTGAATGCTCCGGTAGGGTTGGTGTTTCCGGGAGATCCCGGCGCTCCCGACGGAGCCAACTTCCCGGACAAGAATGACTTTGCCCCTCGCTTTGGTTTTGCTTGGGATTTGTCCGGCCAAGGCAAGACGAGTTTGCGGGGAGGCTTCGGCGTATTTCACAATATTCTAAAAGCGGATGACAATCTGCAATTCAACGGGCAGCCGCCTTTTTATTCGACTGCGGGGATTCCCTTCTTTACACCAGATACTCTCCCGACAGCTCCGCTGGAGTATTTGACGAAGCCGTTTAGCTCGACCGGCACTACGAATCCTTTTCCATCCAAACCACCGGATCGCAACGTCGATTTCTCCAGCAACGGGGCGGGTTTTTTACCCATTGGCGCTTTCGCTAGTGTGTTTGTAGTCGATCCCCATCTGCGCACCCCCTACATCTACCAGTACAACCTAAGCCTCCAACACGACATAGGAGCCAACACGCTGCTCGAACTGAATTACGTTGGCAGCAGCGCGCGCAAACTCACTAGCCTGGTGCAGGTGAATCCTTTCGTTTTAGGAACACCGAACCGGACTTTGAATACGTATGCCGGAAACGACAGCAACAGCTTCGCCGAGATCCTCGAGTACGCGAATGTGAGTAGCGCGCAATTCAGCAGCCTGGAGGCCAGTCTGCGAAAAGAGATTTCGCACAATCGCTGGTTTGGGGATTCCTACTTCACTCTGGCCTATACCTGGTCGCATAACATCGATAATTCTTCAGGGTCGAGCTTGGCGGACAACCGCAATACGGAAGTACCCGCTTACAATCACAATTTGTTTCGCGCATCTTCGGATTTTGATTTGCGGCACCGTATTGTTTTTAGCGGAGGCTGGAAGCTGCCGGTGACGGAGCTTTGGCCCACGGCACCGAAGCGGCTGGCGCGGGGTTGGCGAGTTTTTCCGATTGTGCGCTGGCGAACTGGATTTCCCCTGGACGTGTTCGCGAATCTGCCCAACGCAGGCGATTTTACCAATCCAGGCCCGTCGGGGGCGGGGGATTTTGAACTGATTCGTGCAAATTTAGTCCTCCCGGTGAGACTACTCGATCCACGCAAGACATCCGATCATGCCTGGTTTAGTACGACTAGTTTTGACCAGCCCACCGATACTCCACCTGTACCCACGTATGGCACGTTACCGCGCAATTTCTTTCGCGGCCCAGGCGGCATACGCGCGGATATAGCTCTGGCCAAAGAAACCTCTCTGTGGCGGGAAAGCTCCAAGATGGAGTTCCGCGCGGACTTCTTCAACATTTTCAATCACACAAATTTTGGGGATCCCGGCACAGACATCAACGACCAGTCACATTTTGGAAAGATCAGCATTGCGGCTAATCCCCGCATCATCCAGCTATCTCTGCGGCTCTCGTTTTAGGACTATTCGCGGCTGTAGCGATTCTTCTTCTTGTCTTCATGGCGTTCGATGCCGAGCCGGATCAGGCGATCAATCAATTCCGTATACGGAAGGCCGGACGCGTCCCAAAGTTTGGGATACATGCTAATCGAGGTGAATCCCGGCATGGTATTGATCTCGTTCACATAGAACTTCTTGCTAACTGGGTCCATCAGGAAATCCACTCGCGCCAGACCTGAGCAATCCACCGCCTGGAAGGCGCTGATGGCGAGCTGCTGAACTTGTTTGCTTTGTGTTTTGCTGAGTTTCGCCGGAATGATGAGGCGCGAACCTTCGTCCTGATATTTTGCTTTGTAGTCGTAAAATTCCGTACTGGGAACAATCTCGCCTGGTACCGATGCAGACGGGTTGTCGTTGCCTAACACTGAGCACTCGATCTCGCGGGCTTTGTGCTTCTTTCCACCGACTCCCTGCTCGATTACGATTTTACGGTCGTAGAGTGCCGCCTCTTTCATCGCAGGAGCAAGTTCCGCGCGGTTGCGGGCTTTGGAAATACCTACGGAAGAACCTAGATTGGCAGGTTTTACAAACACCGGATACTTCAATTTGCTTTCGATCAACTTCTGCGCTTTCTTGGGATTGGCTTCCCAATCGGCGCGGAGAATCGTAACATGCCTAACGATGGGCAATCCGGCGGCGCGGAAAAGCTGCTTCATCACGTGCTTATCCATACCGCAGGCGGAACCGAGAACTCCGGCACCCACGTAGGCGATGTCGGCAAGTTCCAGCAGACCCTGGATGGTGCCGTCTTCGCCGAAAGTGCCGTGGAGAACCGGAAAAATAACGTCGACATTGATGCTGCGGTCGGTCCATCGGCGCGACACCTCGGAAGTCTCGGTTTGGAACGGAACCATCGAGCGACTGCGTCCGGGAACCGGCGGAACAACAATCGCGGAGCCCTGCGCCAACACAGCGGCCGCACTGGTAGCCTCGGGATCGCCAGCCCGCAGCACGCTCGGCTGCGGTTTGCCTTGAAGCAGCGCTTTCGCATGCGTAGAAGTGACCCAGGAGCCGTCCTTGGTGATGCCGATGGGAACTACGTCGTACTTCGTCTTATCGATCGCGTTGAGGACCGAGGCGGCGGAGAGCAGCGAAATTTCATGCTCGCCCGAACGTCCGCCAAACAACACACCAACTCGCAGCTTCTTAGAATTCTTCAAGATTGCCTGCTCCAGAAATTATGCCTAGAGAATCTTTTTTCCAAATGCAGAAAGGGCTAGTTCGACCGCCAAATCCGCGGTCTGATTCTGTTCATCAAGAACCGGATTAACTTCGACGATTTCGAAACTCAACATACGGCCGTGATCAGCGATGATTTCCATGGCGAGATGGGCTTCGCGGTAGGTCGCGCCGCCTCGCACTGGGGTGCCGACTCCTGGCGCATCTTCGGGATCGATCCAGTCCATATCGAGTGAAACGTGATATCCCGTCGTCCCGCGTCCAGCCATACGTAACGCTTCTTCCATCACCGCTCGCATACCACGTTCATCAATATCACGCATGGTGAAAACTTCTATACCTGCGCGTCGGATGTTCTCGCGCTCGGTGGCATCGATATCGCGTACGCCGAACAGCACACAGTTTTCCGGCTTCACCTTAGGAGAAAAATCGTAAATGTTTCCGAGTTCAGTCGGACCGAGGCCCATGAGCGCGGCCAATGGCATGCCGTGGACGTTGCCGCTGGGCGAGGTCTCTGGAGTGTTGATGTCGCTATGAGCGTCGAGCCAAATCAAACCGATCTTCTTATTGTCGCGACGATAGAATTCCGCGACGCCCGAGACGGTGCCAGCTGCGACGGAGTGGTCACCGCCAAGAACCATCGGAATCTTCCCCGCTTCAAGAGCTTTCAGGACGAGCTCGGCGCTTTTGGTGCAAGTTGCAGTGATCTCTTTCAAGTATTTTGCGCGCGGATCGCCTTCTTTCTTGAGCTCAGCCATGGCGACGGCCACATTGCCACCATCTTCGACAATGTGACCGAGTGATTCCAAGCGGGCCTCAAGCCCCGCCACACGAACAGCGGACGGACCCATGTCGACACCGCGCCGCGCTTGCCCAAGATCGAGTGGTACGCCGATCAGTTGTATTTTCTTTGGAACAACCGAACCAGCAAGATTTGCGCTTGTTGCCATATTTTTTGCCTGTCCAAAAGACGCCTAGGGATATAAACGGTTCAACATACGGGGGAACGGGATGGTTTCACGAACGTGGTCCAGCCCGCAAATCCATGCTACCGCACGCTCAATGCCCATGCCGAAACCGCTGTGGGGTACGCTGCCATACTTACGCAAATCCAAATACCACTTGAAAGCTTCTTCGGGCAAGCCATGTTCATGAATGCGCTGGACCAATAGCTCGTAAGACGACATACGCTGCGAACCGCCAATGATTTCGCCATAGCCTTCCGGGGCGAGTACGTCGACGCACAGGGCGGCTGCGGGATTTTTCGGATCGGGTTCCATGTAGAAGGCTTTGACCTTAGCGGGATAGCGATGGACCATTACAGGCCGGTCGAACTTCTGCGCAAGATATGTTTCATCTGGAGAACCGAGGTCTCCGCCCCATTCAAACTTTGTCTCCAGCGCACCTTGAGCATGACCCTCCTGCAGCATCTGGACGGCTTCGTCGTAGGTAATACGTGGGAAGGGGGCTTCGATCTTCTCCAGCTTCGAAACATCGCGGCCAATGACGCCGAGATCTGCACGGCGACGTTCGAGGCACTTCTTGACAACAAAACTGATCAACCCTTCCGCCAGCTCCATGATGTCATCGAGTGTGGCGTAGGCTACTTCCGGCTCAACCATCCAAAATTCCGTAAGATGGCGGCGCGTCTTAGATTTCTCAGCCCGGAACGTCGGCCCAAACGAATAGACCTTTCCCAACGCCATCGCTGAAGCCTCAATATAGAGCTGGCCGGACTGCGTCAGATACGCCTGCTCGTCGAAGTAGTCGACGGGGAAGAGTGTGCTGGTGCCTTCGCAGGCGGCGGGCGTCAGAATTGGCGGGTCTGTCAGCACAAATCCACGATCGTCAAAAAAGTCGCGGACAGCTTTGATGATCTCGGCACGCACTCGCAAAATGGACGCTTGACGCGAGGAGCGGAGCCAGAGATGGCGATGTTCCATCAGGAATTCGACGCCGTGTTCTTTCGGGGAAATGGGATAGGGGTCGGACTCGGACACGCGCTGGACGATTTCAACCGCCGTAACGTCAAGTTCAAAGCCCCCGGGCGCGCGTTTGTCGGCGCGGACTTTGCCTTCCACGATGACGCTGGATTCCTGCGTAAGACTTTTGATTGCGTCAAACACTTCCGCGGGAACTGCGTTTTTGGCGAGCACACCCTGAATTACTCCTGAGCCGTCCCGAAAGATCGGGAAAAGCAGTTTCCCGCTTTCACGTAGATTGTAGAGCCAGCCGCGCAGGGTTACGCTCTGGCCATCGTGTTTGCCAATTTCGGAGATCGTCGTTACGGGTGATTGCGTCATAAGAATATTTTGATCGGTACAGCGAAAGACCTAACTCGCTTCCAGCTTCTTGTAAGCAGCGGCCATATCTGCCGCGATATCTTTCTTTTGTTCTTCCGCTTTCACGGTAAGTAGCAGAGCAGGTTTCCAATCGGAAGAACGCAATAAGCTCATGGCTTCCTCCCAATTGATAGTTCCCTGCCCGGGCCATAAATGCGAATCACGGTCTTTCGCGTTATCATGAACATGGGTCGAGCGAATGTGCCCTTTCAGAGTTTCTAACGCTTCCGCAACGCTACTCATAATGTGGGCGTGGCCGAGATCGAAACACACGCCGACATCGTCAAAATGTGCGGTGCGAATAAACTCCACAAGCTTTTCCGGCTCGGAAAATTCATTCGGAATATTTTCCAGCAGAATTCGCACACCCAATGGCTTCGCAAAAGCGCGCAGGTGTTCGATCGCCGTCATGGCAGCATCAAATTTTCTGTCGTCGAAGAACTCACCGGCAACACCGATGTGCTGGATTAGGAATTGGAACGGAATTTGCTCCGCGACTTCAATTGCGCGTTTGATCTCATCCATTGCCTCAATCCCCTGCTTGCGGTCTTTGACCGCAATGTTTACAGGAGGCCCGCCAGCCCGGCCCGATTCATAATCAGCGTAAACCGGAGAGTGGATTGAGTGCAGGGCAATCGTATTATCGCGAAACCAGTCTGCAATCTCGCGAACGTGTTGCTTGCGGTTGGCATAATCGAAATGATGGCGGTCCGCAAAAATCTCAACTGTCTGAGCGCCGCCGCGAACCAACTGGTCCAGAAGCCCAGGATGCAACCGCTCCTTCGCGAAGGAATAAGTGGAAACGCCCCGTAACATCAGTAGCCAACCGCCTTTCCGTTGTTCCGAATATCGCTCAAGCCCGGCCGTTCGCCTGTCTTCATGGTCCGCAGGCCCCTTGGGGAGCCTAGCACGGCGAAGGGCCCGCCGTCCTGGCGTGGGATTGTCCGCGGGATGGGCGTCAACGGGCCGTTGCGGCTGGCAACTAGCGCGACAATAACCATATAAATCAATAAGTTACACTTGATTCGCATCACGGCTAATATTCTGACTCCGTTGGCTCCATAGGGCTGGTTCGAGCAGAGACTGCAGCCACCCAAGGGCAGAACTCTGAGGCTAGCGTAGGCCGCCCAAAGGAGTCAAATCTGGCGCTTAATCCATTTCTGCGCAAAGGACAAGATATTGAACGAATACAAGGGGTTGCCGTCCCTCCTCAGAATCTCTACCATCGCATTCAACGAGGTATTTTTTTGATCGGCTGCACCATCTCGCACTATCGCATCCTGGAAAAGCTCGGCGGTGGTGGGATGGGGGTCGTTTACAAGGCCGAAGACACGCGTCTGCGCCGCTTTGTCGCCTTGAAGTTCCTCCCTCCGGAAATGGCGCATGACTCCGCCGCCCTCGACCGCTTCCAGCGCGAGGCCGAAGCCGCATCTGCACAAAATCATCCCAACATTTGCACCATTTACGACATCGGCGGTGAAGCTGGCCAGCAGTTTATTGCCATGGAGTTTCTGGAAGGCGAGCCACTCAACCATCGCATTGCAGGCAAGGCGCTCCCATTTGAAGAAGTTCTGAACTTAGGAATTCAGATCGCCGATGGTCTCGATGCCGCGCACTCAGAGGGCATCGTCCATCGTGCTGCGACTTTATCCGGAAGAATTGCAGACTACCTCGGCGGCCTAGGTCACGCCTACGCTCGAGCAGGAGGAAGGCCGATGCGGGCAAAATCCTCGACGAACTGCAGGAGCGGTCCAGAACAAAATATATATCGTGGCGCGATATAGCGGTGATTTACGCCGGCTTGGGAGACAAGGATAAGGCTTTCACCAGTCTCAACAAGGCCTACGAGCTTCGCGACTCCGGAATTGTATCCACGAAAGTTGATCCGCTGTTTGATCCACTCCGCGATGATCCCCGCTTCCAAGATTTACTGAGGCGGATCGGGCTGCCAGAATAAAGGACTCCCTGTGTGTGAACCTCTGAGCCCTTGTGATTCAAGGTTTTCGACGTGAGAAAGCTTTCTTCAATTTTTGATGGTTGCCTTTTTCGTAACCCTCTTCTTTGGCAGCGTCGAGATCACGAGTTCGTAGGATCGAGCAATCAACCGTTCCAGTTCTCGATGCGGCAGCGTATCCAGCGCATCGACTCCAACCCATTTGTAGCGGCCCACATACGGCGCGGGAGCGAGGCCTTCCCGCTCAACAAGCTCGGCAAATGTTTCCGGATCGCATTTCAGACAAATTCTGGGGCGCGAGTCCATGTCGAGCGCCACTGTAACAAACAGCTTCCCGCCAACCTTGAAGCAGAGATCGTCGCCCCATTGCAGGTTTTCCGTAGCGTCAGGGAAACTCAAGCAAAATTTGCGGAGGGTTTCGACGTTCATGCGTATCTAGTCTCTCGTAGCGATTTTAACGCCGCCTGCGCCGAATTTGCCAGTATCCCATCTCCGGCGCAGGCGGCAAAGCTCAAGCTACGCTTTTGCCAACTCTCGCACCAGCGTAGCTTTTGTGTAAGCGACCGTGAAGCCCAGCCGTTCAGCGTTCCGCTGCGAAGTGGTCCCTCCCAGCGTAACGATCACAGCCAGTTCGCATCCTACCTCGGCAGCGGCTCGCATGCGATGCCGCAACAAGGCCGTTTGCAGGCCCTTGCCCCGGAACTCCGGGAGAGTTCCAGCCCCCGCGAGAGCAACAACCTTGTGCTCGGGAATCATCAGCCCTGTGGCCGTTGCGACCAGTTTTCCGTTCACCAATCCGGCAAAAACCACCGCATTGTGGAATTGGAACAGTGGGAGAAGCATCTGATCCATCCCTTCGGGCGGGTTTCGGTCTGGGAAGAAGCAGTTTTTCAGGATGCCACTTAACAGTTCCGCCTCCTCCAGTTCGCCTCGCCGAATGCTGAGGTCGGACGAAAGTGCTGGCAAGTCCGCGTTCGATCCTGATTGCAAATCAAGTTCCCGAACGAGAACGTTGTTGAACTCAGAGAAGCAGTAGCCTCGCGACTTCAGCATCTCCAGGAACTTCGGGTCGGTGTAAGGGCAAACGTCCACTTGCGATGGCGCCCCGTGGGAACGATAAAACTCTTCAATCCGGTTGAGGTCGGACTCCGTAACTTCGCAGTCCAATCCCAACCCCGTGGCCCGCCCAATCGGCGATCCGAGACCGGCGAAGATCATATGACCTCCAGCGATCTCCTGCCATTCCGCCCCAATTTCCGGGCGAGATTTCTTGTCACTCTCTGCGTAAAGTACCTGCGGTATTTCCTCAGCCGACTCAAGTCGGCGCGCCAATGCCTTATCCACGAATTTCATGGGGAAAAAATCCTCTCTGATTTTGGGCAAACTCTTAGATAGGAAGCGAGATGTGAATTTGGAAAGACACATCGCGCAGTACAGAGCGGAGAATTAGCGGACGGCAGTCATAGGCGTACCGTGAGAGTAGCGCGAAAGCAGGCGGAAGTCAAAGTTCGAACCTACGCCCGCTCGCGTAGTTCCCCAAAAGCGACAGTCACTTCCATTTTTCGCTTTCCTCGATAGACGGTGATGCGGACGCTGTCTCCGGCGCGATGCTTGTTCATGATCTGGGCCAAATCCTGTTGGCTCTCGATGCGTTCGCCGTCTACGGCGACCAGCAAATCGCCTCCCACCATCACCGGATAGTTGCTGATGTAGGCGCGCTCCGTGCCACCACGCAAGCCAGCGTGATCTGCGGCGCTCCTCGGCACAACCTGCACAATGAGCAATCCGTAATCTGCTGCAAGGCCAAGCTGGTCGGCCAATTCAGGACCAATTGGAAGTGTGCTGATGCCCAACGCAGGACGGCGTACGCGGCCCAGCGTTACCAGGTCGTCCAGCACTGCTTTCGCGGTATTGATGGGAATCGCAAAACCAAGGCCAGCGCTCTGCTGACCAACAATCAGGGTGTTGATACCGATCACCTCACCTTGGCGGTTGAGCAAGGGGCCGCCTGAGTTACCGGGATTGATGGCCGCATCGGTTTGGATTGCATCATCAATGGTGGAACCATCCGGCTCGCGAATCTGGCGGACAGAGCTTACCAGTCCCTTGGTGAGCGTCCCGCTCAATCCGAAAGGATTACCGATGGCATACACCGTCTGACCAACCTGAAGGTGTCGGGAATCGCCCAACGTCGCAGCTTGCAGCTCGGGCGCTTTAATTTGGATGATCGCTAGATCGTGAGCGCGATCTGTTCCAACCACCGTTGCGCGATATTTCTTTTTATTCGAAAGCGTCGCCCAAATTTCCTGTGCGTCTGCGATGACGTGGAAGTTGGTCAGGATGCGGCCCTCTTTGTCGATGACGAAGCCAGACCCCTGGCCCTCCTGCGGCACCGCTCCGTAGAAGAAGTCGAACGCCATCGCGCGCGAAGTAATGTTTACCACGCTGGGTAAGGCTTTTTTGTAGACACCGATATTGTTCTGCTCCTCTTCGTCAGGAGTCTCCGGCGCGGCTGCCTCTGTGATCTCCAGCCGCGTTGGCTGGCTCACCGTGTGTAAGAGGTTCGAACCGTTGTGGCGCCAGGTGGTGAAGTAGAAGAATGCGCTGGCAATCAGAACACCGAAAAGAAGAGGTCGAAGGATTTTCATGGGAGGACTCTGGTAGATATTTTACCGCGAGGGGTGGGGATTGCGAATCGCGCCATGCTTCGGGCTTAAACTAGTCACTCCAGCAAGATCTCACAATAACAAAGGTGCATTGTCATGATTCTTCCAACGACGAGCCAGCACACTCTACCCTACGTGGTGGACCCGGCAGTCCGCGTGGGCGACGTCCACCTGAAAGTTGCCGACCTTGAGCGTGCGCTTAGCTTCTACTGCGGGCTGCTTGGCTTTGAAATCATGCAAAGACTGGGAGATAGTGCGGCGTTCCTTTCGGCAGGAGGCTACCATCACCACATCGCTCTGAATACGTGGGAGAGTCTGGGCGGGTCTCCGCCACCGGGCAGCACGACCGGACTCTACCATATGGCAATTGTTTATCCGACCCGCACCGCGCTGGCGGGAGCCTTACACCGCGTGCTGGCTGCAGGGCTTCCTCTCGAAGGCGCTACCGATCACGGAGTGAGCGAATCAATCTATCTCCGCGACCACGATGAGAACGGAGTGGAACTCTATTACGATAAGCCGAAGGAGTTGTGGCCTCGAAACGCTGACGGCACCTTGGCCATGTACACGCGCAGACTCGATTTGCAGAAATTGCTCTGCCGAATTGCTAGGGGTGAAGGTGAGTCCTGAGGATGCCGGAAAAATATTTTCCTACGAATGGCCGCCAAAATAGAACGACCGAGTGAAGACAGTCCCTCGTTTTTCAATTTGCACGACCCGAGCAAACAGCTCGCCCGCCGATTCTGATCTGCTGTCCATCAGCACAACCAGCTTGCCAGGAAATGGATTGCGTCCGGCCTTGGCAACCTCGGGTTTGCTGGCTTTTCGTCCTACTCGATCTGCAATTTTCACTTCCTTGTCGAACACTCCTCCTAATATATATTTGCGCGTTTCAACCTCGCCACCTGGGAAATCGCCATGTTAAAGGAGGTCGCCTGACTGATCTTCTGCTTAGCTTGAGCGACTTTGGCGTCCCAATCCAAACCGTGAAACTTTGGGTCGTAGTTGTGCTTCCGCACGTCGTTCCCTATGATCTGCAACATCCCTTGGCGGGGTTTCGCTCGAGGCTGGAAATTTGCTGAGCCCACGCAACCGAAGCAGCCAGTATCACGATGGCAATACGCCCTGCAAAACATAAGACCTTCTTTTCCACCAACATGGCAAACTCCTGGAGATCTCAAGGCACGGAGCCGTCAAGACGTTGTCGGACCGGGTGCAGTGAAAGCATTTTAGTTCAAAATCTCCAACTTCCCCAGAGGCTCTATTCCAAAGGTAGAGCCTTGTCGCAAAGTATCCGGCTAGAATGGCTGGATGCCTCTCAATCCAACCTCCCCCGCTCCAGGTTTTCTCTACGGCACTGCATGGAAAGCAGACCGCACTCCTGCGCTGACCGAACTGGCGATACGGAGTGGGTTTCGAGGAATTGATACGGCCAACCAGCGGCGGCATTACTTTGAAGCGGGAGTTGGCGAAGGGCTGGCTGCGGCATATCGAGCGGACGTGGTTACGCGCTCGGATCTCTTTCTGCAAACTAAGTTTACTTATCGCGGAGGGCAGGATCATCGGCTGCCTTACGATCCGGCAGCTAGTTTTTCGACTCAGGTGGCCCAGTCGATGGCAAGTTCGCTGGAGCATCTTGGGACTGATTACGTCGACAGCTACGTGCTGCACGGGCCGTCCTCGGGCCACGATTGGACTGAGGAGGACGCCGAGGTTTGGGCGGCGATGAAGAAAGAGCGCGATGCTGGACGGACGCGCCTTTTGGGCGTTAGCAATATTTCGTTGCGGCAATTGGAGCAGATGGCAGCGGTCGACTCTGAGGCTCCTACGTTCGTCCAGAACCGATGTTATGCACGACTCGGTTGGGATCGCGAGATACGTGCCTTTTGCCGAGAGCGAGGCATTGTGTATCAGGGCTTCTCGCTGCTGACAGCGAACGTGGAAGTGCTGCGGCATCCCCGAGTAGTTGGACTCGCCGCCAGTGCGGGTGTTACTCCGGCACAAATGGTCTTCGCGTTTGCGCGCACCGTCGGAATGCTGCCGCTGACTGGAACCACCGACGCTGGGCACATGAAGGAAGATTTGGCGAGTTCCGGATTGACGCTCCCGCTGGAGGCTGTCCGGGAAATCGAGTGGCTGGCGAGGTGAAGTAGTATCATTCCGCAGATGCTGGAACTTGCCGTCACCGCCGCGACCACCCTTGCTGCTGCTTCGTTTGCGGGCTATCACGCGATGGCGCCTGGGTCGCAAGTCTATGGCCGCTCGCTGGTTCGAGGAACCAATCCACGTCAGCTTGCCCTCACCTTTGACGATGGACCCAACGACCCACACACGCTGCGGCTACTGGAAATCCTGGCCAAACACGATGTACGGGCCACGTTTTTCCTGGTTGGGCGCTACGTGCAACAGCGGCCGCAGATTGTGCGGGATCTGGTCAAGGCAGGACACGTCCTGGCGAACCACACTTTCACGCATCCAAACCTGATTTTTTGCTCCCCCCTGCAAACGCGAATTCAGCTCGCGGAATGCAGCCGCGCCATTGAAGATGCAGCGGGACAGTCCCCCAAGCTATTTCGCCCGCCGTTTGGGGGCCGCCAGCCCTCGACGCTCCGCATTGCGCGTGAAATGGGCCTCGAACCCGTGATGTGGAGCGTGACGGGATGGGATTGGGAGGCGAAACCAGCGGACTACGTCGAGGGGAAAGTGACCGG
>JAYVEP010000044.1:0-15812 GCA_043749225.1 Acidobacteriaceae bacterium
CCTTATCGATGAGCAGGTCTTCCGCCGGTCTGTGGTGTCCGAGACGGAGGTAGTTGCGGAACCCGTCTGCCGTCGGTTCCAGTACGGCGAAGGAGTGTACGTCGGTCTGGTCTTGCGAAGCATCCGTGCGACCCGGCGAGAAGGGAACCTTTACGGCGTGCCCAGCTTTTTTCGCAGCTTCCTCGACGGCCGCGCAGCCGCCCAAGACGATCAGGTCAGCCAGTGATACCTTTTTGGAGCCGCTGTTGAACTCCTTTTGGATCGCTTCGAGCTTGCCGAGGACCTTGGCCAGTGCAGCCGGTTGGTTCACGTCCCAATTCTTTTGCGGTGCCAGGCGAATGCGTGCCCCGTTGGCCCCACCACGCTTGTCTGAGCCGCGGAAGGTCGCCGCCGAAGCCCAGGCCGTCGTGACCAGTTGAGAGATGGACAGTCTGGATGCAAGGATCTTCGACTTGAGGGCGGCAATGTCCTGCTCTCCGATCAATGCATGATCGACTGCCGGAACAGGATCTTGCCACAATTGGTGTTCCTTTGGAACGAGCGGGCCAAGGTAGCGCGAAACTGGCCCCATGTCGCGGTGCGTCAGCTTGTACCAAGCCTTTGCGAACGCGGTTGCAAACTGATCCGGATTCTCGAAGAAGCGCCGTGAGATTTTTTCGTAAGCCGGGTCGAATCGCAAGGAAAGGTCCGTTGTCAGCATGGACGGAGCGTGACGCTTGGACGGATCGTGCGCATCGGGAACCGTACCGGCGCCTGCGCCATTCTTCGGTCTCCACTGCTGTGCGCCCGCCGGACTCTTTGTCAGTTCCCATTCGAAGCCGAACAGGTTCACGAAGAAGTTGTTGCTCCACTTCGTAGGCGTCGTGGTCCAAGTAACTTCCAGACCGCTGCTGATCGTGTCGCCTCCGTTACCCTTGCCGAATTTACTTTTCCAGCCGAAGCCCTGCTCCTCGATTGCGGCACCCTCGGGTTCGCGGTCCACATACTGTTTGGGATCGGCAGCGCCATGGGTCTTGCCAAAGGTGTGACCGCCAGCAATGAGCGCAACGGTCTCCTCGTCATTCATCGCCATGCGAGCAAACGTCTCTCGAATATCCCGTGCCGCAGCGACTGGATCCGGATTTCCATTCGGTCCTTCCGGATTCACGTAAATCAAACCCATCTGCACGGCACCGAGGGGATTGTCGAGCTCACGATCACCGGTGTAGCGCTTGTCCCCCAGCCACTCGCTCTCAGGACCCCAGTTGATGTACTCCTCCGGCTCCCATACATCCTCGCGCCCGCCAGCAAAACCGTAGGTTTTGAAGCCCATCGACTCCAGCGCGACGTTCCCGGCGAGAACCATGAGGTCGGCCCAGGAAATCTTCCGGCCATATTTCTGCTTGATGGGCCAGAGCAAACGACGCGACTTATCGAGGTTCGCGTTGTCGGGCCAGCTGTTCAGCGGCGCAAAACGTTGTTGGCCCGAACCTGAACCGCCGCGACCGTCGCCGATGCGGTACGTTCCAGCACTATGCCATGCCATGCGAATGAAGAGCCCGCCATAGTGGCCAAAGTCAGCTGGCCACCAGTCCTGCGACGTCGTCATCAAGGCATGAAGGTCCTTAACCACGGCATTCAGGTCGAGGCTCTTGAATGCTTCCGCATAATTAAAATCCTTGTCCATGGGATCGGACAGAGGGGAGTGTTGATGAAGCACCTTCAGGTTCAGTTGATTCGGCCACCAGTCCGCATTGGACGGGGCCGTTTTGTGAGTATGAGCGCCGCCCATCACCGGGCACTTGGATTCTTTGACTACCTCTGGCTCGGTATTGCCAGGGCCAGGAACGCCAGCGAGTACTTGCTTGTCTTCAGACATAAAAATTCCTCTTTCGGTTATGAAGTTGTCTTTCGGTTTCGGCAGCGCGGACAGAGGCCAAATACCTCGATCAGCGGCTGGGTTAAATCAAAGCCGTCCGGCACATGCCGAGCTAGCCGTTTGAAGTCAATGAAGTCCCCTGCAATGTCCTGCACAGATTTGCAGCGGGTGCAGACCAGGTGATGATGAGATTCGAGGTTGCCGTCCACGCGCAGAGTGGAGGAATGGGGCGTTACCTCCCGCAACAGTCCATTTTCCACGAACAGCCGCAAATTGTTGTAGATCGTGGCGAGGGAGACCGAGGGGACGCGCCGCTTGACGACCGCGTAGATTTGTTCAGGCGAGTAATGTCCCGGAGCAGCCACCACGGCTTTAAATATGATCTCGCGCTGGTGCGTGGCTGTCATGCCGTGCTTCCAGGCAAGCTCCCGAAACTGCTCATGATTCAGGTGCATCATTAGTAGATGATAACAATTATCAAACGATTTGGGTTATTTTGCAATTGAGGACGGGCTCGGAGGCCCGGATTGGGAGTGAAGTGGCACGGTGCCCCAGGTTCGCGTCCGTTTTTTGGACGCTTCTATGAGACGGCTGGTGGTGTCAAGCAATATCGTAAGTTTGCATCGCGATCTTTTTGGTGGTTGTTCTCAATACTGTTCTGCCTTTCTCTCGCGGTTTCATCTCCGGGCTTCTATTCGCACTTGGCTGAGTCCTCTGGGGACTCGGTGCATGATGGTGGTGTCCGATACGGATGAAGCGGTGCTGCTATCTAACCTACGGCCTTAGTTTGCAGGCCAAGCGTCACATCGCAGTCGCCGTAACGCGAGTTCTACATTCGGTTCTTTCCTTTCGATTTTGCTTTTCCGATCTTACTTTGTTGGAGTCTTTGTTCTGCCTTTTTACGACGCCAGCGACGGAGCTCCGTTGGGGAACGGTAGAAAGTGTTCGTCACTGCGCCACAGATGATGCAACAAAACCGCCAGCTTGCGCGCCACCGCGACCCCCGCCCGCTTCTTCCCGCGCTTCCCCCCGCTGGCCACCTGCACCAGCAAGCGGACAGCTTAATCGTTCCGCGAGACCAGCCGTCTCTCATCCCATCTAACATGGGTACTGCCTGCGTTCTGAGTGAGCTTTGGTGTGCAGTTTTCTTCCCTCGTCACCCAAGTTAACGTGTAAAGAACGCAAAGAACGCACGCGAACCTGGGGCACCGAGCCGCGGTTGCGGCGCCCGCTTTCTTGAATGTTCAGAGAAAAGTCTTAACACGTGTTTCATAAATACTTTCAGCACCGTTAAGTCGTACCTCAGGGGCTAACGCCCTCACTCTAGGCGGGTCTAGCGGCACGAATGAAGTCGTGCCCTACCCAAAAGCATCTATAAAACACGCTCTAACGCTTCCGCTCGTCCCTTGCAATCACGCCGTCCTTAATAAACACCACGCGGTGCGCGTACTCCGCAATGTCGTGCTCGTGGGTGACCAGAACGATCGTATTGCCTTCGGAGTGCAGGCGGTCGAAGAGGGCCATGATTTCGAGGCCGGTTTGGGAATCGAGGTTGCCGGTGGGTTCGTCGGCGAGGATGATGGACGGTTTGTTGACCAGGGCGCGGGCGATGGCGACACGCTGGCGCTGTCCTCCGGAGAGTTCGTTCGGCTTGTGGTTCATGCGCGATTCCATTCCGACGGAAATCAGCGCCTGTTTCGCGCGCTCGACTCGTTCTACTGCTGGAATGCCAGCATAAATCAGCGGCAGCTCGCAGTTGTGCAGAGCGGTGGCGCGAGCCAGCAAGTTAAAGGTCTGGAATACGAAGCCAATTTCTTTGTTCCGAATACGGGCGAGTTCATCGTCGGTCAGTTCGCTCACGCGCTGCTGGTTCAGCCAGTATTGGCCTTTGGTCGGAGAGTCCAGGCAGCCGATCAAGTTCATGAGCGTGGATTTTCCGGAGCCTGACGGGCCCATGATCGCGACGTACTCGTTGCGTTCCATCTTCAGGTTCACGCCACGGAGAGCATGGACCTGCTCGGAGCCCATCTCGTAGGTCTTCCACAGGTCCTCGGTGAAGATCATGGCGGACGCAGGTGGCGCGGAAACGCCGGGTGTATTCATGCTCGGTACGAAGCTTGGTGAACTCATCTGGATGACCTCGGCGGTTGCCATGAACTGTCCTCTACTTTCTATCACGTCCGATGTTTCTGTTTGGACGTGAGACTTCTGAAATTGTTAGGAACCCTCGTCTTCTTTTTTCGGAGCCGAGTTGTCCACCTTCAGATTCACGCCTTGACGCAACGTACGCAAAACCTTGTAGCTGCCAGTGACGATTTCGTCGCCTTCCTGCAGGCCGCTGCGCACTTCGATTTCGGTGGTGCCGGCAATACCGGTTTCCACCGCTGCGAATTTCGATTTCTTGTCTCGAACTATGAACACACCCTGCATCTCGTTTTTTTTGTTTTTTGCGGCGCTCGGGACAGGTGCGGTTGCATCGCTGGATTTCTTGTCCTTGTCCTCAATCAGGTCTTCGGGTTTGCGAATCGTGAGCGCCTGGATTGGGATCGTCAGAGCCTGCGGACGAGTCGCAGTGGTAATCTTGGCCGTTGTCGAAAGGCCTGGACGTAGGTTGTCGGGTGGATTTTGCAACGTCACAACCACCTTAAAATCCTTAGCTTCCTGACTGCTGCCCGTGGTCTGACTGGTGGCAACGCCAGTCGAGCGCACAATCGCGTTGTCGCCGATTTCTGAAACCGTGCCCTTAAATACCTGGTGGGGGAACGCGTCAATCGTCACATCCACTGACTGGCCAAGATGCACATTCACGATGTCGGTTTCGTCCACCTTAACCTCGGCGGTAATCACCGACATATCTGCAACCGTCATCAGAGTGCTGCCCGGAGCGTTCTGAATTCCAATGACCACGCTTTCTCCCTCGCGCACGGGAAGATTGCTGACGACGCCGTTGAAGGGAGCCGCGTAAGTCGTTTTCTGTAAGACGTCAGCGGCACGCGTCAGGTTGGCCCGCGTTTGCGCAATGCGTTTATTGGCGGACTCCTGCTGTGCTCTCGCCTGCGCTAAACGAGCCTGCGCCTGAGCCAGCCCCGCCGCTGCAGATTCCCAGACGGCTTTCTTAAGGTCGTAATCGGCTTTCGAAATCAGCTGCTCCTTAAACATGCCTTGGGCGCGATCCCAGTCGAGCTTGGCGCGGTCAGCATCGGACTGCGCGCGAGCCATATCCGCGACCGCCGTCTTTGAACCGGCGTCCGCCGCAACGAAGTCGGTTTCCGACACGCCCAGAGAGGCCCGCGTCGCGGCGACGTCCGCCGCAGACTGCACGTTCTCGAGTTGTGCCAGTAATTGGCCTTTCTTCACGTGCTCGCCTTCTTTTACGTATAAGTGCGTGATTTTGCCAAAAGCGTTTGCGCCCACGTTGACGTAAGTCTTGGGCTTAATTTCGCCAGAGGCGGTTACCACCGACGATAAATCCTGGCGCGTCACTTGGCCGGTTTGCACAACTACCAGGTTCTTGCGGCTGTTATAGACCGTGCCGCCCACAATCGCCAGTAGAAGGAGTCCCACGCCGACGCCGATTGCCACTTTCTTCCATGTCTTCATAAGCTTATCTGTCGCACTCCACAGGGTCGGCGATCTGGTTTCGTTCGGTTCCTCCTGACAGGTCGCTGGGACAGTCTGCCCAGGTTACGACTCAGACCTGTGGTGTAATACGGAGAAATCGCGAGCCGAGTTCCGGGAATTTGCGGAGGGCCAGAGTCGGGCCCCCCCGCCAGCCGAACTGGATATTATAGCTTCTGGGTAGGGGTCCTCTGTGTAACGTATTGTCAAGGTAAGTCGCAAATTTATGTCAGGCATCCTTACGCCAGACATCCCAACGTCCGATTTGGGCATCCAAGCATTTCAGGCTCGGCTGAATCGCTTGCGGTGGCCCGTTCCGAGAAGCAGTTGACCGATTGGGTCCTTTTCCCGGGTATTGGCCGGGAAATGCTTGCTTGATTCAGGGCGAATCCCTACAATATAGGGAGGTGAGTGTGTCTCCTAGGAGCTTGCGCTTCATGCAGTTTCCCGGTTCGAGCTTTCGGCTTCGTCGTGCTCTTCTGTTTTTATCGTTAATCGCCACAACTTTCCCACTTTGGGCCCGCGCCCAAGCCGAAGATAAGTCAGACGCCGACAATCCACCTGCGAGCCAGGTCGATCCGCTTAAGCGTCCGCTCACCGAGAAACAACGCAGGGAGAATGCCAAATCGCTCCGGGGTGAAATCGGCAAGGTCTACAAGAAGTGGCTGAACGAGGACGTGGCGTGGATCATTTCCGACGAGGAGCGGGACGCCTTTAAGCGCCTGAGCAACGACGAAGAGCGCGACAACTTTATAGAGCAGTTCTGGCTCCGCCGGGATCCGTCTCCCGACACAGTTGAAAACGAATTCAAGGAAGAGCACTATCGCCGTTTTGCCTATGCCAACGAGCATTTTCCGGCCGGCATTCCTGGATGGAAGTCGGATCGCGGCAAGATGTACATCATGTACGGCCCGGCGGATGAGATTGAATCGCACCCGTCAGGCGGTAGTTATCAGCGTCCCCAAGACGAAGGTGGCGGTAGCACTTCAACGTTCCCCTTCGAAACCTGGCGCTATCGTTACCTGGAAGGTATTGGCCAGGAAATAATCATTGAATTTGTTGATACCTGCATGTGCGGCGAGTATCACATGACCATCGACCGCTCGGAAAAGGATGCACTCCTTTACACGCCGGGCGCTGGGTTAACGCAGTCCGAGCAACTGGGCCTCTCAACTAAGGCAGACCGCTTCTCGGGTGGTGGTCTGGAGCGTCTCGGCAAGGGACCCTTCAACCAGAACAACCAGAGCAAACAGTTTGACCGTTTGGAGCAGTTTGCCAAACTACAGCGCCCGCCACCGATCAAGTTTAAGGATCTGGAAAACGAAGTCGTCCGGCATACGATTCACGTGAATCCCATGCTGTTCGATGTGCGTACGGACTTCGTGCGTGTAACCGCAGAGACAATTCTTGTGCCGGTTACAATCCAAATCAAGAACAAAGACATCACTTTCGTGAACAAAGATGGGGTTCAGCGCGGTACGGTGAACATCTTTGGACGCGCCACGACGATTGGCGGACGCATTTCCCAGACCTTTGAAGACACAGTACAAGTTGATGTCCCGGCAGAGCTTTTGCCGAAGACGATTGAGAATGCTTCGGTTTACTGGAAGGCGCTACCGCTGCGTCCCGGAAAGTACAAGCTGGATATCGTGGTAAAAGATGTGAACGGAGATCGTGTCGGAACCTACAACCACGGGATTGATGTGCCGGAGTACAACGAAGAAAAGTTAGCTGGCTCTACGTTGATCCTGGCCGACCAGATGGAACCTGTACCTGCGAAGAACGTAGGAACGGGGAACTTCGTTATCGGGACGACCAAGGTCCGGCCCCGTGTGGCTTCTGAAGGCAAGCCAATCTCCTTCAAGCGCAATCAGAAGCTGAACTTCTGGATGCAGGTGTACAATCTTTCGGTTGATGGCAAGACCCATAAACCATCGGCCTCCGTGGAATACAACGTCGTGGATGTGGCTACGAATAAGGCCGTCATTCATGCGGTGGAAAGCACGGAACAGATGGGCAACATCGGCGAGCAAGTCACGCTGCAGAAGACGCTCTCGGCCAGCAGTTTGCAACCGGGCGTTTATAAGATGAATATTAAGGTTAACGACAACCTCTCCAAGCAGGCACTGGATCCCTCGGTAACGTTTTCTATCGAGTAGCCAGGCCCTTGGCCCCCGGTGAGGTGCATATGATGTTTCGGAAGCTGAGTTGCTTTGCGGCGATCTTAGCTCTCGGTCTGCCCGGCTGGGCGGCCAATCGTACCACCGCTGTCTCTGGGGGTTCTGTTTCCGGCATCGTGCGTGCCTCCGACGGCACGCCGCAGATTGGGGCCGTAGTCGAAGTCTTTGCCTCCGCCGCGCGCAGCCTGACCGTTTTCACCAACGAAAAAGGCTTTTACACAGCTTCCGGTCTAAGGGCAGGAACCTATAGCCTGCGTGTTTCGGCTCCGGCATTCCTTCCCGCAATTCGCGAACGCGTGAGTTTGCGTTCTGGGGCCAACGCTGTGGTTAATCTGACGCTAACTACAATTTTCGATGCGCTCAACGTGGTGCCGCGCTCTGCTTCCAGCGCAGCCGATGATGATTGGGCGTGGACGCTGCGTTCCGTCGCCAACCGTCCCATCCTGCGTGCCGTGGATCCGAATGGTAAGGCAGCAGGCGAGCGTCGCAGTCCAATGATGGCCGCGACGGTTGCGTTCGTTGCCGGCTCCGATTCTCAAGGATACGGCGGGTCCTCCGGCGTGAGCACGCATTTCTCTTTTTCCCGCAACGTGCTTTCCGGCGGATCGCTGGCGTTGGATGGCAACGTTGGTTATGGCGAATCGGCTGCTGCCGCAGTCGTGCGCGCCAAGTATTCGCAGCAGTTAGCCAATGGCCTGACTCCCGAGATTTCAATTACGGCGCGCCGATTTGCTCCACCTGATCCTGCGCTCCATGCGGCTGCCCTCAACGCATTCAGCGTGCGCTTCGCCGATTCGATGAACCTGGCCAACGTCATCGAGCTCAAGTTTGGCAGCGAGTTGCAGACCATGCAGTTCATCAACCGGACAACCGCGTTGTTGCCGTTTGCCACCGCTGATGTGCATGTAAGCCTGAATACGGTCGCCTCCTATCGCTTCGCTTCCTCTGTGCCGCCGAGCCGTATGGCGTGCGACGCCGACAGGCTGCTGCCCTCCGAATCTTTGCAGGCTGGTCCCAGAGTTTCGGTTAACGATTTCACGCCAGCCTTACAGCGTAGTTCTCATCACGAGCTCTCGGTTGCGCATCGCGCAGGCAGGAACAATCTAATGCTGGCGGTTTACCGCGACCGCCTGCGCAACACCGCTTTAGTGGGTGTTGGCACCGCTGCGGGCGATGGCGGCGATGTCCTCTCAGATCCCTACTCCGGAACCTTTACTTATCAAGGTGCGGACTTCCATACCCAGGGCGTTCGCGCAGTTTGGGAGCGCAAGCTAGTGGCTGGTTTGGATGCAACTTTTGACTACGCCTATGGCGGCGTTCTGGAATTGCCGGACGGTGACGGAGTCAGCTTAAACTCCGCTCGCGGCTCGATGCGCACGGCTCAGCGGCATGCCTTTGCAACCCGAGTAAGTGGAGTTCTACCGACGAGCCATACCAGGTGGACGACTTCGTATAAGTGGACCAGTGGCCAGGCCTTAACTCCGGTGGACCTGTTTAATGCCTCGCCTGGCCAGACCGATCCCTTCCTCAATGTGGTGCTGCGCCAGCCCATTCCGCGCATGGGCGTGCTGCCCGCGCACATGGAAGCTATGCTCGATCTGCACAATCTTCTGGCCGAAGGATACGTTCCTGTTATGGGTCAGGACCGTCACACCGTGTATTTGGTCCAGTCCGCCCGCTCCGTGCGTGGCGGCGTCGCGATTACGTTCTAGGCAGTTTCGCAAGATCATCGATCTCGGTTGTCATTCCGGACGGTTCTATCGTGAGGAATCCGCTGTTCTGACTCTACAGTTCTGAATTGGCAGCTTGACTCGCGCTGCCGCCTCCGATAGCCTTCCCTTCGTGAGAAAACAGAATGATAGATAAACCAAACCCTAACGCAGTATCTAGACGTGATTTTGCTCGCCGTGTTGCCGTGGCCGCCGGCGCGCTCGCCTTGCCCGAAGCAGTCTTGGCGCAAAACACGCCTGCTACATCGGCTGCCGCACCGACTGCAACGCTGCCGGATGTTCCGAAAGAAATTGCCGCTGAAGTCGAAACCAAGTTCAGCGCAATCCTGCGCCTGTCCGCGCCGGGCGCGGCAAGTTCCTTTACTGCCGAGCAGAAAGACGAAATCCGTCGCCAGCTCATCTCGCAAGTGCAAGGTTTGCAGAAGCTGCGTGCCTATACGCTCGAGAACGGGAACGGACCGGCGCTCGTTCTGCGCTTGCCGATCGCTTCCGTTGCCGGTTCATCCGAAGCAGAAGGGAAGTGACCATGCTGCCCGAAGACATCCTCTTTTCTCCAGTCCGCGAACTCGCAGAAAAAATTCGCACCAAGGCAATCACCTCGGTTGAACTTACCGAAGCGTATCTGGAACGCAGCCGCCGTTTTTCCCGGCTCAACGGCTATGCAACGCTGACTCCCGATCTCGCATTGCAACAGGCTCGCCGCGCCGACGACGAAATTCGCGACGGAAAATATCGCGGCCCGCTGCACGGAATCCCCTATGCGGCAAAAGACTTGTTGGCCGTGAAGGGCTATCCCACAACTTGGGGCGCACCTCCATTCAAGGATCGCCAATTTGATTTCGACGGGCATGTAATTCGCAAACTGGAACAAGCGGGCGCGGTTCTGCTCGGCAAAGCCGCCATGATCGAACTGGCGGGAGGTTTCGGCTACCGCTTCGGCGCAGCCTCCGTCTCCGGCGCAGCGCACAATCCGTGGAAAGAAGATTGCTGGACCTGCGGCTCCTCCAGCGGCTCCGGCGCCATCATGGCTGCTGCGCTTGCAGCTTTCACCATTGGAACAGAAACCTGGGGGTCGATTATGTGTCCCTCGGGCTACAACGGCGTCTCCGGCCTGCGCCCTACCTATGGGCGGGTTGGCCGCTCGGGCGCCATGGCGCTGTCTTACTCCATGGACAAGATTGGTCCCATCTGCCGCACCGCCGACGATTGCGGCCTGGTTCTAGCCGCAATTTCCGGGCACGATCCCGGAGACCTCGGCTCACAATCAGAGAATCTTGCCCGCTTTACCTACGTGGATGTTCCGAAAATGGAGCGAAAGCCGCGCATCGGCTGGGTCAAGGATCCCTGGGGAGTAGGGAAGAAGAGCTATCCTGAAATTGACGCTGCCGCCAGCGCCACCGTCGATGTGCTGCGCAAAGCCGGAGCCACTGTCACGGAAATCACTCTACCCGCCGGCCCATGGGAAGCTGCTGGAGGCGTCGTTATCGCCGCCGAAGCGGCAGCCGCGTTCGAAAGCCTGCTCACCTCCGGCGATGCGCTAAAACTCACCGATCCGGTCGCTCAAGTTGGAGGCTATGCCGCTCAGCAGGTCTCCGCCGCTGACTACCTGCGAGCTCTTCGTGTCCGTGCCATTCTGCAGGCAAAACTGCCAGATGTCTTTCGGCAGGTCGACATTTTAGCGACACCTACGCTGCCCACGACCGCCACGCCGCTAAGCCTGGCGCTGGATGATTCGTCCCTTGATTTCGGCGACCCGCTTGGAGGCATCGGAAACCTCTGCGGATTGCCCGCCGTGAGCGTTCCCTGTGGGTTCACCAAGGAGAACTTGCCAGTGGGCCTCCAGTT
This sequence comes from Acidobacteriaceae bacterium, assembly GCA_043749225.1. GTDB lineage: Bacteria > Acidobacteriota > Terriglobia > Terriglobales > Acidobacteriaceae > JANXUC01. Next base: position 11,232 of record JAYVEP010000044.1, read on the forward strand.
CGTGGGGAATGTCTTTAACGAGCATGGACTGGTAGCGGCTGCCAACGTGTTTCAAGCCAGCACCGACTGGCACAAACGCCGCCCGAAGTTGGCGTGAGAAGTTGGCGAAAGTTCTTGAAAGGTTTACCCCGGCTTGCCTCGGCCATCGCGTCGGGCGTTATAATATTCTGTTTCCAGGATGCGGCTCCGGCATTCCATAGTTCGCCTGGTCGCCTGGGCTGTTTTCTCGGTAAGCAAGTATGCGGAAGTACTTGATTCTATAGAAGCATAGTCCGTGGCACAGCCCGTGCAATCGGATTCATAGGATGGGCGCACTGCGCATTCGTCTCAACCTAGTCCCGGTTCGCCTAACCCTGTATTTTTAAGGAGAGTCCCTAATGAGAATACGACTGTTGTTGGCAGTCCTGTTGTCGTTCGCCGCTACCGTTTCCGCACAAACCTTCCGCGGCACAATTCTAGGCACAGTTACTGATACATCAGGCGCGGTTGTGGCTGGCGCCAAGATTGAAGTCCGCAACGTGAACACGGGTCTCGAGCGCACAACCCAAACCAGCGCCGACGGCAGCTACGCCGTCCCAGAGCTTCCCATTGGTTCCTACGATGTCACCGTGATGCTGAAAGGGTTCCAGTCCGCCGTGACCCGAGGCGTGGCCGTAGATGTCGCCACCGAGCGCCGCGTGGATGCAGCCCTGAAACCCGGCGAGGTGAGCCAGCAGGTGGAAGTGACCGGGGACACTTTGCCGCAGGTGGAAACGACTTCGGCGGAACTTGGCGGGGTCCTCACTTCGAAGACGATTGAGAACATTCCCGTCAATGGACGCGACTACACCAAACTTATCTATTTGAACCCTGGTGTCGCTGGATCCCCGGACCAGATATCCGATTCTCCTGGTTCATTCGGCACGTTCTCAATGAACGGCTCGCGTGGTCGGGCCAATAACTTCCTGCTGGACGGCACCGACATGAACGACGGCTACCGCAATGACCCGGCGATCAACGAAGCGGGTGTATTCGGCGACCCCGCGACCATTCTGCCGATCGATGCGATTGACCAGTTGAATGTTCTTTCGAACTACGAAGCTGAGTACGGACGCAACAGCGGCGCTGTTGTGAACATTGTGACCAAGAGCGGAACGAACCAGTACCACGGCTCGGCTCTGGAATATTTGCGCACGAGCTCGGTTGGAGGCGCGCGCAACTATTTCAATCCCGCGTCAGTGGGGAGGCAAGATCCTTTCCACAACAATCAGTTTGGCGGCTCGTTCGGTGGCCCGATCGCGAAAGACAAAACATTCTTTTACCTGAACTATGAAGGTCAGCGTGAGTCGGGAGCACAATCTGGTACGAGTTGCGTGCCTGATCCAAATCAGATTGCGGCTGATATCGCAGCCATTCAAGGTGCTGGTGGCACACCAAATCCAGTGACCACGGCGCTGCTCGCACGCAATCCTTGGCCAAAGCCCAACCAGCCGGGTGCGAGTACAGATACGGGATGCGTGTCGGGCGCGACGAATCTTGCCGTTTCTACGCGTTTCAAGAACCGTGTCGACAGCGCAATCGGTAAGATCGATCACAACTTCAATCCCAACAATCTCCTGACAGGCCGCTACTACTTTGGCGACAGTGGCCAAAGCTTCCCATTTGCACAGTTAGCTGGGGGATTGTTGCCTGGCTTTAATACGGTTACTCCGACGCGCGTGCAACTCGTCGCCCTTTCGTATGTCAAGGTTGTCAATTCCAGTCAGGTGAATGAAACGCGCCTCGGGTGGAACCGCTTTGCCGAGGGATTCTTCCCAGAGGACAGCAGTTTTAATCCGAACTCCATCGGCTTGGATACAGGGGCATCCGCTTTCGATAGCGGGCTGCCAAAGATAACCGTAGGGGGCTTCTCGCCGATCGGCGCCACGGCGAGCGTCCCGCGGCAACGTGTTGATTCCAACTGGCACTTCATCGATAACTATTCCTGGAAGGTCGGCCGTCACGACATCAAGTTTGGCTATGAATATCGGCGCACCACCATCCGCCAGATCATCGACACCAACTTCCGGGGAAAGCTTGGTTTCAGTTCTCTGACCGAGTTCTTGATGGGGATTCCAGATTACGGCGGAAAACAGGCCAAGGGCAACTCCAATCGGCACACGGTAGAGAACAGCCACGGCTTCTACCTCCAAGACAGTTTCCGCTGGACTCCGAAGCTGACCATGAATTACGGAGTTCGATGGGACTACTTCGGCGTAATGCACGAAAAGAACAACATCTTCTATCGCTACAACGCTGCGAACGACAACGTTCTGAGGGTTGGATCTTCGGGCGGGCCGTCGGGCCTTTACGAGCCGGACCGTAATAACTTTGCCCCTCGTATCGCGTTTGCTTACGACGTCACAGGGAAAGGCAAGACGGTCGTCCGCGCTGGATGGGGCTTGTTCTATGACGCGTTCGCTCAGGATGCTTTCATCGGGCACGCGCCCTACAACTGCGCTTTTTGTCCTGGCGCTGCCTATACAGGTACCGGTCCGGGAGCGATTACGATTGCAGCTAACGACGCAGTTACGCCATTGAGCGCGAATAACCCCGTTTATGTAAATCCATCGGGCCTGGGAGACTTTTTCGGTGTGAATCCTCACATTCGCACTCCCTATACCCAAAACTTCAACCTTAACCTGCAACAAGAGGTTGCCCACAACGCAGTAGTTCAAGTCGGCTATGTCGGAGCGAAGGGTACAAAACTGTTTCGTTTCCGCGACATAAACCAACCGAGTCACGCGCAGATTACGGCCGCGGACTTGGCGTGTGGGTGCATTAACAGTTATGGTGTTCCCCGCGCTTCGGTGAACTACTTTTACATCAATCAGGAAGAGTCGACAGCAAGCTCTTCCTACCACGCCGTGCAGGCCAGCTTGAATATCAGCAGCTGGCGAGGATTTTCTTCGCATACGAACTTTGCTTGGTCTCACTCGATCGACAACGCGAGTGACAGCGAGGACTTTATCCCGAATGCGTCGCAGCCCCAGAACAGCTTGCTACCCAGCCTGGAGAAGGGTAATTCGAACTTTGATATTCGCCGACGTTTCACTTGGAATTTCAGCTATCAGTTGCCCGCTATCAAAGGGGCTGCGTCTAAGCTCACAGCTGGGTTGGGGGTCGACGGCGTAGTGAGCCTACAGGACGGCCAGCCGTTCCAGCTGAATTACAACTTTGAAGGCGACTATTCAGGCGGCGGACAGGGATTCGATCGTCCCAATGTCGTAGGGCCTGTGCGCTATGGCAAGCCGTCGGTGGCTTTCTTAGATCTCACGTCGTTCGCAGTACCTTGCACGTTCGGGTTCAACCCCGCGAAGACCGATGAGAGCAATTGCGCTCCGGGAACTCGTAATTTTGGCAACCTCGGGCGCAACGCCTTGCGTGGGCCGAGCTTTAAAGAGTTCAACTTCTCTGTATTTAAGGACACGACGATTACAGAGCGATTGAAGCTGCAGCTTCGGGCTGAGTTTTTCAACGTTCTCAATCACCCGAACTTTGCCAATCCGAACCTGCCGAACTTCATTACCGACGCGGGGTTCGCCGGCATCGATCCGAAGACCGGACGCGGTCTCGGGCCACTCTCCCTTACCGCAACGGGTGACGTGGGCATCGGCAACCCATTCTTAGGTAGTGGTGGTCCGCGTGCAGTGCAGTTCGCTGCGAAGTTCACCTTCTAGCGTGGTTTCGTTATTCGAAAGGTTTCAGGCTCCTCCGCTACACGGAGGAGCCTTTTTCTTGCCCAGCCCATTCGCGCGCACAATTGCACCAATACCTGTGCAAATCCACCCTATGTCCTTTTGCGAGTTGCAATTGCCTCAAGTCGAATGCCATAATGTCCCACGTTCTGGCCGACTGTCAGTTAACTGACAGATCCCCCGTAACTTAAGTAGGGCTAGCATGACCGACAAGTTGAACCGCGGCGTTGTGGAAATCCTAACCCCAATTGGGCCTCGCTACCTCCAACTGACATTTTGGCAACGCCTTTACTTCCTGTGGATATTTCGTCATTTTTCAACCTTGCCGCAGCAGGTGTTGAGCCGCTCAAGCGTCAACCGGATTGAGAGTTTGTGCGCGCGCCAGTCTTTCGTCCAATTTGCCCATGGCCCTGACCAAACGCCTGTGATTGGCACGGTAGAGCGCTATCAGTCCAAAGTTCTACCAGAGGAACAGCGACCGCCGCGCCGCCCAGCGGGCCGCATTGAAGAGGTGCCCGGCATCTCGCCTTTCGCTGCCGACGGATCGCGTAAGTAGGTTCGTGAAGAAGTTCTCTAGCCGACAATGAGTCCCGAAAAAAGCCATCGCATACCGCGGTCGCTTTTTGTTTTGCGAAAACATGTCGGTATTCCTGCATAGATGGTGTTTGGGCATTGCTGCCTGAAACCATCTTTTGTTACACTCATAGAGTTGCGTTCAGCGCGACGTCAGCCGTGGAAGCCAGCGGCGGATGCACTTCTCAGCCCTACTCTCCGAAATCTGGAGCCAGCACCCAGGGGCGCGTAGCTCAATTGGCAGAGCATTCGACTCTTAATCGACAGGTTGTAGGTTCGATTCCTACCGCGC
>JAYVEP010000045.1:0-41604 GCA_043749225.1 Acidobacteriaceae bacterium
GCTGTCGAAGAAAGTGCTGTGAAAGCGCAGCAGCTTGAACGTGTGCGCGAGTTTGCGGCAACGAATCAGGTCGCCTTCCAGGATCGCCATCCCCATCTGTCCGTCGAAACTCAGGAACGCGCCTTCCTTCGCGATCTTCGCCACCACTTGAATCGTCACATTGTCGCATACCACGAGCGGCCTGTGCGTGAGGGAATGCGGCGCCACCGGAGTAATCACAAACGCCTCAACCGACGGCGTTAGAATCGGCCCACCCGCGGCCAGCGAATACGCTGTCGACCCGGTCGGCGTTGAAATAATCAAGCCATCCGCCTTGTAGCTCGACACAAACGCGCCATCGATGGAAAGTTCGTAACTGTTTAACCGCGACAACGTATTCTTTCCGACCACAACTTCGTTGAGCGCTTCGTACGATCCTATGACGTTTCCGGCTCGCTCGATCTGGCAATCCAACATCGAGCGCTCTTCAATCTCGGCTTTCCCCTGGTCGGCGGCTTCGAGGGCGGTATAAATTTCTTTGCGCGTGACTTCGGTCAGGAATCCCAGCGACCCCAAATTGACGCCGAGCACAGGAATCCCCGATCGTGCCAGCACGCGCGCTGCGGAAAGTAATGTTCCATCGCCACCCAGCAGCACGACGAAGCGCACTCGGTGCGATGCGATTTCTTCCCGCGCCACCGTCTCCAACCCTTTGCAGTAGTTGGAAGTTTCGCGGTCGGCAATGATCTGGTATCCGTGGGCCGTGAGCCATTCCACGACCTCGGGAACAATGCGGCTCAGCTCGGGTTTCGTCGGCTTCGACATCAATGCGACGAGTTTAGTTTTGGGTTTCGGCGTTGGCATCGCGTTTGGCGTGATGGGTTATTGTACAGAATCCGTAAAACCACGGCTGCGCGTCCAGCAGCTACGATGCACTAAATCGCGCGTAGAGCAGGAACTCCCGATTGCCTTCCGCTCCTAGAATTGGCGATTCGATGGTGTCAGTTCTTTTACAACCCAACGCCTTTACGGCCTTGCGAATTTTCTCGACCGCTCCCAACTGCGCTGCTTCGTCTCGCACGATTCCGCCTTTCCCCACCAGATCGCGGCCCACTTCAAATTGCGGTTTCACCAGGATGACCAGGCATTTTCCGTCGCGAGCCGCATCACCTTCAGGGAACACAGATGCAATCACCGCGGGCAACACCAGTGTGGCCGAAATAAACGACACATCCATCACCACAAAATCGACGCTCGCAGGGCCCACCGCGCTATCCAGCGCCTCCCGTGTCAACAGCCGAGCATTGCACTTCTCGATCAAGCTCACCCGCGAGTCCTGTCGCAGCTTCATCGCGATCTGCCCGTAACCCGTATCCACGGCGATCACGCGGCTCGCACCATGCTGCAACAGGCAATCGGTAAACCCTCCGGTCGAGGCGCCAACATCCATACAAGTCTTGCCCTCAACCTCGATGTTCCAATGCGCAAGAGCTCGTTCAAGCTTCAACCCGCCACGGCTGACATAGCGCAGGTCTTCGCCTAGCAGCCGCAGCGCCGCATCCTCGGAAACATTGAGGCCAGCTTTCTCAATCTTTTGTTCATCCACCACTACTTTGCCGGCCAGAATCAGAGCTTGCGCCCGCTCTCGCGAAGCAGCCAGGCCGCGAGTGACAAGCAGTTTATCGAGTCGCGTTTTCACGAAACCTCAAATGCGTGGGAAAAAGCGCTGCGAGAAAAAGATATCCGCGAGAAAAAGCTCTGCGACAAGAAGATCCGTAAGCCTGAGATTGGCAGCCAAAAACCAAAGAGAAACGTTTGCGCGAAACAGCACTCTCCGCAGTGCAAGCTGTGTAACACGGCTGTAACAAGAACTTTAGTGCTGAACTTTGGCCCTTTTCCACAAACTTTTCCACCGATCTGTTGAAAACTCGGACGATTCCCATCCCAACTAGGCCCACTCCAGCCCGCCATCCACCGCCAAAATCTGTCCGGTAATGAAGTGCGGCGCCGTCGCGAAGAAAGTCACCGCTTGCGCAATGTCCGTCGCGCTTCCATTGCGCTGCATCGGAGTCTTCACCGCCATCTTGCGCATGAATGCGGCAGCGGCCTTTTCGCCCAGATCAATCATCCCAGGCGCCACGCAATTCACTGCAACCTCCGGTGCGAGCGCCTTCGCCATCACCCGCGTCAGCATGTGCAGCGCAGCTTTCGACGAACAGTAATGCGCGTGATCGGCCCACGGCCGCAACCCTCCAAGCGACCCGAGGTGGATAATTTTCCCTTTGGACTTTCGCAAAGCTGGCAAAGCTTCCCGCGATAGCAGAAACGGTCCACGCACGTTCGATGCGAACACTCCGTCCCATTGAGCCAGCGTGATTTCCTCAAAAGATGCGGTGTTATATGTGCCTGCGTTGTTCACCAGAATATCCAGCCGCCCGAACTCCCGCATCACGCTCTGCAACATTTTGCGCACGCTATCTTCCTCGGTCACGTCACAGCGAAGCGCAATCGCATTCCCGCCCGCAACCTGCAAGGCGTCGGCGGTCTGTTCAGCTTCGCGCACGGATTCGCGATAGGTGATCGCCACATCGGCGCCCGCCTCCGCCATGGCAAGCGCAATCGCGCGTCCAAGCCGCCGCGCCCCACCCGTCACCAGCACAATTTTTCCTTGCAGAGGTTTCATCCGAACGATTGTAAATTGTTTGCCTCCAAAAACCTGCTAGATCAAATGCAAATACCCAAATTGCGTTAGGATGGACTGCAAATGATTCGCTTCGGCATAGTTGGTTTCGGACTCCACGGCGTGCGGCGATTGATGCCCGGCTTCGCACTCTCCAAAAAATGTCAGGTCACCGCGCTCGCCCGACGAGACATCGTCAAAGCGCGCGCCACAGCTGCGGAGTACAAAATTCCGCATGCCTTCGCGTCCACCGAGGAACTCTGCGCCTCGCCCGATGTCGATGCCGTGCTCGTCACCTCGCCGGATTCGCTTCACCTGCCCGACACGCTCACCGCGATTGCCCACGGCAAGCCCGTGTTGTGCGAAAAGCCTATGGCCATGAATGCCGCAGAATGCCGTCAAATGGTCGAGGCCGCTCGCGCCGCGAAAATTCTTTTCGGCGTCGCACACATATTTCGTTTTGAAGACAGCACCCGCTGGTTCCGCGACCAAATCGCTTCCGGAGCGATCGGGCGCCCCATCTATGCGCGTTCCGAATTCAGTTATCAGGTTCACGGACACGGCCGCGTATGGCTCACCGATCCCACGCTCGCGGCGGGTGGCCCCGTTGCCGATGTCGGCGTCCACTGCATCGACACCCTGCGTTTCATTTTGCAAGATGAGGTCGTTCGCGTCACCGCTCGCACAGTGTCGGATGAACGCTCCGGAGCAGTGGAAGCGGCAGGCGCGCTCACGCTGGAGTTTTCCCGAGGCACCCTCGGCACGGTGATCGTGTCCACCCGCGCCAGCTATCGCACCCCTTTGGAAGTTGTCGGCGAAGGCGGTGTCCTGCAAGCCGATGATGCACTCACGGTGGATCGCCCCGTCGAGTTGCGCTTTTTGCGCGAAGGCAAGCCGCCAGAATTCAGCACCGTCAACAATCGCGAAGCCTACGCACACCAGGTTGATTCCTTCGCAGATGCGATTCGAGGAGAAGCCAGGTTCCCCGCACCCGGTGAAATCGGCTGGCAAAATCAGGAAATTCTAGATGCCGCCTTCCGCAGCGCGAAGAGCGGGCGGGCAGAGGATGTGGTGAAGATATAAACGGAAGATATAAGCGATCGAGCTGCCTGCTCTAGTTCTTCGCCAGCGTTCCCTTAGCCTCCAGAATTCCCCAATGCCATTCTTGATCTGGGCCAAGTGCCACGCCCAAGGGAAGCTGGAATGTGGCTTTACTATTCGGCGCAGCCGCTCCCTTAAAGTGATAGAGAAGGGTTGTATCCGACCGCTTCACCGCAATCGGCACAGCGCCGCCTTGCACCACATTCGTTTGCACCGTATTTGCCTGTACCGCACCCGCCTGTACCGCACCCGCCTGAACCGCATTCGCCTGAACCATGCTTGCCGAGCCCACTCCCGTCCCGCTATAAACTTTCGCCGTGCTTCGACGGCGCACAATAGTCAGCCCTACCGTGATTTCCTCAATGTTCCAAGCCGTGCCGTTGTAAACGGAAAGTTGTAACCAGTCGCCCACAATCGCCGCAGGACCTTCCAGCTTCGCCAACTCGGCGGCAGGGACGTCGGTCGCCCCACCGGTCTTGCCCTTATCGTCCTTTGCTTTGTCGTCTTTGGCTTTATCGTCTTTTGCTTTGTCGAGCGGAGCAGTTACAGAGGGTCCGCCCGCAAAAATATCCGTCAACTTCAAGCCGCGCGCCGTATACGACAACCGGCAATTCACATCCGCCGCGGGCAGGGAAGCCGTCGACGCTAACCCATCTCCCAGGCCGAACCCCAGCGAAAGATGAGACCCAAGATTATTCATACGGCGCGCCTCCGCCTCCTCCATCAGTTTGGAAAAATTGTCATTGTCCACCGAAACTTCTGCTGGCTTGGTCGCTACCTTGGCTTTGCGCATGTTGCGGGCTACGTCCCCCAACGGCACATCCTGCCCCGATTGTGCCCACACCACGCGGCAGAGTAGCGCGGCTGTCAAAACAAATTGGAGAGATCGCAGCTTCATGAACCTGTCTACTCGGGTATCCCTACTATTTTGCGCGAAGCCAGGAGCCTGCGGGCGAAATCGCACGCGCGAGAACTCACTTTAGTAATCAAGGAGATGGAGTCGATGGCGGGAAGAAATCTAGGCGATTACTTGGTATAAGCAGCAACAGAAATCCCGGGACAGGACAGTCTGGATGTGAGCGGGGCGTGCGCAGCGAAGCAGCGAGCAACGGGGCTCGCGCACGCCCGGCGTTATCACATTTACAGCAGGCCAGAAGCTCGAAGTCTTTGGACAGGATCTGCCGCGCCCACAGGAGCCAAAACCGCCTCCCGCTGAAACAGCCAGCGTGCTATCGCAAATCCCACCGCTACATAAACGAAGTTGAGAGCTTTCACGGGATACCCCCAAGTGACGAATACCTATGGGGGTGAGGTAGTTCGTTACCTGAACACTACCAAGCAGAACTCATGAAGGCAACTATCCAGACGTGCCATAGCGTGGCACCAAAGTGGGGTTACGGTAACCGGTACTGCGGGTGGCAGGGTACTGTCACACCTGCAATACGTCGCCTTCACGGGCGACCATCTCATACAGCACGGGATTGACGAAGAATCCTATGAAGAGCCGGGAGATCAGGCCAGCAACAATGACGATGGCGAAGGGTTTCTGCGTATCGGAGCCGATTCCCGTCGAAAGAGCCGCTGGCAGCAATCCCAGGCACGCTACCAGGGCAGTCATCATGATGGGGCGCAGTCGCAGCAGGGAAGCTTCGCGAGTAGCCGTGCGAATGTCCATTCCCTCTTTGCGTAACTTATTGATGTAGGAGACAAGAATAACCGCAGTCTCGACCGAGACCCCGAGCAACGCCAGCAGACCCAGCACCGAGGACACACTAAATGGTGTGTGCGTTAGCTTCAATGCGACTAATGCGCCGACAGGTTCCGTCATGAGCACGCCGAGCGCAATAGTGACGGGAAACTTAAAATTTCCGTAGAGCGCGAACAGGATCATGAAGATCAGACCCAGCGCGAGCGGTCCAATGATGATCATCTGGTCTTTTGCCTCAAGCAGTTGGCCGTACTCGCCGCCCCACTGCATCCAGTAGCCTTGGGGCAGGGTTACCGCTTTCTTGACGGCTGCCTGGCCATCTTCTACGGCGCGCTGCAGGTCGCGACCCTCAATGCTGTATTGCACACCGATGTAGCGCGAGTTGTTTTCGCGATAGATGAACGAAGCGCCATTTCCCTGTGTGATGTTGGCGAGTTGACTGAGTGGAATCTGTTGCCCATCAGGAGTGCCGACTAGCAAATTCCCAACCTCATGCGCATTGCTGCGGAATTGCGGCTGCATGCGGACGACTAGATCGAACAGCTTTTCGCCTTGAACGACTTGGGTCACGGCCTGGCCGCCCACTGCCGCTGATATTAAAGCCTCGACATCCGCAACGTTGATTCCGTAGCGTGCAATCTTGTCGCGATCAACATCCACCAGCAGGCTGGGCTGGCCCAACTCCCGCACGACGGTGAGTTCGGAGAAGCCCGGCACCTGAGCCAGCGTGTTCTTGATTTGAACTGCTTTGTTTTGAAGAATGTTCAGGTCTTCGCCGTAAACCTTCACCGCAAGGGAACTCTTGAGTCCGGTCAACGCTTCGTCCACGGCATCTTCCGCAGGCTGCGTGTAGTTGAAGGTAATCCCCGGAAAGGCGTGGAGCTTCTTGTTGATGGACTCGATCAATTCCTTCTTATCGTGAATTTCTCTAGCCCAGGCCGCGTCTTTGTAGGGCTTCAGGCCAATATAGAATTCGCAGTTGAAAAAACCTGTGTGATCGGTGCCGTCGTCCGGGCGACCATGTTCAGAGCCCACAACCGTGACTTGCGGATACGACAGAAGAATGTCACGAATCTGCGGGGAGATCTTACTCGACTCTTCAAACGAGATTGTGTACGGCATAGTCGCGCGAATCCATAGCGCGCCTTCGTCCAGATGCGGCATGAACTCGCCGCCAATGAAGGGTACTAACGATAGGGCAGCCAGAAAAATCAGAATTGCGATCAGCATCGTGAGATTGGGGCGATCCAGCGCCCAATCCAACTGTTTCGCATATTTCTCCTTCATCCACTCGATGGCGCGATTCTTCTTTTCCCGTACTCCGTTCCGAAACCAGTACGAGGCGAGGACAGGCACCAGAGTCAGGGTGAGGATTAGAGCGCCAATCAGGGCGAAAGACGTGGTCTCCGCCATGGGATGAAATAACTTTCCTGCCGCGCCGGTGAGCGCGTAAATCGGCAGGTATCCAGCCAGGATGACGGCGACCGAATAGAAGATAGGTCTATCCACATCCTTCGCCGCGGCTAGAATCACATCGCTGAGTTTGTACTCTTGACCTTCGCGCAAGGCCAGCTCGCGGTAGATGTTCTCCACCATAACGACGGTGCCATCGATCACGATGCCAAAGTCGATGGCACCGATCGAAAGAAGGTTCGCGGCTACGTCGTGCGCGTGCAGCACGATGAATGCAAAAAGTAGAGAGAGCGGGATCGTAATCGCAACGATGATGGCAGCGCGGAAGCTGACCAAAAAGAAAATCAGTACGATCAGCACCAGTACCATGCCGCGAAATAGGTTGCCTTCTACGGTTTCTGTGGTGAGCTCAACCAGCGCGCTGCGGTCGTAGAAGGGATGAATCTTTACATCTTTGGGTAGAATCTGCCGATTGATCTCCTCGGTTTTCGCCTCGACAGCTTTGAGTACGTTCTGTGTCTGCGCTCCACGCAGCATCAGGATGACGCCTTCGACAGCATCATTATTTTTCTGGAATCCGAACTGGCCCAGCCGAGGCGCATGCCCGATGACGACATCGCCGACATCGCGCACGCGGATGGGTGTGCCTTTGTTGGCGCCAACCACGATATTGCCAATATCGTCCGTGGTGCGTACGAGCCCTAATCCGCGAACGTAATAAAACTGTCCGCCCTGGGAGTAGAATCCGCCACCTGCGTTGGAGTTGTTGGCCGCCAGAGCTGCGTTCACTTGGGGAACCGTCAGATGGTAGCCGTAGATTTTCGCCGGATCGAGCAGAACCTGATACTGCATGGTAGTTCCGCCCAGACCTGAGTCGTCGGCCACGCCGGGAACGGATTTATATGCCCGACTTACCACCCAGTCGTTGATTGTCTTGAGTTCTTGCGGACTGCGGTCGGGACTTTCGAGCACATAGCGATACACCAAACCGCTAGGACTAAACAATGGGGCAACACTCGGCGTCACTCCTGTTGGTAGCGTAGCGTTGGCTAGCCTTTCGAACGCAACCTGGCGGGCAAAGTAATCGTCGGTATTGTCTTCAAACGTGAGGATTACATCCGAGAGGCCGTAAAGCGAAATAGATCGCATCACGACCATATGCGGAATACCGTTCATTGCCACTTCAAGAGGAAGCGTGACTTGGCGCTCCACTTCTTCCGCAGCGTGATCCGGCCACTGGGTGATGATCTCGACCCGAGGAGGCGCCAGGTCGGGATAGGCATCCACAGGCATACGCTGGAACGAGAGAATTCCTCCGATCGTGATGAATACGGTTAGCATCAAGACCAGGAACTTCTGCTGCAGCGAAGCTTGTACGATGCGATGAATCATTTTGATTTCTTGGATCTAGCGCTGTAACGAGTTCGCAAACTGCAAAAACACACTACCGTTTCCAATCACTCGATCTCCGGCATTCAAGCCGCTAGTAATCCGGGTTTGCCCGTTAATGCTGTCTCCCAGCGTTACGGAGCGCCGACCAAATTGATTCGCCGAAGCTGCCGTCGAAGTTCCAGTTGTCGTCGCCACATACACGAACGGCTGATTCTCCGTATCGCGCAACACGGCGGCATCCGGTAGCGCGAAGGCGTTGGGGATGTTGCCCACCTTCACTGTCGCGGTCACGTACATATCTTTCTTTAGCCTTTGCCCGGGATTATTCGTTTCTATGCGGGCCTGCAAAGTACGGGTGCTCGGATCGAGCGACGCCGCTACGTAAGAAATCTTTCCGCTGAATGCCTGCGGGTAGGTATCGGTCTGAATGGTTACCGCATCTCCCACTCGGACATAGGGCAAATCTTTCTGATACACGTTCACCAACACCCAAACGTTGCTGGTGTCGGAAATCATGAAGCACTGCGTTACCCCCGGCTGTACCAGTTGTCCAGCCGAGACGTCCTGCTCCACAACTTCACCGCTAATGGGCGCACGCACGGGAACCTCAAAGGAAGGGGGACCATTCACCAGCGCGTCCACATCCGTGATACCAATTACCTTCAATGCTGCCTGCGCTGAGGCCAAATCGCCGCTCGCCTGGATTTCCGCCGACTGCGCCTGTTCCCAGTTCTGTTCTGCAATTGCGTGATGTTCGTACAAATCCTGAGCTCGTGCATTCGCTTTTTTCGCCAAAGCGTAGGCGTCTCGCGTCTTTATGTAATTGGTGCGAAGCTGCGAATAATCCGGACTCGCTACGTACAGCATCGGCGTACCTTTGGCGACCTTCTGTCCTGGAACTACCACGATGCGGCTCACCGGCCCACTGACCGGCGTGATCACCGGCGTCGTGCGGAAGCCGTTGTAGGCCACTGCGCCCGTCAGTCGCAGCGTTCGAGTCAGCGTCGTTGGCTGCGCTGTAAGCACTTGTACGTGTGCCATCTGGTCTTGCGGAATCGTGAACAGTTCTGGATCGTTGGGATTCTTCGCAGCGTTCGCTGTGTAGGTTGGGCCAGAACTTTCGCAGCCGGCCAGCACCAGCAAGCTTGCCGAAATGGCAAGCAATGCTGCTGTACTCAACCTCGCAGACGGAACCAAAACTCGCAAAAAACTTTTACGCATGTTCATGGCAGGCTCCTCGTTCCTACCGCTTGCCTCAGTTGCTCCAAAGCCGTCATATACGAAGCCAACGCCTGACGATATGCCAATTGCACTGCGCGGTTGCTGCGCTCGGCATCGAGAAAGTCCAGCAGGCTTACTGCTCCGCGCTTATACGCATATTCGCTAATGTCGCGAGAATCCTCTGCCTGCTTCAAGTAGCCGGACGTATACAGCTGCACAACTTCATCATTGCTGCGAAGAGCTGCATAGGCATTCTCGACGTCGCCAAGAACCGTGTCGCTGGCCGCTTGCTCCTGTTCCTGCGCTTGGGTCAGCGCGTAGCCGGTGCGCGCAATTTCGCCTTGATTCCGATTGAAGAACGGCAACTCAAAACTCGTAAACAGGGAGGTCGATGTGGATCCGGCAACGTGCGACAGAGCGTACGTCGCGTTGATGTCGACCTTCGCGTTAGCTTTGGCCAGCAGAATTTGGCTCTGCGCTGCCACGATGCCCAAATCCGCAGCCTTGAAGTCAGGACGTTCTTTCAGTGCTTTCACCTGTAAATCTTCCAGCCTTACTTTCAGCGGTTCATACGCCAGATCGCCCACCACTTCGTAATCTCCAGATACTGCGTTGTATCCCAACGATTCGCGCAGCGCAACCAGCGCCTGCACTTTTGCCAGTCGCGCTGAGGAAACGTCGGTCTCGAACTGCAGCATCTGCAACTTAATCTTCAGGTAGTCGCCTTCTCCGATGGCCCCTGCCTTCAACTGTGCGGCGCCAATGTCGACGGTCTGCTGAAAGTCTTTGAGGGCGCGCAGGGCGAAATCCAGCATGGACTCCGCCAAGAGCACGCTGACGAATTGCTGCCCTACGCTGAAAGCCAGAGTGCGTTCCGCATCTGCGATTTGCGCTCGGGTGACAGCCGTCTGATCGCGAGCCGCATGCAGACGTCGCTGCCTCTTTCGTCCGCGCTCAAATAAATACCCAATTCCTACATCGAACTGCTGCGTTTGATCGAGATTTGTTCCAGAAAAATCCTGCGGACTAAAGAACGGGAGAAACTGACTGTCCGCCGACAACGTAGGATTGGGCCGCAGGTTCGCCGTGATCTCCATCGCCTGATTCTGCAGAATCTGGGTCCGCGCCGCCTTCAGGGCATGATTGTGCTCCAGCGCCAGATGAATCGCCTCGTCCACAGTGATGCGTGTCGGGTTTTGTCCGACAGCCGTTCCTGCTAGCATCAACAAGAGCACAGCCGCAATGGTAAAAGCCGGAATGTTTCGTGAATGCATAAGAGTCAAGCCGTCAGGCTCAATGCCTGAGTTGCTTCTTGCCCTTCACAACTTGTAAAAATTCTAAACATGAAACGATTGATTCGGAAGATCGCGGTCAGGCGATCTAAGGCGGCAGAATTAGAGGGTGGGAGGGGGGCGGGTAAACAAACTGAGGCGATAAGCGGGGCGAATAGGTGGGATCGGAATCAGCGCAAAGGATCGAACCGGGGCCAAGGTTAGGCCGACGAAAGCGAGCACCAAAGTCAAAGCAATGGCCTGCATCGCTACACACAGCAGGCATGGAGCGGACGAAGAACTACCTGGTCCGGACCCGGACACATCCGCGAATCCCGGGCAAACGTGGACTGCGTGGGCAAACGCCAACAATAGGAGCAAGCCTAAGACCAGCACGCGCCAACTACGCGAATCGAGTTGAAAATCGGTAGGCAAGGTTCTTCCTCCATTTTAGATGCAGGGAAGTCCTAAGCGAAGGAAAGAATTTTCGAGATTACTCCTTAGTAACTGGGCGGGTCAGTAAGGTACCGAGATACTAGAGCGTGTTTACTAAATGCTTTCAGCGCGGTAAGAGTCTGCTTCAGCGGCTCAGAGTTCGCGTTTTGAGGAACCCAAAATCAACAACTTACGCGACTCTTTTTGAACAAAAATGCCCGAAATTACCAGTTTAATCTTTTTCTGCAACCTCTGAAGTTGTACCCTACCCAAAAACACCCCAAACATTTATGAAAGATGGAAGGCAACTCGGATTGCCTCGAATACATGTTTTTTCAGCAACCTCCTAGGGCTGTTCGGAACGACAATTTTCTGGCGTTTTTCAACAACCTGCTAGAGTGCATTTCATAAATACGATTTGTCATTCTGAGCGTAGCGAAGAATCCCTATCGTCGTGAAGATTGTCGGTGTTCAAGGGGTTCCTTCGCTAAGCCCAGAATGACAAAATGCAGGTATGGCATTTATGGAACAAGCTCTAGCAACAATCAGCCTCGTATCTCGCTTGTCATCAGCTAGTGTGCGCAGTCCTCGTCTAGCGCCTGGTTCGCACGGGATTTGTAAGTGGCGATTCCTCCCCCCAGCGTCAGCGCACCTCCCGTTCCTGCATTTCGCGTGCGCGATCTGGTGGAGTCAGCATGACTGGCGGAATCGCATGTTCCGCCGCCATTTTCTGGAATGCAGCCAGATCCGCGCGTTGCAGCCCGGTCCAGCCAGCGAGTTGTTCGTCCACCAGCTTCTTCATCTGATCAAATTGCTTATAGGAGGGTTCGGTCGGCGCGGAATCGGTATCCAGACTTACGCCCATGGCCAAGCCAGCCAGTCGAATGTCGATCCTTGCGGGATAGGCGAGAGAATCCTCGTTGGCGACGATTCGTTTGTCGAGGAGTTCGTCGCGGACGGCCAACAACTTTTTGTCGAGATCGGTGGCAGCTTTCCGGATCGCCTCGTGCTCGGGAGCCTGGGGTAGCCGCCGCGCCAAATCGTTGACTTGGGCGCGCACGTCTTCGAGTTGGTTGACTGAGTCGGCGATGCGGCTGAGTTGTTCTCGAATCTGAATGCGCAGATCGAACTGCTTCTGCAAATCTTCCGCCGAGATTTTTACGCGCGGATCAAGCCGAAGATCGAGGGGCGCGGTTTCGGTCTTGCCGCCCGAAGTCAGGCGCACCTGATACTTGCCCGGCAGCGCCATGGGACCATGCGCTCCGGCCTGATATTCGAACAGGTAGTAGCCGGGAACGCGATGAGCTTCTTCATACTGCATGTCCCAGACGAAGCGGTTGAGGCCTGCCTTCACCGCAAGTTCTTTCTCGGGCTTTTTGCTTTCGGGATCAAGAGGCTCGTCCAACTCAGTGGTTCGGGTGCTGGAGAATTTGCGTATGACTTGCCCAGCCGCATCCAGGATTTCGAGGGTGGCTTCGCCTTTGGGTTCCGTCTTGAAGAAGAAGTCGATCACCGCTCCCGTGGGCGGGTTCTTGCCCGTGTAGGAAGAGCGCTTCTCATCCTCCCCGCTGCCGTGGTAGCGGGTGGCGGGAGCCGGCGTGAACAAATGCATTTCCGATTGCATCAGCGCATCGGCGTGCTGGCGCAGAGGTTCAATGTTGTCCAGAATCCAGAACGCGCGTCCGTGGGTTGCCACGACCAGGTCGTCGTCTTTTACGACCAGGTCGTGAATTGGCGTGGTGGGAAGATTCAGCTTTAGCTGCCGCCAGTCGGCGCCATCGTTGAAAGAGATATAAACGCCTGTTTCAGTTCCGGCATAGAGCAAGCCCTGTTTCTTGGGGTCTTCGCGAACCGCGCGGACGAAGGTTCCGTCGGGAATGCCATTGACCAGCTTTGTCCAAGTCTTGCCGAAGTCGCTTGTTCTGAAAATGTAGGGGTGATAGTCGTCGTTCTGGTGACGGTCGACGGCAACGTAAGCGGTGCCCGCATCTTTCGGAGAAGCTTCAATCAAACTGATGCGGCTGAATTCCGGGATTTCTTTTGGCGTGACGTTGGTCCAGTTCTTGCCGCCGTCGCGGGTGATGTGGACCAAGCCATCGTCGGTGCCGGCCCAGATTTCGTCCTTGGTCACGGGCGATTCGGCGACTGCAAAAATGGTGTCGTAGTATTCGGTGCCCGTGTCGTCCTTGTTGATGGGGCCGCCGGAAATCTGCTGCTTGCTCTTATCGTTACGCGTCAGGTCGGGGCTGATGGCTTCCCAATGGACGCCGCCGTCGGTGGTCTTGAACAGGCGTTCGCCAGCGTGATAGAGGACGTTGGGATCGTGGGGAGAAATTAAAGCTGGAGCCGTCCACTGGAAGCGGTGTTCCAAAACTGCTGCGCCGCGGCCATCGGAAACTTCATGTCCGGCGGAAACGCTTTTTGTCTGGCCGGTGTGCCGGTCGTAGCGTGACAGCACGCCCTGATAATCGCCGGCGTAAACAATGTTTGGGTCCAATGGATAGGGAGCGATGTAGCCCGCTTCGCCGCCGCCAACCGAATACCAGTCGGCGCGACTGATGGAGCCGTCGTCGCTGCGGCTGGCGATGGCAATCGTGCTGTTATCCTGCTGCGCGCCGTAGACGTAGTACGGCGAACGGTTGTCGGTGATGACGTGGTAAAACTGTGCTGTTGGCTGGTTATCCTGGCGGCTCCATGATTTGCCGCCGTCGAGTGTGACCGTCACGCCGCCGTCGTTGGAAGCCATCATGCGCCGCGTATTCATGGGATCAATCCACAGTCCATGATTGTCGCCATGCGGAATCTTCATTTTGTTCATGCTGCGCCCGCCGTCCGTGGATTTGTAGGAATCCACGTTCATAAAGTAGACGGTGTCGGGGTCCTGCGGGTCGGCAACCACATGCATGTAATACCAGGCGCGCTGTTGAATGTTGCGGGTGGGGTTAACGCGATCCCAGGTTTCGCCGCCGTCATCGGAGCGGTAGAGGCCGCCTTCGTGGGCTTCGATGAGGGCATACACGCGCTCAGAGTTAGCTGCTACTGCTACGCCGATGCGCCCGTAGGGGCCTTTGGGGAGGCCGTGTTCTTCCAACTTCTTCCAGGTTGCGCCGGCATCGCTGGAGCGATAGAGGCCGCTGCCGGGGCCGCCGCTGGTCAGGCTCCACGGTGTACGGCGGACTTCCCACAAAGAGGCGAAGAGAATGCTGGGATTGTGGGGATCGAATGCGATGTCGATGCCGCCGGTGTTCTCGTCTTTGTAGAGAACTTTGTCCCAAGTTTTGCCGCCGTCCATGGTGCGGAAGATGCCGCGTTCCGTATTTGGACCAAAAGGATGGCCGAGAGCGGCGACGTAAGCGATGTCGGCGTTGCGCGGATGGACGATGACGCGACCGATTGCACGCGTATCTTTTAGGCCGATGTTTTTCCAGGATTTGCCGCCGTCGAGGGTTTTGTAGACGCCGTCGCCGTGGGAGATGTTGCCGCGGATACAGGCCTCGCCTGTGCCGACGTAGACAATGTTTGGATCGGAGGGTGCGATGGCGAGGCTTCCGATGGAAGAGGTTCCTTCATCGTCAAAAACCGATTGCCAGGTTAGAGCGCCGTCGGTGGACTTCCAGACGCCGCCTCCGGTGGAGCCGAAGTAGTAAAGGTTGGGATCGCCGGGAATGCCGGATGCCGTCAGTGAGCGGCCACCGCGGAAAGGGCCGATGTTGCGATACTTCAGGGCTTTTAGCGCGTCATCCCACTTTTTGGGTTCGGCAGCTTTTGCGGCGTCAGTGTTGGCGGGGGCCGCTGGAGCAACGACCGCGGGCTTCGTTTCCTTGCTGTGCCTTTGAGCGAAGCCGAAGGACGAAATTGCGAGCAGAACGAACGACAACACGGCGAGCTTCCGAACATTCACTGCGCGCGCGCGCACTACGTTGCAAAGTGGCATTATCGATTCTCCAGAGGAAGTGTAAGACCGACCATCCTAATCGCGAATCGGTCGGATGGGAAGAGGGGTGGGTTGGCGTTCTCGTAGCGCTGCCGTCCCATCGGCATTCTTGGGGATGTACCGCCCGACGTGGAATCACTCCTTGAAAACCAAGCCTACGGGGGCGAGACGCCCTCTCGACTGCCGGCGGGACACCAGCGCTATACAAATCCGAGTGCTCCGAAATTTTGGTGGCTGCCCGTATAATTCAGAAATACTTTTTTGCTTGGGGAGGAATGCTATGCGTTGGACACAAGGTGGGAATAGTGAGGATTTGGAAGACCGTCGCGATGAAACTGGCGGCGGTGGAGGCGGGGGAGGGTTTGGTGGCATTCACCTCGGTCTGGGCGGAACGATCATCGTTCTGATCTTGAGCCTGCTTTTTAAGAAAGATTTTTTTTCGCTGCTTGGCGGTGGTGAAGGTGTGATGCCAAGTTCGGCGCAGACTCAGGTTGATCCTCAGCGGGACGCTCGGGAAGAGCCAACGGTGAAGTTTGTGTCTTTTGTGCTCGACGATACGCAGAAGACGTGGGCAGCGGCGCTGCAATCGCGTGGAGTTCCGTATCGGCACGCGAAGCTGGTTCTGTATCGCGATCTGACGTCGTCGGGGTGTGGGGCGGCGGAGTCGGCTACGGGGCCATTTTATTGTCCGGCGGATCAGAAGGTCTATATCGATCTCGGTTTTTATGACGAGTTGCAGAGACGATTTGGGGCACCGGGGCAGTTTGCGCAGGCCTATGTGCTGGCGCACGAAATGGGGCATCACATTCAGAACCTGCTTGGCATTGATCGCAAGGTGCGGTCGTTGCAGGATCGGGATCCGACGGCCGCGAATCCGTTGTCGGTGAGGCTGGAGCTGCAGGCGGACTGTTTTGCCGGTATTTGGGCAAAGTCGACCGACCAACGGGGCTTGCTGGAGGCTGGCGACGTACAAAGCGCGCTAGGGGCTGCAGCGGCCGTAGGAGACGATCGGCTGCAGAAGATGTCTTCAGGGCATGTCAGTCCCGATTCGTTCACCCACGGGTCCTCCCAGCAGCGTATGGAGTGGTTCCAGCGAGGGATGCAAGGGGGCACGGTCGAGGGCTGTAACACTTTCCAGTAGTTACCGGGAAACTTGAGGGCTAAGGGCCGCTGGGTGCGCAAATGTTTGCGCTTGGCGGCTATTTCTCTAAGGCGGCGGCGATTGTCTCTTATAAGTGTATTGGTTTCAATAGTTTGGCGTTAGCTTGACGCTGGCAGATCGGCCCCCGCCGTGCTCTACAAGGTGATCCCCCGTACACGAGCAAAAGCCGTAAGGCAGGAGTCGACATGAAGACACGCAGTGTCCAGATCGCCATTGCATTCTTGTTGGGAGTGGCTGGAGTGCAGGCTAGCTACGCGCAGGGTAAACATATCTCGGTTCGGAGCCACTTGAGTCCCGGTTCAGGCCAGTACCGCTACTCAGACGTTGTGGCGGACGGTAACTTCGCGTATCTGGCCTCCTGGCGCAACAGCACGGGTGTCTTAATCTTCGACATCTCGAATCCGGACGCTCCTCGCTTCGTGGCGAACTACGCGCCCGCGACTGCCAAGAATATGCAAGGGATCGCGGTCCTCAACGGAATCGGCTATTTTGCCGGCGATTCAGGTGGAGGCGTGCATATTGTGAACCTGTCCGATCCTGCGCATCCGGTGCTGATCACGCGGATCACCTCCGCCCAAGGTGGATACGATAGCGTCCACGATCTTACGCTGGATGGGAATGGACACCTGTTCATTCCGGACTACCGATTCTCGTCAACCGTGCAGGTGTGGAATGTCATGAATCCAGCGGCGCCGTTTCTGGAAACCACCATGCTGGGCACGGACGCGTCTTCGGTGCATGACGTCACGATAAAAGGGAATCGGCTCTTCATGGCGGGCTGGGGCGGTGTGGTGGATATCTGGGACATTACGAACATCGATTTGCAGACGCCAGTTCTTTTGGGGTCGTTCTTTGCTGGAGACAGTATTCAGAACGTTTCAGTCACTGAGGATGGAAAATATCTAGCATGCCCGCGCGAGTTGGTTGCCAACGGCGAAGTCAAGATTTTTGACGTTTCGAACCCAGCGAATGCCTTCCTGGTTGCCAGCCTGACGCAGCCGCAGCTCGGGATTCAAGCCAGCAGCCCCTCGGAAACCAAGATCATGGGGAATCTTCTCTTTGTTTCCTGGTATCAGCAGGGCCTCGTTGTCTTTGACATAACCGATCCAGTCCATCCCGTGATGGTGGGGAACTACGACACGTGGCCGGGAGCGAGTTTCGGTGTTTTCGGCGGCGGCGACGGCGATTGGGGCGTTTGGCCATTTCAGGGGCTTGACCGGGTGTTGGTGAGCGACCGCGCCACTGGACTCTACATCATGAACGTAACGGGGGTTAGTTCGCAGCCGGCTGTTTTCAATATGACATATGCTGCAACCAAGGTTACGGGATCGAAACCAGTTGCGGGGACAGTGTTCCTGGTAGGCGTATCTCCTTCTCCAAGTGGAATGAACGTGACGACGTCGAGCAATAGCGCTGCCGTTCCAGGAGCGACAATTTTTGTTCCAGCGGGGGCGACCAAAGTTAACTTTACTCAGTCGACGAATCCTGTGTCGGTCAATACCACGGCGACTGTGACGGCGACAGACGGATCCTTCAACGCAACCGCAGCGCTCACAGTGGTTCCACCGCAGTTGAGCGCTTTCACGTTTGTTCCCGCCTCCATCAACAGCGGGGGAACGACACAGGGCCTTCTCACGCTGATGGGGCCAACTGCCGTGAATACACAAATTACCCTGGTGGTTTCCAGCGGCGCCGCGGCCGTAGCCTCGATTCCAGTCTCGGTGACGATTCCCGCGGGATTCTCTTCCGCGAACTTTGCGGTGCAGGCGAACTCGATTGCGGCAACGACGCCGGTGAAGGTGACAGCGACCGTGAACGGAGCCAGCAAGATCGGCGCGTTGACCGTGAAGGCAAACCTACTCTCTTCGCTGACATTTTCGCCAGCTTCCGTCACGGGCGGAGGTTCGAGCACTGGAAAAGTTACATTCCCCGTTCCAGTAGGGCAGAATACCGCGGTGACGCTAGCAGTGGTCAGCGGATCTGGAGCGGTCGCTGCAATCCCGACTACGGTTACGGTCGCGGCCGGCACATCCAGTGCTACGTTCACGGTCGGGACGAACGTTGTGGGAAGTACGACCGCGGTGCAAATCTCCGCCAGCGCGAATGGCGGAACGAAAACGGGGACGCTGACCGTGAATTAAGAGTTGCGCAGGTAGTTGTAAGTTGACCTGCCTTGTCAGCTGCCGGATTCGATGACGATCTTTTCCGACCAAGGGTCCGGCTGAGCTGGGGGATGTTCCGCAGGGCGGCCTTCCACGGGGAACTCTTCTGGAGCAGAACTCTCCACAACCAACTCGATTGAAGGCGGCATCGAATCTTGCGGTGGTTGATCCTGGGCAAGATGATCGGGTGTTGGCGTGTCACCAGGTTGCCCGTTCTTAGACGGCGGCGCAACGGGGCGCAGATCGATCGGCAGAAGATTGGCGTTCTGCACCGCCCACTTGGCAGCCAGGCCGTTCAAAGGACTTTTCGTGTTGTATTCCTGGTAAGTGATCATCCGGCCGATGCGAAGGATGAGGTCGTCCAAGCCCTCCGACGCTGCCCAAAAGTCTCCTACACAAACCATGGAGTCATCGAAATTGGGATGGAAGACCGGCGTCAGCATCCTGCATTGGGGAGCGCGCCGGGGATAGCCCAGCGTTAAGTTGATTTCCAAAATGTGACTGTCCCGTTCCAGAATGTCGCCTGTAGGAGAGACATGGAGCCCGCGCAGGTTATAGGTGATCCGATAGATTTCCGGCGGCATTCCGGCCCGGCCGGTGATCTGAATGAGAGGCCAATTCTGCAGCAGGCTCCCCAGCCTCTGCTCGTCCAGCATTAAGCGACGTATTCGTGGAGAGGGCATATTCGCTCGAACTCCTACTGGAGGACTCCACGCTTCTTCATCGACGCCAGTTGGTTGATATGGTATTGCAGGTAGATGGTGCCAAAGAAGAAAGTCATGGCGCCGCTGAGCACCAATCCGATATTTTCCTTCGTGCGGTAGTAGTGCTCCATGTCAGCCTTGATGGTGAAGACCCCTACTACCATGGCGATCAACCCGGCAATAATGAAGAGGCCACCGAGTGCTGCCGCGCGTTGGTTGAGGGCCATGGTTAAAATGCCTGCAGCAAATCCCGCTGGATACATGGCCACCAGAACCAGGGCTTTGTTGTTGCCGGATAGTTTACGTGCCCAATTTGCCTGCACAATGGCCCAGAGCAAATTGAAAACTTGCCGTGTGAATGCAACCAGGATCAGTAGAACCCACCAGGGTAAATTCGGAGGCAAGGAAACGCGTTCAGCCAGCGGAACAAACCCCGAAGGGTCAGTGATGGCAGGAACGGCGGCTGGAATGTTTCCCAGGACCTGGGACACGGGAATCCAGTCCCCCATGCCTTCGCTTTGGGTCAGGTCATCCAGCAAGATATTGCCGGACTGAACATACTGCTGGATTTCGGAAAGGTTATAAGGACCGAAACTTTGTTCTCCGCGTTTAATGAAGTACTGCATTGGGCCTCTTTGTCATGACTCGAATTGAACTCCCCGGCTATCGTGATCCACGGTACAGATATCAATAATCGCCCAGATCCAACTCATGGGGCTGCCAAAGCCCAACGTGAGTAAGGTGATGGCCAACTGAAGGCCACCTCGCTTTTTGTATCCGGCATAGAAGCTATGTGCCCCCAACGCCCCGAGTAGCGCGCCCAGGACGATGTAAGTCGTCCGACTCTTTGGCCGAAGCGACGGTACTGGTTCCGGAATAATAGCACCACCCGAATCGAGGCTGGGCGTGAAGGGACCGGGTGTCGATAGGCCCAAGGTTGACGGCGCATAGTTGTAGGTTACTTGTGGAGTGACTGCTTGAGGCGGAGGCGGCGCGGACGGATCTCGCGGAGGCGGGGGCACAGCTGGGGCGGCCGGAGCGACGGCAACGGCGGGCGTAGTCATGGCAACTGCCTGGAGGTCCGGACCGGAGACACTGAGTTTCGGCTCTTCGGCGGGGGCGCAGGCGCAACCAAAGATGGTGCAGCCGCCGTTCTCCTCATAGCAATCCGTATGGTGCACTGTGCCGCAGCCGGTGCAGACGGTTTGCGCCTCCTCGGGCGTGATGGGGGCGCGGCAATAAGGGCAAACTCCAGTCGTCACGCCCGGTGATTCTCCTTATAGCGGAATGTGTAACGCCCAATCTGCAACAAGTCGCCACTTTGAAGGACGCGGGTTTGGACCGACTGCCCGGCCCACTGCACGGGTCCGTTGGCTCGAAGTTGTACGCGAGCGCCGCTGATCTGGATTACCGCATGCACTGAAATTGAGGTTTTCGGCGTTTGGGTCGCCATGCTTGTCGACCATGGACGTGACGATTCCGACCAAATTCCCCTTGTCATCAAATACGGGTCCGCCGCTGTTGCCTGGACTGACGGGCGCCGACATCTGGATTGTGCTGCCCTCCGTCCTGGAGATGATCCCCGTGCTCAAGGTAAAGCGGAGGCCTTCGGGATGGCCGATCACGAAAACGGTTTCTCCTTCTGTGGTTTGGGCGGGGCTGGCGATTGGCTGCGAAAACGCGCCGTGGCCGGATTCACGCGGAATCCAGAGCAAGAGCAGGTCCAGCTTTTTGTGGCGTGCCACTACATCGGCTGTGGACCACGTGCCGGACGCCATCGCGATCAACGCACGCGGATTGGGCTTGGATAGGTTCCAGGCGGCACCTTCCAGGACGTGGCGGGCGGTGATGAAAAGGTATCCCTGCTCGGTCGCCTGCAGCAGAGAGCCAGCCCCAAAACTTGCGCTGCCGAGCTCCTGGTTGGTAAGCCAGGAGCGGCGTGCCGGCGAGATGATTGCAACGATCGGTTTCAGACTGAGCGAGACATCTTTCGCCGACATGGGATCTGTCGCAGGTAAATGAGGGAAGTCGGAGCGCTCATCCAACTCACTCAGGCCGGTTGCGACCACGGAGGGCAGTGGAACAAACGAGACGACGGCAACCGTAGCCGCCGAAGTCAACAGGCCACTGACAATCAAAAGCGTATTGACGAACGCCATCCAGCCATCGCGGGTGCGTGGCGGGAGATTGCGCATAGCGACCCGAAGTATGATGGCGACCAGGCAGAGCAGGGGAAGCACGAGGACCAGCAAGAACATCGATATTCGCGCCCAAATAGGGACTACCGGTCCGAGTTTGGGCTCGAAACGGGCGGGTTGCTCGACGGGAGCACTTGTTTCGGCAACCTCCGAGGGACTGATGACGATCTTTTCCATTTTGCGAGCGCGCTGCTGTTGAACCGACGATGCGGGCGAGCGATAGGAGAAAGTATCACACTGTTCCTTTTTTCCCTAGCGGAGTTTGGGCTCGGGGAGAGCAGTTTTCGGGATGGGGAAAGAAGCAACCAAGATGTCGCTAACGTACTTTGGTTGTTGTGTTTAAAGTGGTGCCGGGAGGGGGACTTGAACCCCCACGGGCCTAAGGCCCTCCGGATTTTAAGTCCGGTACGTCTGCCAGTTCCGTCATCCCGGCTTGGGATTGCAAGGGTTGGCGAGTGACTTGCTGCAAGTTTACCGCACGTGGGGGTCGAAAACAGAATTTGTGCGTGTTGCCAAGAATTATGGCCGTGCATTCATCGGGCATCTCCGAAGAAAGTTCGGGTGAACGGGAACTTGCGTTCATTTCCTCATTTCCAAATCATCTGATGCTTTCCTGGGTTTCTGTCCCTAGGAACGGTGGGGTGCCCTGAAGGTAATTTGTAGACTTCGGATAAGAATCGGGAACTTAGATTCGGAGAATGCTCAGTGAGTGAAGCTGCGCTCGCTTTTGCTGGTTCGGCTCTCAATTTAAACGATCTGGAAAGACTGAATGAATAAGCTCTACCTTGCTGGTGTCCTGCTCCTGCAGACGCTGGCCTCCACTGCACAAAGGACCAAGACGGAAATTGAGGATGCGAGGCAAGTTACGGCGCTGGAAAACGCTTGGAATCAGGCGGAGATCAAAGCCGATGCCAGCGGCCTGAACCTGTTGTTAGGGGATGAGTTTGTCTACACCGACGTGGACGGGAGCCTCAAGAATCGGGCGCAGTGGCTGGCGGATGTGCAGAAGGAGTCTCTCCACTATGAGCAACTCGGCAATCAGGACCAGGTCGTGCACATGTATGGCAACACCGCGATCGTGACTGGCGTCTACCGAGAGCGAGTCCATCTGAAAGGGAAATCAGTGGTGCGGCGCGGGCGCTTCACGGATACCTGGGTCAGACAAAACGGCGCATGGAAGTGCGTTGCAAGCCAGGCGACGCTATTCACGGTCTGAGATCGGTTC
Organism: Acidobacteriaceae bacterium; assembly: GCA_043749225.1. Classification (GTDB taxonomy): domain Bacteria; phylum Acidobacteriota; class Terriglobia; order Terriglobales; family Acidobacteriaceae; genus JANXUC01. Next base: position 22,586 of record JAYVEP010000045.1, read on the forward strand.
GCAAGGGCGCCTTCAAGCGCAGGCGACTGTGGTTGCGAATAGACTCCTTAGAATTTCTCCAGCCGCACCAGATCGTCGAAGGTTTCTCTGCGGCGAATCAGTTTTGTGCGTGTGGCGTCGACCAGAATTTCCGCAGGCCGTCCGCGCGTGTTGTAGTTGGATGCCTGAGCCGTGCCGTAAGCGCCCGCATCCAATACGGCCAGCAGTTCGCCGCTTTGTACGGAGGGCAACTGACGATCCCGCGCTAGAAAATCTCCCGACTCACAGACAGGCCCAACCACATCAACCGTACTTTTCTTGCGGAAACCATCATGAACCACTGGCAAAATTTCGTGATGAGCTTGGTATAGGGCTGGACGCAGAAGGTCGTTCATACCCGCGTCGACGATGATGAAATCTTTTCCGCGATTGCTCTTCGTATAAATCACGGAAGTCAGCAGCACGCCCGCGGGCCCGATTAGGACGCGACCTGGCTCCAGAAGTAAATGGACGTCCAGCTTGCGCAGTGGCTTGAGCACTACGCGCGCGTAATTTCTGGCGTAGGTTGCAAAATTGGGTGCTTTGCCTTCGTAAGAGATGCCAAGACCGCCGCCGGCATCGACATAGCGAATGCCGAAACCTGCTGTCTTGAGTTGCACAACCAGTGCGGCAACGCGGGCCATCGCTTCCCCAAACGGCGCCACAGATGTGATTTGCGATCCGATGTGAACGCTTACACCCGCCGCTTCAACGTACTTGTGTCCGGCCACGCGGGAGTAAAGCCTTCCAGCATCTTCGATGGGGACGCCGAACTTATGTTGCCGCAACCCGGTGCTGATGTAGGGATGAGTGTTCGCGTCCACATCCGGATTCACGCGGACGGCCATGCGAGTTTTGATTCGTAGACGCGATGCGGTTTCCAGCAAGACCTCCAACTCGGACGCACTCTCGACGTTGAATAAGAGGATGCCAGAGCGCAGCGCTAGCGCAATTTCTTCGCGGGTCTTGCCGACGCCGGAAAAAACGGCGAGTTTTGCCGAACGCTTGTCAGCCCGAAGCACGCGTTCCAGCTCGCCGCCAGAGACGACATCGAAACCGCATCCCAGGCGCGCAAGAAATCTCAGCAGGCTAAGGTTGGAATTCGCCTTGACCGCGTAGCACAGCGTGTGTGGAAAATTGCCAAATGCGGCATTGAGCGCGCGAGTGCGCTCGCGGAGGGTTTGCGCGGAATAAAGGTAGAGAGGGGTGCCGTAGGTCTGCGCAAGTTCGCGGAGGTCTCTACCTTCGCAATGCAACACAACAACTTGCTCAGGTTCGTTTCCAGCGATTCTCTTGTTTGTGACGCTCTTATAGAACAGGCCGGGTGGCCTTACGTCGTTCTGGGTCACGGAGCGTTTCACTTTTTCTTGCCAGCGCCGTCTTTCGCGGCGCCATCCTTGGTAGGAGCATCCTTCGACGGAGCATCTTTGACTCGAATCGCCAAAACCGTTTGATCGTCGAAAGCCTCGACACCGGATGCGTGGTCGGCGACAGCTTTGAAAATTGTGTTCACCACGCAGTCTGCGGATTTTTTCGCGCAGCTCGCGACGATTTCTTCTACTCGATGCCGTCCGAACAATTCGCCCTTGCTGTTTGTCGCGTCCAGAATTCCGTCGCTGAAGAAGACGAAGAGATCGCCGGGCTTCGTCTGGAAGGTAAACTCGTCGTAGTCAGCTTCTTCGAACAAGCCGAGCGGAAGGCCGGTCGCTTCGATAACATGCACCTTGCCGTTGCGGCAAAACACAGGGCGTGGAAGTCCTGAGTTGGCGACAAGCAGAGTGCGTCGCGCGTCGTCCCACACGGCGAAAATAATCGAAACAAACTGCGCTTCAATACGGCGCTCGCCCAAGGAGAGGTTCACGGCAGCCAGCATTTCCGCCGCTCCGGGTTCCATTGGAGAGTGGGAGCGCAAAATTCCGCTCACCAGGGCAGCATAGATGGCGGCGGGTGCGCCTTTTCCGCTGACGTCCCCCACCACGAACCCCGTGCGTCCGAGCGAATAATTTAGATAGTCGTAAAAATCTCCGCCAATCTGACGGGCAGAGATCGATTTGGCGGAGGTTTCCAGCCCGTCCAGTTTAGGTGGCGTCTGCGGCAACAGGCGAAACTGCAACTCGCGGGCGAGGGCAAGGTCGCGCTCCAGGCGTTTTTCCTGGCGTGCGATTTGCTCGTATAGGCGCGCATTCTCAATTGCAATCGCGATCTGTGCCGCCAGCGTAATGATCGTCCGCTTGTGTTCCTCGGTAAAGAAGTTGCGCTTTATGTGTTCGATATCAAGAACGCCTATAACCCGTTCTTTGTAAACCAGTGGTACCACGAGTTCCGAGCGAGTCTCCGGATTCAATGCAATGTAGCGGGAGTCTTTTTTTACGTCCGGAACAAGAACCGCCTCGTTTTTCTCCACCGCATAGCCGACCAGTCCGCGGCCTACGGAGATGTCATGCTTAAGCTGCACGTTTTCCTGGAACCGCAGCGAAAACCGATGCTGCAGTTTCTCCCCGGTCGAATCCAAAAGCATGATGCTGAACATTTGATAGTCAAGCACCTTCTTGAGGGACTCTCCGACACGCTTGAAAACTTCGTCCAGATTGAGGATAGACGTGAGCTCGCGCGCAATTTCATTCAGGAGGAGAAGGGTTTTTGCCTGACGACTGGCGCGCGTATAAAGTCGCGCGTTCTCGACCCCGACCGCGACTCGTGACGCGATCAGGGTGAGCAGGTGTTTATGTTCTTCGGTGAAGTGATTTGGCTGGACTGACTCAATATCGATGAGCCCGATTACTTTGTTCTTTACGATCAGAGGGATCGCAAGCTCCGAGCGCACGTTTGGCAGAGCGTCAATGTAGTAAGGCTCGGTTCGAACATCGTTTACTAGGACAGCTTCGCGCCGTTCGACTGCGAGCCCGGTAACACCTTCACCCACACGAATCCGGGCCCTCTCCGCAATTTCCGGTAGGTGCCCGATGGAAAACTTGATGTAGAGTTCCTGCGTTTTATCGTTCAGCAGCATGATCGCGAAGATCTCAAAATCAATGATCTTGCGGATCACTTCCGCCACACGACGCAGGGTTGTATCCAGGTCGAGAGAGGTGTTCACCACGTCGGCGACTTCCAGCAGCAGCCGGTCGACGGGGGTCGTGGTCCCTGATTGAGTTGACGTTGAATTCACTGTTTTAATGATAGCAGCCGCCGAATTTGATGCTGTGGAATGCGCGTACCGTCAGCTTCTGGGGAGAGTGCAAATGTCGGCGAGGTTGCGGTACCGCTCGGCATGGTCCAGGCCGTAGCCCACTACGAATTCGTCGGGGATCGTAAATCCAACGTAGTCGGCTTCGATCGGCATAATTCGTCGTGACGACTTATCCAGCAGCGCAGCGATCTTAAGGGCTTTTGGTTGGTGCGCCAGAAACAGCCTGCGTAGATAGGTCATGGTTAACCCAGTGTCGAGAATGTCCTCGACGATGATCACGTTCTTATCGGCCATGGACTGGTCGACGTCTTTGGTCAGGCGAACTTCGCCAGTGGAATCCCACCCGCCCTTCAATTCCTGCGCCGGGCTGGGCCGGTTACCGTAGCTGGCGACGCCGATGAAATCGAAAGTGGCGTCGAGTTGAATCTGGCGGGCTAGATCGCTGAGGAAAATAGTGGCACCCTTAAGTACGCCAACCAGAATAATGGGCTCACCGGAAAAATCACGCGTGATCTGCGCTCCCATCTCGGCTACGCGCTGCGCAATTTGTTGACGCGAAAAAAGAATATGGGGCTCGGACATAGCCGATCATTGTACTCGACGCCGTCCCTCCGGCGGAGGAAGTCGCGCGGGCAAGTATTCGGGACGCCGCTTGGGTATTTTCGGGATGAGTTCTACAATGGCGGCTCAACGTTTTTTAGGAGGTTCCATGCCATCACTCGAATTCCAACAGCTCTGTGCCGAAGCAAAAAAAGAGATTCACGAAATTGGCCCTGCCGACCTGCGTCAGATGCAGCAATCCGGCGAAGACTTTGCGCTGATCGATGTACGCGAAACGGAGGAATTGTCGCGCGGCATGATTCCGAACGCGGTTGCCATCTCGCGAGGTGTGCTGGAGTTGAAGATTGATGAGGTTACATCCGACAAGGATAGGAAGATTGTGCTCTACTGTGGCGGCGGTAATCGTTCCGCGCTGGCTGGGTGGATGCTGAAGAAGATGGGTTTTAAGAATGTGATCTCCCTCGCCGGCGGTTACGGCGGCTGGATGCAATCGCAATAGTCTGTTGATAGGAGCTAATTCTCGCACCTGATACATGGATCGGAAGCGTGTTCAACTCGCGTGGCTCGGTCACGCCAGTTTTCGTATTGAAACGCCGAGTGGAAGTTAAAATGCCCCCCCCGGCGTAACGGTCTCGTAGGGAGCCGATTCAAGGACGAAGCTCATGCCAGAAGAAGAACAAGCGGGTGGTTCAAAGCCTTCAGTGCGCGGGGATTGGCGCAGCAGTCGCGGCGTCACTGCGGATCGCGTTGACGCGTACCTCTACTCGCTGTTGCCTGCGCGTGACGAAGTTCTTGCCGAGATGGAAGCGGAGGCCACGGCGCACGATATTCCCATCGTTGGCCCTGCGGTTGGAAGGCTGTTCTATCAGCTGGCAACCATGATCCAGGCGAAGACAGTTTTCGAAATGGGATCGGCCATCGGTTACTCCACCATTTGGTGGGCACGGGCGGTAGGGGAGACCGGTCGCGTGATCTACACCGACGGTGATCGCAGGAATGCGGACAAGGCCCGTGGATACTTTGATCGTGCGGGCGTGACATCTCGCATCACGATCCACACTGGCGACGCCCTGGAAATTCTTTCGGAACAGAAAGATCAGTTCGACATTATCTTCAACGATGTTGATAAACACGACTACCCGCGTGTTTTGCGTCTAGCCGGGCCAAGGTTGCGCAAAGGCGGGCTGTTTATTACTGACAACACTTTGTGGAGCGGGAAGGTGGCTTCGGCCGCTGCAGCCGAAGACAAGGCGACGCAGGGGATTCAGGAATTCAACCGTATGTCGTACGCGTCGCCGGATTTCTACCCTGTTCTCCTGCCACTGCGGGATGGGGTCACGGTGATGCTGAAGACTTAGAATCGAGCTAAATCGATTTCACCGGCACCAACAGTAAATCATCCACCAGCCCCACTTCCTTCTGCACGAACGGCTCACCGTATTCCACACCTGCCAGCATTCCATAGAACCGCGCCATGGCTTCCACGCGCGTACGAATCTCAGCGTGGGCGGGGAAGTCGCCGCTGCCTACCGCTTGATCTTCATATTGTGACTTGTACGCGAAGAGCGATTGCGTGCGCGCCTCAAACTGCGCGCTGATGTCCACTACAAAGCTCGGTCGCACGTCGTGATAGAGGGAAGCGTAAACAATCTTAAAGGGACGATGTGGTTCGCCGTCAATCCCCAACTTGCGAAGACCCGATAAAAAACACGCCTCGTATCCCAAAGTAGATGCTGTAGCGTGGTCGGGATGTCGCGCCTGCCAGTAGGGAAGTATGACCACACGTGGTCGCGTCTCACGAATCACGCGCGCAACCTTCAGACGGTTCTCCCAGGTGTTTTCGACGCGGCCATCGGGGATGTCGAGGGCTCGCCTCCAACTCGCTTGCAAGATTCGTGCGGCGTCAGCAGCCTCCGTTGCCCTTTCTTCGGCTGTACCGCGCGTGCCCATCTCGCCTTGTGTCAAATCCAGAATGCCGGTGCGGTATCCGCGCTGCGCCATTTTGAGTAGAGTGCCGCCGCAAGTCTGTTCCACGTCGTCGCGATGCGCGGCAATGGCGAGAACGTCAAGCGGTTGCGTCTTGTTTTCAGTCATGGTTTTTATAGAACCCGCGCCAGCGCCATGCCGGCCAAAACCGCAACCAGCGACAGCAAATTGTTGGAAAGAATATTCGCGCCAGCTAAAGCCCACTGCCCGCGTTCGGCTAATGCCACACTTTCAAACGCGTAGCTGGAGAAAGTAGTAAATCCGCCGCAGAAGCCTACTACAACGAAAAGCCTCCATCGCGAATCGACCGCCAATCGCCCAACGGCCCAGGCCATGAAGAATCCCAGAATCAGACTTCCAACGACGTTAATTGCGAGCGTTCCATAAGGGAAACCAGGGCCGTACATCCGCAGCGCAAGCCGGTTGGTCCAGTAGCGGGAGTTCGCTCCCAGGATGGCGCCCAGCGAGATGGAAAGAAACTCGAACAATCCGCTATTTCTTCCTCTCCACCAAATAACGGGCCAGCGACTTCAAGGTTTCCGCACGGTCCCCAAACGGTTCCAAGGCTGTGAATGCTTGCATCACCAGCGCGTCTGCGCGTTGTAACGACTCTTCAATCCCGTACAACGCTGGATACGTAACCTTTTCCGCAGCAGTATCTTTCCCAGCCGTTTTACCAAGTTGTTCGGAGGACTGAGTAACATCGAGCACGTCGTCAACAATTTGAAATGCCAATCCGACACTCTGTCCAAAGGTTCGCAGCCGCGAGATGACATCGTCGTCGCCGCCTGCATAAACTCCTCCACTCACAGTGCTGGCAGCGATCAACGCCGCCGTTTTTGCACGATGAATGTAGTCGAGAGTTTCCGCATCGGGGCGGGTGCGCTCCGCTTCCAGATCGACGACCTGACCGCCAATCATGCCGTGGACTGTTCCGGTGCCGCGCGCGATCTCCGCGATAATCCGTACCCGAGCTTGCGCTGGACATTGCAATCCTGCCAGGACTTCGTAAGCCTGGGTTTGCAAAGCATCGCCTGCCAAAATCGCGATCGCCTCGCCAAAGACTTTGTGACAGGTGGGGCGTCCGCGCCGCAAGTCATCGTTATCCAGCGCGGGCAAGTCGTCGTGGATTAGGGAATAGGTGTGCAGCATTTCCAGCGCCGCGCCCAAGTCCTCAATGCCGACAGGCAGAGAACCGGCAATCATGCGACCGGCTTCCACACAAAGAATTGGACGCAGCCGTTTACCACCGGCAAAAACGCTGTGCCGCATGGCTTGATGAATCGACAACGGTCGTACCGTCGCCGCTGGGATCAAGCGCTCCAGAGCCGCATCGGCCAGGGCGCTGCCTTGCGCCAGCGTCTCGTGTAAAGAAGATTCCACCACCACCGTCTCCTGCACCATGAATCGCTGAGTATAACAAGCGGAGCGTGTAACAGGTATCGCAAAGCCGATTTAAGTGAAGTGAGCTACAATCCCGAGAACTTCGAAACTATACTTGCGACGCACTGGGAACGACTCGAGACCCCTAAGCTATTCACGGAAGGACCGCATGTCACGAACGACTGAAAACTGGAACACTCGCAGACGCTTTCTCAGATTTCTTGCAGCAAGCCCGCTGCTGGCTGGGGGCGGCCTTATCGCGGCTCCTCTCGCTAAGCTGTTTGCCGCAGAGCAGAACGATGGCAAGGGAGCACATGCCGCCCTGGCCCAAATCGCTCAAGGAAGCGACCTGATTACAAGTCCTGACCAGGCTCTCGACATAATGGATTTTGAAGCAGTTGCCAGGAAAGTTTTGCCGCCCGCACATTTTGGAAATCTTGCCACCGGAGTGGACGACGACGCCACGGTGCGAGCAAACCGCGAGGGTTTCGCGCATCTGGAAATACGGGCGCGACGTATGGTAGATGTCAGCAAGATTGATACGTCCGTCCGATTGTTTGGAAATACTTGGACATCGCCGATTGTGCTCGCTCCGGTCAGTGCCCAGAGGGCGTTTCATCACGACGGGGAGATTGCCACCGCTAAGGCTGCCCGTGCCAAAGAGCATTTGATGATCCTCTCCACAGCAGCAACGACCTCGGTGGAAGATGTGATCGCGGCGCGGGGTGCTCCCGTTTGGCAACAACTCTACACCACCGACGTGTGGGATGTTACGCGCGCCATTGTGAAGCGCGCTGAGGCCGCCGGTTGTCCCGTGCTGGCGCTTACCGTCGATCTGCAGCCAAGAAGCAATCGCGAAACGCTGGAGCGGGCCAAGAGAGTCGACAAGCGGGAATGCAAGATGTGTCACGAACCCGGATTCACCGGATACCTGCATCAATTCCCCATGTTTGACCGCCTGGATCTATCTCAAGTCCACGATCTGCATAAAGACAACATGACGTGGGATTTTGTAAAACGGCTGAAAGATGCGACCACGATGAAGATTTTCATCAAAGGCATCGTCACTCGCGAAGATGCACAGCTGGCCGTCGAACATGGAGTCGACGGAATCGTCGTTTCGAATCATGGGGGCCGCGGAGAAGAGACGCTGCGTTCCACAATCGGATGTCTGTCGGAGGTCGTCGAAGCTTGCGGGGGAAAGATTCCGGTGCTCATCGACGGAGGGTTCCGCCGAGGTACCGACGTATTTAAGGCCCTCGCGTTAGGTGCAAATTCAATTTGTATTGGCAGACCTTACAACTGGGGACTGGCGGCCTTTGGACAGCCAGGAGTCGAGGCGGTTCTGGCTATTCTTCGTCGCGAACTCGACGGCATCATGCGACAGGTTGGAACCACATCTGTGGACAAGATTACGCGAACTTACATTGCCGAGAGGTGGCGGTAGGTGTGTTCCCGGCAAACGAGTAACCGAAAACAGAAAGGGGAGCGAACGTGCCAGAGGAAATTTCCAATAGCTACGCGTTAGGCTACAGCAACTCCGAGCATGACCGCCTCATCCGGCAGGCTGGCCGCATTGGGCCCTCAACCGAGCGGCTATTCCGGGAAGCAGGTATCGGAACCGGACAGCGAGTCCTCGATCTCGGCTCCGGCGTGGGAGATGTGGCCATGTTAGCCGCGAAACTGGTTGGCCCTACGGGCGAGGTTGTGGGCATCGAACGCGATGCGAACTCCATCGCCCTGGCCCGCGAACGCGTTGCTGCTGCAGGTCTCACCAACGTCAGCTTTACGCAAAGCGACGTGAACCAGATCGTCAGCGACAAGGCTTTCGACGCCGCCGTCGGACGTTTTATTCTAATGTTTCTTCCTGACCCAACTTCTGTGTTGCGCTCTTTGTCCAAGCTGGTTCGGCCCGGAGGGGTGTTCGCTTTCCAGGAGCCTACGTGGATCCCTTTCCTCGCTTTCAGTGCTCGCTTGCCCCTATGGTCCAAGGTGCTTGGTTCCATCCATGAGACTTTTCTGCGCTCAGGCGTCAATCCTGAGATGGGACCAGACCTGTTCCGCATCTTCCAGGAAGTCGGTTTGCCTGCTCCGCAGATGCGGATAGAAACGCGGTTGGGAAGCGATGCTGAATTTACGGGGTTAGTCACCGATCTCATTGGTAGTCTGCGGCCCTTGGCCGACCTGCACAACGTGTCCTTTGAAGATCTAGGGGACTTCCACACGCTGGCCGAAAGGGTTCACTCTGAGGTTACCGCGTCGAAAACCGTCGTCAGCTTCGTTCCGATCGTTCGAACCTGGACCCGCAAGCCTGGAGCGGAAGATGCATCTCGGTAAAGAACTTCTTTACCTAACGCAGGCGGATGTCGAAGCCGTCGGCCTCACTATGCCCGAGATTATCGCCGCGCTCGAATCCGCTTTCCGCGAAAAGGGCGAGGGCAGGGTCGAGATACCGGCAAAAATTGGCGTCCACTCCCAGCTCGACGCTTTTATTCACGCCATGCCCGCTTGCATTCCTGCACAAAAAGCCGTCGGCATGAAGTGGGTCGCAGGCTATCCAGCCAATAGCAGGCGAGGGTTGCCCTACGTAACCGGGTTGCTGATTCTGAACGATTTTGAAACCGGTTTGCCGCTCTCGGTGATGGATTGCACCTGGATTACCGCCAAACGCACTGGCGCAGCCACGGCACTCTCGGCGAAGTATCTAGCACGCCCGGAATCTGAGACGGTCGGCATTCTGGGTTGCGGTGTGCAGGGATGCAGTAATTTGCAAGCCCTAACGGCTGTGTTCCCAATCAAGAAGGCATTTGCCTATGACACTCACTCAGGGCGCAGTGTGGACTTCGCAAAACAAATGAGCCAGCAATTGAATGTTGAGATTGTTTCCGTCAACGATCCCAAGCACGCGGTCGAAGGCTGTGACATTGTCGTTACCAGCGGCCCGATCCTGCGTAAGCCTCATGCAACGATCCAGTCCGGTTGGCTTGCGGAGGGCGCCTTCGCCTCACTCGTCGATTTCGATTCCTACTGGCATCCGCAAGCTCTTCATCAAGTGGATAAGTTTTGTACCGACGATATCGCACAGTTAGAACACTATCGCCACATTGGATATTTCCAGAACATTCCTCCGGTTCACGCAGACCTCGGTGAGTTAGTAACAGGCAGAAAGCATGGCCGCCAGTCCCCGCAAGAGCGTACGGTTGCCTGCAACCTCGGCCTCGCCTTGGACGATATTGCGGTCGCTCCACTCGTCTATGCCCGAGCAATCGAGCAGGGAATCGGGAACTGGCTGCCGCTCTGACCCGGAGACCTTCATGATTCGCGAACTCCAAGCCGACCCAAGCGCCATTGAAACTCGCACCATTCGCAAAATCCAGTGGAGAATTCTTCCATTCATCTTCCTGCTCTATGTGGTGGCCTACCTCGACCGCATCAACATTGGCTTCGCCGCGCTGACCATGAACAAAGAACTGGGGATATCCGGTCAGCAGTACGGGTTGCTGGTGGGGACTTTCTTTTTTGGCTACTTCCTTTTTGAAATTCCCAGCAACTTACTGCTGCATAGAATCGGCGCTCGTATCTGGATCGCCCGCATTCTGGTGACGTGGGGAATCGTGGCCATGCTCACCGGCTTCGTCCGCAATGTGCATGACTTGTACATTGTGCGTTTTATGCTGGGGCTGGCGGAAGCGGGGTCGTATCCCGGCATTGTCTTATATCTCTCGTACTGGTTTCGCCAGCGGGAAAGGGCACAGGCCATTGCGCTGGTTGTGGTGGGCATTCCTGTCACCAGTATTCTCGGTGGTCCAGTATCGGGGATCATCATGGATCATGTGCATTGGCTCAATCTGAGTGGTTGGCGCTGGTTGCTCATTCTGGAGGGAGTTCCGGCTGTGATCTGCGGTGTGCTCGTGTATCTCTTGCTGCCCAGCCGCCCGGCCGAGGCCAAGTTTCTAGCGCCGGAGGAAAAGGAATGGATCAAAGCCGAACTTGCCCGCGAGGAGGAAACAAAGCTAAAAGAGCACCAGATTTCGGTGGCACAAACCTTCACGCATTTGCGGGTGTGGCATCTGGCGTGGATTCAGTTCACTTTCATTATCGGCCTGTACTCTCTTGGTTTCTGGATGCCGCAGGTTATCAAATCATTTTCCAGCCACTATTCCAGTACGACAGTTGGCCTCTTGGGTGTAATCCCTCAAGTGGTTGGTTTGGCAGCGATGGTTCTGGTTTCCCGTAGCTCTGACCGGAGCCTGGAGAGGCGTTATCATGCTGCCATCCCCGCTGTGATTGCAGGAATGGCCTGGCTCCTGCTTGGCGCCGCCAATTCACCGGCTGTGTCCATGCTCCTGTTGTCGATTATCGCTATAGGCGTCTACAGCATGCTTGCTCCATTCTGGGCCTTGCCCGTCGAATTCTTGTCTGGATATGCCGCCGCTTCCGGAATTGCCTTGATCAACTCCATCGCAGCCCTCGGCGGATTCGTGGGTCCCTACGCCATTGGGCTCATCAAGGACAAGACCGGTAGCCTCTCCGGCGGTTTGGCGTTTGTCGGAATATCGATGATCGTCTCTGCGGCGTTCCTAGTGCTGCTGCCGAAAAAGGCCCGTGCCACGGAGCGGAAAACATAGCTCTAGGACTTTCAAATCACGTCAATCTCGAAGCCTTGAAAGCGAAAGGCTTCTCGAATGTTTTCTACAATTGACGATCTATTTCATTGGCTCCGCTCTGTTCCCGCTGCCTGTCGAGATCGCCGGGGAAGGAGAGGCTTTCCGTCGGGTTGCGATAGATTCTGGGCGGTCGGTTAAATTGCCACACATTTGGGAAAATTGATTCCCACTCTTTCTCCTTCCTGTGAAAAGGTTTGCAAACACGACACCTGAATACCCAAAATGCCAAGCCCCGCAAGGCTTTTGGCGTTGACACCAAAAAGAAAGTACCCTACTCTTCTTCTACCCCCCCTGCCGATCTCGTGGCAGCCGCCGAACTTCTAGCGACAGACCAGGAACGCTGCAACTTCTCAAAACCTATTCACCAAACTCAGGAGGCACTTCGTGCGATTTCAAGCAAAATTCCTACTCGGCCTGTTTTTGACTTGCGTCATTACGCCCAATTCCAATGCCCAACAAGCTCACATCAACGGCACTCCGCGATTCACAGTGATTCCCCGCGGCAATGTCAACGCGGCACTCATCGCGCCAGCCGCGAACGTTCCTCTTTGGAGCAGCAGCTTTGTCTCCGGCGGCACAACCTACAACTTCACCATGGTCGGAGCCAACCCGACTACGAGTAACGTAACCACGAACATTCCGGTTGTCATCGTCCCGGTGAAGTTCAAATTCGGAACAACCACAATCTCTCCCACCGCGATTGCCTGCGGAGACACAACGTCCGCACTCACCCGGATCAGGAAGTCCCCGCTCTTCGTCAACTTCCCGTTCGTCGAGGGCACTACCAACGTCGGTACAACACAATACATGGATGCCTTTCGGCGTGCCAACTTTTGGCAGTCTGTTGGCAGCGTCACGCGCAATTACCACACGAAATTGACTCCGGTGACGCAGAAGCCCGCGCAGACCATCGTCGTGCCTCCGAGTGCAGGTTTCACCGCCGGCCCCTTCTGCGGAAGCCAGTTGATTGGCGAGGTTGATATCAACTTCGTCGACGCAAAACTCCAATCCCTGATCACAACGCTCGCTATCCCGCCCACCAGCCTCCCGCTGTTTATCAGCTACGACGTGTTTGAAACCAGCGGCGGTTGCTGCATCCTGGGCTACCACAGCGCCACGGCGGGCAACCAAACCTATGCCATTGCAACCTACAGTGACCCCGCGCTGTTCTCCGTCCCCATCCAGGACATTCACGCCCTGAGCCACGAGCTTGGCGAATGGTTGGATGATCCGTTCGGCAACAACATCGTCCCAACTTGGGGCCATGTTGGCCAGGTTTCCGGCTGCCAGACCAACCTCGAGAATGGCGATCCGGTTACCGGCACGGCTTTCACCGCGACTCTGAACGGTTTTACCTACCACCCCGAAGACTTAGTCTTCTTCTCGTGGTTCGCGCGCCAGACTCCTTCCATCGCCGTAAACGGTTGGTACACCTTCCTCAACACGTTCCCTACGCAGTCTGCACCTTGCCCGTAGACTGGGTGAGTCTACACAAAAACGGGCTGCCATTTTTCGCAGCCCGTTTCCTTTAACTACGAGAGTCCAGAAATAGGAAAGGCGAGGATTTCTCCTCGCCTTTCTTCAACTTCGCGCACTTCGGTTTCTACGCCGCCGCGCTCCGACTTGGCGGGGCATTGCGAATCGCCGCCAGCAATATTCCTTCGGTATCTGTGCTTTGACAATAATCGCTCGCGCCAGCATCAAGCGCCGCTGCCCACATCTGCTCATCGGCCACGCGATGAGTACACACAATACAAATGGAGGGATATTCGCGATGCAACTGCTCCACAATTTGCAGGTGCGCGCCTTCCATGTCAACGATCAACACTTCGGCCCGATGTTTAGCAATCATGGCGCGTACGTTACCGAGTGATTCGGCCACATGCACGGAATGAAAATGCGAGGCCAGACCAGAAGCCAATGCCCGTGCAACTCTGGAGTCTTCCTGCCATACCAACACGCTCAAGGGCGTCATAGCTCACCCCTTTCAGGATGCTTACGCCGTTTCCGGCGGCCAAGCTGCGGCGGGCGCCGCAGATCCTGCTACTGACGAGCAACTCGAACCTGAAAGCTTACCGCTTCGCTTTCTCGTTCGGAAGCTCGAACGCTTCCGCTTGGAGTTTTCCATTCTGCTTCAGCAGAATTTCAACTTTACCTTCGGCCTGCTCCAGCTCTTTACGGCACTGGCCGGAGAGCTGCATGCCTTCCTCGAAGAGTACCAGCGATTTCTCCAGAGATACATCGCCTTTTTCTAAATCTGCAACTATCTTTTCCAGGCGCTGCAGAGACTCCTCGAATTTCAGCAAAGGACCGCTCCTAGACCAATTCTATTCCTAAACTTGGGGTGGCAGGGTAGTGCTTTTTGTGAAAAACGTATACACGAAAGTTCCCCCCTTGTCGCACTCGCCGGGTGCCCCGTCCTTGTCGCGTCCTTTGCGACAGGGCGGGGATTCCATGTCGTCGGTTGAGTTCTGCCCGCGGGCCATTGAGAGTGTCAAGCGGAGAAAACCCTGCCCGTTGGACCTTCTCCCAGCGCCTCCAGCACATCCACCGCCAGGGAATAGCGTCCCATAGGCGCGCTGATTTGAGCGCCCTGCAACATTCCGCGAACGGCCAACAACATTTCGCGTGCGATGGCCACCCCTTCCGATCGAGCTTCTTCCGGAGAGGCCGCCCGCGCCATCCTCTCCATAATCGAATCGGGTACGGAAACCTTCAGCTCGTCGCGCATGAATTCCGCGTTTCGCAGTGAAACTAAAGGCCATATTCCGGCCACCACCGGAATCCTGCACCCTTCAATGCGCTTCAGGAAAGCTTCCAACAGCGCCAAATCAAACACCGGCTGCGTAACCGCGTACTGCGCTCCAGCCTCAACCTTGTACTGGAATCGCCGCACCTCTTCGTCCAGATTCGGCAAGCCGGGATTCGCCCCCACTCCAATCACGAACCGCGTCGGCTCCCCAATCGGATTGCCTCCAATATCCAAGCCTCGGTTCAAGTTGTGGACGATATTGACCAGCCCGATGGAATCAACATCGAACACCGCCGTAGCGTCTGGGTAATTGCCCATTTTCGGAGGGTCACCCGTGATGCAAATCAGATTTCTGATTCCCATCGCCGACGCGCCCAGCAAATCCGACTGAATGCCCAAAACATTCCGGTCCCGGCAGGTGTAGTGGAGAATCGCCTCCATACCCACCTGCTGCTGCGTGAGCAGGCACAGGGCCTGGTTACTCATGCGCGCTGAGGCCCGAGGGCTGTCCGGAATATTGATGGCATCCACACCCACCGACTTCAAATATCGGCAGCCTTCAATTTCCTTGCGTGTGTCCGTCCCCTTCGGAGGAACAACCTCCACCATCGTGATGAACTCGCCCCGCACCAGCTTCGCGCCCAGGCGGGAGCGTTCGCCAGTTGGAATCTCCTGCGCTGCCTTTTCCGCTGACGCAGTTTTGGCGATGTGCACGCTCGGCGTCTTCGATTTAGCCTCGCCTGCCCGCAGCATCGACTTCATTACACGGGTGTGGTCGGGTGTGGTCCCGCAACATCCACCAATAATCTGGGCGCCCGCATTCACAAATTTCTTGGTATAACTCGCCATGTACTCAGGCGAGCACAGATAGATATTGCGACCCTCGACCGAGCGGGGAATTCCTGCGTTTGGCTGCGCCGAAAGTGGCAGATCAGTGAAGCGACGCATCTGTTCCACCGCCTCCAGCATAGCCACCGGACCTACGCTGCAATTGCAGCCGATAACGTCCGCTCCCCAGTCTTCCAAACGGCGCGTAAATATCTCCGGTCTCGATCCGTCGAGGCAGTTTCCTTCCTCGTCAATGGTGACCTGCGCAATCACTGGAATCTTCGGATTGACCTCACGTGCCGCCAAAATCGCTTGATGGAGCTCTTCCAGGTATCCAAAGGTTTCCAGAATAATGACGTCCGCGCCACCCTCGATCAGCGCAGCAATCTGCTCCCGAAACGCCGCCCGAGCTTCTTCGCGAGAGGTCTTGCCCAGTGGCTCGATACGGATTCCAAGCGGTCCGACGGAACCCGCTACATAAACGTCAAAACTCTTGGCCGCCTCTCGCGCCAGGCGAGCACCCGTTAGATTAATTTCGCGGGTCTTGTCCTCTAAACCATGCTTTATCAGTCGGAAAGACGTGGCACCATAAGTATTGGTTTCAATGATCTCCGCCCCCGCTTGCAAGTATTCCTGGTGTACGGAGCGAATCAAATCCGGCTGCGACAAGTTCAACTCGTCATAACAACGGTTGATGAACACACCTTTGCCGTAGAGCACCGACCCCATGGCTCCGTCGCAAAGCAGGGGCGCTTCCTTCAAGCGGGTTAGGAAATCTGCAGGCACTCTTAAAGAGAATACAAGAAGGGATCGTGTTGGGCGAGCATTCCTGCTCGCCGTGCCTATTTTCCGTTTGACCCACTCCGCCGCATAGCGTAGCGTGGGTTTAAGCGCCCTGCCGGATTCCCTGCAAGGCCAAGGCCTCGAAGAGGGAATTATGAACAAGAGAATGATGGCAGCCGGATTGGCCGTGCTTCTGGCGCTGGGAGCCGGCTCTTTTCTATCGGCCGCTCCGCAAAAAGTCACACGTCCCGCGCTGAAAGTCGGCGATGTCGCACCCGACTTTACCCTGGATTACTTTACCGGTAACGACTTAAAGAAGATGTCGCTGCATGACTTCAAGGGCAAGAAGAATGTCATGGTCGGCTTCTATATTTTTGCCTTCACCGGTGGTTGAACCCAGCAGATGAAAAACTTCCAGCAGAATCTGCAAAAACTGGAAGCAGCAGACACCCAGGTCGTGGGTGTGAGCATGGATAGCCCGTTCGCCAATAAAGCCTTTGCCGACCAGATCGGCGTAACCTTTCCACTCTTAAGCGACTCGGGCGGGGAAGTGACCCGCAAGTACGGCGTCTACTCTCGCGAAGATAAAGCTCCGAAGCGCATCAATTTCCTGATCGGGAAGGATGGAAAGATCATGGAAATGCAGGTGGACGATGAAGCGATCGATCCCACCAAGCTAGTGACGGCGTGTCAGAGAAAGAAAAAGTTGGCAGAAGTGAAGTGACAATTTGAACGCGAAACCGGCAAACGAGAGCTTGGCGGGCAACTCGGCATGGATGTTTTGCCAGCATAATGCGTGAACTCAGTGTTTTCGCTCGAAAACAAAGCCAGAAGTTTGACGCTAGGTTACAGGGTTGTTACACTCGCAATGCGGGGTGGAGCAGTCCGGTAGCTCGTTGGGCTCATAACCCAAAGGTCGGTGGTTCAAATCCACCCCCCGCAACCAACCGCAAGCTCCACAAAAACAATCACTTGAATGTGATCGTATGAGGCCCAACAGGCGGAACGCTAGCTCCTTTTAGCTCCCATTAACGGGGATTTGGTTTTCCGGGGCAATTTCATTGAGCAGAATTCCGACCACAATGCTGTTTGCGGTTCGCTTCTGCTCGGAAACTGCCTGCGTGTAGATGTTCAGCGTGCTCTGGATGGTCGAGTGCCGCAACAATTCTTGCTGCACCTTGATATCGGTGCCCGCGGCTCGCAGCATCGTAGAGTACGAATGTCGAAAGGTGTGCCAGCCGATCTTCACAATACCAGCCCGTACCGCTGCCGGCCTCAGATGGCGCTGCAGGATGTTCTGCTGTCCTCGCGGTTGGCCAGCGCGGTTTGCGAAAACCCAGTCTTGTGAGCCTTTGTGCAAGCTGCGGTTCCGCAGTTCCACCAGAGCTGCGGCAAGACGAGGATCAACGGGAAGAGCTTTACGGGATGCCTCGGTTTTGGTATCGCCAGCCCTGCCGTTTACAACCCCCCGCCGTATCAGGACCGTGAGATCTTCCCAGTTGAAGTCCCCCCACTGTAGGCCCATGATTTCGCTGGCGCGAAGGCCTAGACATGCCGCAATCAGAACCATGGTGCGGTATGGCTCGGCCAGTTGCTCCAGAAGGAGGCGGATCTCGCCCGGTGTTAGCACACGCGGTATGCATCGACGGCCGCCACGCTGTCGCACCAGGTCTATGGGATTGCGATCGGTGAACTCCCACCGCCGTGCGTGCTCATAAATAAGGTGAAACAGGCTGCGAAGATTGACTTTGGTCTTGGGCGCCAAAACAAGTGATCGCAACCAATCTTCCACTGCAACCGGCTTTACTTGCTCCAGCAGACAGTCACCCCACCGAGGGCGAATCCAGCAGTGCAAGGCCGACAAATGAGATTGTTGTGTTGAGTGCCGCCGTTCCGGCAATTCGTGTCCAACATAGCGATCCACCAGAGCACTGACTGATACGGGCCTTCCAAATCGATGATGCAGATTCAGTCGGAGACGAAGGGGCTCGATGACGCGCAAGGCGTCTGTTTTTGTGGGATATTGGACCACTGTGCCAATGGTTCTCGATCGACGATAGCGGTGGCCTTCGGGTGTTGTTTCGTAAAAGCGAAACTGCCACACATCCTCGCTCAGTGTGTGGCTCTTCTTGGTTAGACAACCATATTGATATCTACGTCGCTTCATCTTTTCTTCTTCTCCTGTCTGGCTTAACGCGTCGCCGGGAGAAGAAAGTGTATTTGAGAACTTTGGACCTAGCGCGTGTGATGAATCGAGAGAACGGTCACTCTCAGGGAGCTTCGTCGAATGTAAGAGATTGACCTCGCGGGCATTCCACTGGTGCGCTTTGGGCCCGGTGCCCAAAGCGAATTTGTGGTTCTTGTCGACTCAAGGTCCCGCATTGCACGTGAGTCCCAGCTCGTCGAGAGCATCGCTCCGGGTGCGATCACGTTCTGGCAGACTCACCTATATGGTCCTCAACCCAGCCTTCGTCTGGTCGCGGTATTCGAATATCCCAAAGCGCAATGCAAGCGTGGGAAGAACCAGCAAGTTCAGGATCGTCGAGGTCGCGAGACCGCCCAGGATTACAATCGCCATTGGGCCTTCGACTTCGCGGCCCGGATCGCCACTGCCTATGGCCAAGGGCAACAATCCCAGGCCGGTAACGAGGGCGGTCATCAGAATGGGTGCGAGCCGCTCCGAGGCTCCCCGGACGGCGGCTTCCGGTCCCCAGGGTATGCCCTCAACAGTAGTGAGGTGTTCGTAATGACTAATCATCATTATGGAGTTTCTCAGACTGATCCCAAACAGAGTCACGAACCCGATCAGCGAGCCAAGCGATAGCGTTGCGCCGGTAGCTAACACAGCGAG
>JAYVEP010000046.1:0-6087 GCA_043749225.1 Acidobacteriaceae bacterium
GATGTGCGACGCATGACCCGCGCCCGCCCCGCTGGCCTGCAAGGTTCCATTTTGGAAGACCCCGATGCCATGACCGTCAAATGACCCTTGCACATTCAAAGTCTTTACCTCGGCGAGAACTGCTGACGCCGACAGTATGATCGACATGGCCGCCATAACCAGCGGCCCGGACGATAAAATTCGCGAATTCATAGAGAAATCTCCTTGTTCAGAATGGCCCCCTTGAAAGAATCGAAGGGGGTAGCGGCAGTGTAGCCCGACCCACCTCCGCAGTCTAATATTTTTCACTTGGAATCTCACCTCAGACCGTAACCTGATCATTCGATATCTGTTAGGCTTGGGTATCAGAGTCCCGAGGCTTTGCCATCAATGAAGGATAATCAACCTCAGTCAGGCGCGTTGATTGAATTCGGCCCCTTCAGCTTCGACAAAGCTCTTGGGAAACTCTGCAAGCACGGTACATCCATCAAGCTGGGCGGCATGCCGCTGAAGATTCTTGTGCATCTGGTGGAACGGCCTGGCGAAGCCGTCAGCCGCGGGGAGTTGCAGAAGCTGCTTTGGAACGGCGCCGCCTTCGGGGATTTCGAGCAGGGTCTCAGCTCCGCCGTCAACGTAGTTCGAAGGGCCTTGAGCGACTCAGCGGACCGGCCTCATTATATTGAAACGGTTCCAGGCCAGGGATATCGGTTTATTGCACCTCTCCATTCCGGGGTTGCCGTTCCAAAACCCCTAGGGTCCAACGGGGCGCCCGATACGCCTTCGATTGCGGCCGGCATGAGTCAAGAGGTCGAAGGCCCGGGTGAGATTGGCGATGCGGCCGCAGGATGGAACGCCACTACTCGGAGGCAGCGATGGGGGATCGCCGGTGTACTGATGCTAGCGGCGCTGAGCGCCGGAGCGTTTTGGACATTCCAATCGAAGCCACAGGCATTGTTCGACGGTTCAACGCCGTCGGCGAATCGCGAGGCAAACGACCAATACAACCTGGCGATGAACTTCCTCGTCTTCCAAAACGATATCCCGTTAGCGCGAAAGACTTTCAAGCGCGCCTTGGAACTGGATGCCCGCTTTACCTCGGCTCGCTTGCAGCACGCGAACATGCAGATCCTTGAAATCTACAACGGGTACACGAACGACGAAAGCGTTCTCTATCGAGTGGAGGAGGAGGTTCATCAGGCGGAACAGGCGCTTGGCTTACTGCTTGCAGTACAAACCATACTTTATCTCGCTCAAGGTCGGCTGGACCGCATTCCATCGGCGAAGCTAGAAGAAGAATGGTGGCGTAATGGTGGAAATAACGGGCGAGCTCCCCCGTTCGTTATCCTACGCATGCTCAGAGGACAAACCGAGGAGCCGCTGGCCATAGTACGCTCACGGCTCGAGCGCTATCCAATGGAAAATCCCACCAGGATGATGCTTGGTGAACTGCTGCGGACGCAGGGCGATGCCCCGGCCGCCATCCACGCGTTGGAACGCGTGCTTCAGCAATCCCCCCGTCATCTTGCCCCCGCTTGGTTTCTCACCATGGCCTATTTAGACAACGGTAAGCCCGAACAGGCCCGGGCATTGCTGGAGGGAATGCGGCGTGAATTCGAAGAGAATTACGCGTGGCGGCATGCATGGGCGATTCTTCTCGCGGCGGAGGGCAAACGCGAGGAAGCTCTGCAAGCCATGGATGAGGGCACTTTGAAGTTCGCAAGGTTGACTTGGTCGGTAACTTCGACGACAGCGGATTTTTATGCCTTGCAAGGAGATCACTCCAAGGCAATCGAATGGCTGCAACTTGCCATCGCCCGCGGCGACGAACGCGTCTCGTACTTCCGGCGCAACCGGCGTCTCGCACCGCTGCGAGATGATCCGCGCTTTCAATCCATACTCAAATCTGTGGAAGCTCGCCGCAAGTAGAGACGAATTTTGGGTCCGCAACGTGTCAGTTCCGGGGCAGGGCCGCGATTGATAGTTACCCGGAGATGGCGTCCGCGTCGATGTTCGAAAGATGGGAGCGATAAGTCGCGTAGCTTTACCAACGGGCCCGTGAAACGGCGCTGAAAGCCGATTCGCGGACGAATGACGCAATTCGGAAGTTGACCCTCCCGACAGTACGAGTCCTTTCTGGGCGCCCAGATGCTGTCGAGACGAAAACTCCGAGCCGACGTGAGCTCATTGCGAGCGCAGAATCAGCAGATGACACAAATGAAGTGGCTCACACCTTGGACGCATTTAGAACTCTTGCGGCCTAAATTCCCTTCTGCTCGAACCAAGTCAACTCCTTTGTACAGTATTGCTTACAGTCAAGAATCGTAATAGCGTCCAGGCTGGGCACCCAGCATGGTCGTATCTAGAACCGCCCGGCTGTATCCGAACTCGCATGGGATAGGACAACAAAGAGCAGATCAACCGTATGGGCGCGATTCGTGAGAGTGCGATCACTTCCGAGTGCGCCGTGACTCAGGCCAACCCGCTTTCCTGACCGAGTACACTTGTTAAATTGCTTATGCCCCTCCAATCAGGCGAGAAACTCGGCCCCTACGAAATCCTTGCGCCCATCGGCGCAGGCGGCATGGGTGAGGTGTACAAAGCCACCGACACCCGCCTCGACCGCATCGTCGCCCTCAAAACGAATTCAACGAGCGTTTCGAGCGCGAGGCCCGCGCCGTCGCCGCGCTCAATCATCCCAACATCTGCCACTTGTACGACGTCGGACCCAACTATCTGGTGATGGAGTTTATCGACGGGACGCCTCTCAAAGGCCCTCTGCCGCTCGACCAGACGTTGAAATACGCCGCGCAGATCTGCGATGCCCTCGACGCCGCGCACAAAAAAGGCATCACGCATCGGGACCTCAAGCCCGCCAATATTCTCGTCACCAAGCAAGGTATCAAGCTGCTCGACTTCGGACTCGCCAAGCTGAACAGCGCCGCGAACCCCGTCAGCGAGGCGACGATGACCATGGCCCTCACCGGCAAGAACGAGATCGTCGGCACCCTCTTCTACATGTCGCCCGAGCAATTAGGCTCGCAAGCCACCGGCCAGGAAATCGACGCCCGCAGCGACATCTTCTCCTTCGGCATCGTGCTCTATGAAATGCTCACCGGCAAGCGCGTGTTTGACGGCACCTCCCCGGCGAGCGTGATTGCAGGGATCATGGAACGCCCCGCCCCTTCCATCGCCGACATCGCCCCTCCCGCGCTCGATCGCGTGCTGCGCAAGTGTCTCGCCAAGGACCCCGACGAGCGTTGGCAATCCGCTCGCGATCTCAAAGACGAACTGCAATGGGTCGGTGGCCAGAGCGTGATACAAGCCCTCCCCACCTCCGCTTCCTACACCTCGCTACCCGCGCCAGCCCCAATACAAAAGCGCCCCTGGAAACCCGCCCTAACCGCAGCCGCCCTCGTCCTCACCGCCGCACTAGGATGGTTCGGCGGACGATCCCTATTTCGCGGACCGCGCACAGGCTCGATCCTGACGACCCATCTCTCGTGGCCCTGCCGGACCGCACCACCGCGGGTTTTCTGGCGTTGTCGCCGGATGGCCAGAATCTTGTCGTTAACTTCTTGGGACCCAAACGGGGGCTGGCCGTGCGGCCGCTCGGCTCGGACGAGTTTCGGGTGTTGGCCAACACGACCGTGCTGGAGACCGGGGCGAGAGGGCCCTTCTGGTCCGCGGACGGAAAGAGTATCGCGTTCATTCAGAATGGCAAATGGAAGTACGTATCGGCCAGCGGCGGACCGGCGCAGGAACTCTGCGGCGGGACCACCAACGGCGGCACCTGGAATCGGGACAACGTCATTCTCCTTGCGGGGGCGAACGGAACACTTCTGAAAACCACTACCTCCGGCGGTGGCTGCACCACATTGCCCGGTGATCCAGCTATTGCGCGAAAGGGTCCTTATTTTCTTCCTGACGGGAAGCATTTTCTGTATCAAGGCTCACCCACCGGAATTCACGTTGCTGCGGCAAGCGAAACCGGCGTCTTTGTTGCCTCCTTGGAAGATCCCACCGGAGGCAAGCGGCTCCTGCCGGACAATACCACTGCCGTTTTCGCACCGCCAGCCGATTCCACCGGAACGGGCTACTTGCTGTTCCGCAGGGATGACGCCCTGATGGCACAAGCTTTCAATCCAGCCACGCTGCAACTCAGCGGGGAGATTGTCAAAGTCGCCAATGGCGTATCGATTGATCAGGATGGGAGAGTCATGGTTGCGGCAGCTCCGAACGGCGTGCTGGTTTTCGGGACCGGCAGAGACCCGCAGTTGAAACAGCTACTCTGGCTCGATCGCGCGGGTAAGCCGCTGGCGTCGCCCGGTCCCATGCTGCGTCAGAATGGAGTTGCCTTATCGCCCGGCGACAGGCGCATCGCCGTTGACAGATTTGGGACACCCTTTCAGGTTTGGCTGGAAGAGATGACGGGCAATGGCTTGATCGGCAGCAATGAGTTGCGGTTGACCAACGAACCACTAGGCGGCACGGCCCCAGTCTGGTCACCGGACGGCAAAATGCTGGCTTTCACGGGGAGCGACGGCAATCTTTATCGGAAAGGTGCGTCCGGGTCAGGAAAAGAAGAGTTGCTCCTGAAGACCGGAAGCCGGAAAACGGCGTCCGATTGGTCCCGCGATGGGCGTTTCCTGTTTTATACAGAAGTAGGCGCTGAGACGCAGGGTGATATCTGGGTCTTGCCGAATCCCTTGGGCCCTGCCGGTGAAAGCAAGCCTTACCCGTTCTTGCAGACCGCAGCCGACGAAAGCCAGGCGCAGCTTTCCCCGGATGGGCGATGGGTTGCCTACGCGTCCAATGAATCGGGGACAAGCGAGATCTATATGCGGCCTTTTCCCACGGGCGAAGGACGGTGGAAAGTATCGATCAAACAAAGCAGGGAGCCTCGCTGGCGAGGCGACGGCAAAGAACTGTTTTACTTGGAAGACGGGGACTATCCCGACACTAACTTAATGGTGCTCCCCGTCACCAGTGGAACAAACGGATCGTTCTCCCCGGGCGCGCCTTTGAGGTTGTTCAAACGCTCCCTCCGCATCCGCCTGCAAGACGAAAATGCATTCGCATACGCCGCTTCCGCCGACGGCCAGCGCTTCCTCGTCCTCGCTAAACCCGACGTCCAGGAAAACATCCACGTCTTGACCAACTGGACCCAGCAGTTGGAGAAGAAGTAGGCCCCCTTCTCGTTGGGTTGGCGTGATAGCTCCCGTATGGTCGGCCACTCGGAAGTTGATCCTCAATGGCGGACGACTACCGATTCGTTTGGGGGATGCCAGGCCCGGTCGAACGAACCCGTTAGCAGTTCGAGTCCATGTTGGGGTCGAAGAAAAAAGGCACAAACGCCACGTAAATCGCTCAAGTCCTCCTAATGAATCCAAGGAGATAGCAATGAGTTCGAGAATTGATGTTTGGCTCCTCAGGTAGGATACGTTTCGAACTTTTGCGGCCCAATTGGCCCTATAATCAAACCCGTGAACGGACATTGTTTTCAGAGTGATACGTGCGAACCGCTGGGCCGGAGTCCATGGTGGGCACCCAGTCTGGACACGTCTCGAACTCGCCAAGGGGAGCCCCGGCTAACTTCCGGTTACGTGATATCAGGACCTGTCAAGCCAATGAGCCTAGGATGCCCGAGTTTCCGACTACTCAGAGCCGCTCATTCCAATCGGGATCGCGTGGCGCGACTTCGAAAAGCAGGGTTAACGCGGCAGAAAGCATCACGGGCGGCTAGAGTCCCACGTCTAGCGCGGTGAACGGTGGCTGTGAGATAATCGGGTTCCTGGCTGAGCTGAACTGCTCTGGTTGGCCCTCTTTATGGTGACCTATGAAACTCTGTTTGTTTTTGTTCGCGAGTGGTCTAGTGTTCGCTGCCGATTGGGACGCCGTCCAACGCATTCCTACAGCGCAGAAGATTGAAGTAACCGAACGGAGCGGGGGCGGCCGGTTGCGGGCGACTCTGGTGTCAGCCAGTCCGGACACCGTCGTGGTGCGTGAAGCCTCCGGCGAGCGCTCTATTCCGCGGGCGGACATTCGCGAGCTACGGGTGTTCGATTCCGGGAGGAGAGCCCACCGGGGTTTCCTCTGGACGCTGGTTGG
>JAYVEP010000047.1:0-40900 GCA_043749225.1 Acidobacteriaceae bacterium
CCCGTTTACTTAGGCAAGAAAAAAGTGGTTTCCGATTTAAGCATGATGCCATTATTGACTTTTAAGTTCCATACGAAGTCGTGCATGTTGTCTGCCGTAATGATATTGCTTGCTCCGTGAATACCAAGTAGAGAATCAACATAGTCGTTATGCGTGAGATCGTGCGGCTGTTCCATGTCTAAATGTCGGCGAACCTGCCACGCATAGATGTCGGCGGCCTTTAATGGAAGAACGTTTTGATCGTGGCGAAAAATCGGAGTGCTGCCCAACCGTTTACGAACATTCTCGCCGATGCTCTCTCGTATAAAGTGGTACCAATTATTTGCGGCAGCACCAACCCGGCCCTGTTCGTCGAATACCCAATCCGCAGTACCTTCTATGGCCGCCTTATCCATGAAACTTGCAATGGAAAGTATCACGTTATGGAAAAGCAAGAAGTACGGGCTGTCTAACCCCGGCGGTACGTGTCCCTTTACGATCCGCAGATAATTGGGCCACGCTAGAACGCTTTCCACTCGGTATTGAGCACTTTGCTTTATCAGTTCCACGAGAGGCTTGATCCTGGAATCCCGTTGTTGTTCATCTCGCCATTTATATCGGCCCTTGATCCTCCAAGCCTCTGCCATATGAAAGTCCGGCATCTGTGGCGATTCGTTGCATATTTCTTCAAAACGATCTGAGAAATATTCCCATCGTTCCGCGCTTGCAACAAGACCAGCAAGAACAAAAACATTCCCGCTGACGGAACCGTCGTTCTCGTTTCGTAGTCCATCGCTTCCGCTGTCATCGGCGTAGCCATGAAGTACCACAATGCACCTTTTCTTACGGAGGCGAAGGGGGAAGCCACAGACTAAGCCCCTTATATTCCCGCTCTTAAGTAGCTGTTGACTTTCAGCACAGATCACGGCACACTTCTCCTAGGCCGTATACATCGCAGCCTCTGATGCGCCAACACCCTAGACCTTCCGCCAAGAATGAACAGGGCGTTCGATAGTGATCCGAGTTAGCGATTATAGAGCATGAAACCACATTCTGAAATGATCGAAGGCACGGAAGCGGCGACGCGATTTGCCGACGCCCTGAAAACAGTTTTATCCGTGCCGAAGAGTTCCGTTCCGAATCCCTTCTCAAAACCCAAAGTTTCCAGCACCAAAAGAAAAAAGCCAGCCGCCCGAAAGGGCTAACCAGCTCTTCGTTTTCCTCTTCTCTGCCGCTTTAGTTGACCGTCGTATGCGGCTCCCGATCCCGACCCGTGAGATGTTCGTAGGTCAATCGCTTGCCTGTAACCTGAGAGAGCGCCAACCGGAAACGGTCGTAATCGTTCATGTCTTTGCGATAGTTGAAACGAAATGTCTGCTCATCCAGATATCGAAAAAGATGGAACGGTTCCACGCTCACATAAGTTCCGGCGATCCCGCGCTTGAGCAGTGACCAGAAATTTTCCAGCCCGTTCGTGTGAACCTTGCCGTCCACATATTCAACGGCATGGTCAACAACCTGATGCGCGTAATCACTCTCAAGCCCACGGTATGACAGCAGCGCATCAGTGTAGAGCGCCGAGCCAGCTTCTACGTGCTTTTTCACTTCCGCTTGTAGCGCATGGCGCTTGCGGTTCGGGACTACGGTTGCGCGAACCTTTCCACCACGTTGCAAGATACCCATGACTGCGGTTTTGTCTTTGGTGCCAGTCCCGGTGATCCGGCGACGGCGTTGTGCGACGTGCATGTTCCGCGCTTTCCCGCCGATGAATGTTTCATCCGCTTCCACTTCACCGCATAGCAGATTGAAGCCGCCTTCGGTCAAGGCGAAGCGCAGACGGTGCGCCATGAACCATGCGGTTTTCTGGGTCACTCCCAAATCGCGTGCCAGTTCGCAACTGCTTATCCCGTTTTTGCAGTTCACCACGAGCCACAAAGCAGGGAGCCACTTGTCCAAGCCGAGCGGCGATTCCTCAAATATTGTGCCAGTCTTAAGAGAGAACGTGGGCTTCTCGTGTCCGGCATAACACTTCCATACGCGAGTCTTGGCAAGGAACGTGACCTTCGCAGCACCGCAACGTGGGCAGGCGATCTTGCCATCGGGCCAACGAAGCTCTACCATCAGCTTGCGGCAGTTGTCGAAATCCTGAAAGTGAATGATGGCTTGCTGGAGTGTCTTTACGCTTTCCATGCAGTAAATATAAGGCTTCTATCGCGGTATGTCAAGTATATAATTGCCCTAATTTGGTAATGTGTAATTTGGTAATTTAAGAACAAAACAAACTCAGTACGTCACAAATTACACATTACAAAATTACACATCGCACTTATGCCTTCCCCACCCAAATCCGTAGTCCTACTTTCCGGCGGCATGGATTCCTGCGTCTGCGCAGCGCTCGCCGCTCGCGACACCGACGCTGCTGCCCTGCACATCGGCTATGGACAGCGCACGGAAGACCGCGAGCGCCAAGCTTTCCTCGCCATCTGCGACCGTTTGGGCATACACAACCGCCTGGTCGTTCGCAATGAAGCTCTGCGCGCCATTGGCGGTTCCGCCCTGACGGATGCTTCCATCGCCGTTCCAGATGCCCCGCCCGAAAATATTGGCGAGCACGTTCCCGTCACCTACGTTCCATTTCGTAACGCGCATTTCCTTGCGGTCGCGGTCAGTTGGGCAGAAGTGATCGGCGCGGAAACCATCTACATTGGCGCCGTGGAACAGGACAGTTCGGGCTATCCCGACTGCCGTCCCGCCTACTACGACGCCTACAACGAAGTGGTCCGCACAGGTACGAAAGCGGGCAAAATTCGCATCACCACCCCCCTGATTTCCCTTAAGAAGAGCCGAATTATCCAACTGGGCCTTGAACTCAAGGCACCCTTGGATTTAACGTGGTCATGCTACAAACGGGAGGATCGAGCCTGCGGCACTTGCGATAGTTGCGTGCTGCGCCTGCAGGCCTTCCAGGAAGCCGGGGCGGCGGACCCCATCCCCTATATGGGCCAGGTCATCGCCTAAGCGCTAAGCATCCTTTCCGCAGTCTTACGAGTCGAATCTACAGGAGCCGGGAGGCCCAAGATGAAGCAGCGTTTTGTCGTTCTCATGCTAGCTATACTCGCCGTTGGTTTGTGCGTGCCGCAAGCCTTTGCGCAGGGGACTACCTCGATTAAGGGCACCTGCAAGGATATGGATGGCAAGCCCTATGCCGACGCGGTCGTCGAGTTTAACTCCGTCGATACAGGCCGCAAGTACACACTCAAGACCAACAAAAAGGGTGAGTACTTCTCCCTTGGCGTTGCCGGCGGCGCTTACGACGTTGTGCTGAAAGTGGACGGCAAAGACGTCTACCACCTGAACAAGGTCCCTGTCAGCCTGCAAAGCGACGAGAATGTCATAGATATCGATCTGAAGAAAGAACAAGCGGCTGGCCAGCAGCAGATGTCGGCGGAAGACAAAAAGAAGCTGGAGGAGCAGCAGGCAAAGCAAACCAAAGAAACCATGACCGTCAAGTCGCTGAACGACAAGCTGGCAGGCGCTCGCGCCGCCAGGACCGCTGGCAACTTCGATCAGGCCATTCAGACCATGACCGAAGCCAGCCAGATCGACGCCACACGCGACTTGGTCTGGTACGAACTGGGTGAAGCCCAGCGTGGCAAGGCCCGCGCCACTGAAAAGACTGATCGCGCCGCCGCGAAAGACCTTTATAAAACGGCAGCCGATTCTTATCAAAAGGCCATCGCCATCAAGCCCCAGGCTGCTTACTACAACAACCTGGCGGACGTCTATGCGCGCGGCGGCAACGTCGACGATGCAGTCAAGGCGTACAACCAGGCCGCCACAATCGATCCCACCGGCGCGGCTGGGTACCAATACAACATCGGCGCGGTCTACACCAACTCGGGACGCATTGATGACGCCATCACGGCCTTTAAGGCCACCATCGCTGCTGATCCGACTAAAGCTGACGCCTATTACCAAATGGGTGTGAATCTTGTCGGAAAGGCCACCACTGACAAGAACGGCAAAGTCACTCCTGTCGCTGGCACCGAGGAAGCTTTCCAAAAATATCTCGAGTTAGCTCCCACCGGCCCCAACGCGGATGCCGCTAAGCAGATGCTGGCCTACATTGGCAGCACAGTCGAAATCAACTTCGGCAAGCAGAAGAAGGGCGCGAAGAAGTAAGCGGTCGCGGCAGTTTCGCGGCAACCGAGTAACGCTGGCGTCCCGCCGGCAGTCCCGAGGGCATCTTGCCCTCGGGATTTTTCTTTGCCCGCGAGCATTACTTTAGTCCTTAGCCTTACAGTTCTAGCCACCCTTCCCGAACGCGGCTACAGTTGAACTGGAGCTTTCTCGCTCCAAATTTCCTCCCCCAACCATCGGAGAAACCTTGGCAGGCTCTTTCAATTCGGGATCGAGCAATTCACGACCGAGCAATTCAGGACCGAACAACGCTGGGTCGGGAAATTCAGCGTCGGCCGCCTCGCGCGCGCTGGAGCGCAATGCCAAAAGCTCCCTGCCTGCGCTTTTGCAGGCCATGCTGCAGATCTCTCCAGAAGTCAGCGACCTCATCTTTTCCCCCGGACGGCCTCCACAAGTCGAAGCTCGAGGGCAACTCATCCCCGTCGAAGCCCCCGGCCTTGAACTACTTTCCGCAGATGAAACACGACGTATCGCCAGCGAACTTTTAGGCAGCAATCAAAACGCCGTCGCCGCCTTGCGCGAGCACGGATCGTGTGACGTCTCCTACGGGCTCCCCGGAATTGCGCGCTTTCGCGTGAACGTCTTCATCCAGCGCGGAAGCTGTGCCGTCATCATGCGCGTGATTCCAACCAAAATTCCGACTTTTGCCTCGCTGCAGTTACCCGAACACTTGGGAAACATAGCGAACCTGCGCAGCGGAATCGTCTTGGTTGCAGGCCCGGCGGGCTCCGGCAAGTCTTCCACTCTGGCGGCGATCCTGGACCGCATTAACGAGGAACACAGCTACCACATTATTACGGTGGAAGATCCGATTGAATTTCTGCACATGCACAAGCGCAGCACGGTGCATCAACGTGAACTCCACAGTGACACGCCTAGTTTTTCTCTTGCTCTGAAGGCCGCGCTGCGACAGGCCCCGAAGGTAATTCTGATCGGAGAAATTCGCGACCGCGAGACCATTGGAACAGCTCTGGAAGCGGCGGAAACCGGGCACCTCGTGCTCTCCAGTCTCCACACCAACAGTGCCACGGAAACCATCGACCGGCTGGCTACTTCGTTTTTGCCTGCCGAGCAACCCGCAGCGCGAAGCAGGCTCGCCCGCGTAATCCGTTACATCGTCTGTCAAAGACTGTTGCCGCGCCGGCTTGGTGAAGGTCGCGTTCTCGCCGTGGAAATTATGAAGTCTACTCCTGCAATTCGTGAATACATCGAACTCGGCGGCGGATGCGGCAGGACTCTCACCGAAGCCATGCAGGTCGGTCCCAGGGACGAAATGCAATTCCTGGACGAAGAAATTAGAGAGCTAGTCCGATCTGGCGAGGTCGATCCCGAAACCGCAATCCTCCACGCCGCCAACCCAGCGCAATTGCAGGAAGAGCTGCGAGCAAAATAGGTTTTGTGGCGCGGACACTCTTGTCCGCGAAATCTTGGCTCCCATAGAACGCGCGTGTGTAGGGCGAGCATTCCTGCTCGCGCCTCTTAGGTCCACGCCAAAGAACAGCCGCAATGTCGTATCATCGCCCCATGCCACGCCGGATCCCTAAGAAAGAAACAGTCCCGACCTTCGAAGACGCCCGCCGCGCCGTCGAACAACACGCCAAAAAGTTTGCAACTCCCGCCACTGAGACGATTGCGCTAAACAGTTCCGACGGCCGCTTCCTGGCGGAAAGCATCGTTGCCGATCGCAATTTCCCTCCCTTCCCGCGAGCCATGCGCGACGGCTATGCCGTCCGCGCCGCCGACCTTGCAGACTTACCGGCACGCTTGAAAATTCTGGGAGAAATTAGGGCCGGAGGCGATCCCTCCACCCTGCGAGTCAAAAAAGGCTGTGCCGTAGCGATCATGACGGGAGCGCCAGCTCCGCGTGGCGCCGACGCTGTTGTGATGGTGGAACACACTTCGCGCATGGGCGATATCGTTGAAGTTCTGAAAGCTGTAAGCTCCGGCGACAACATCGTCCCCACCGGCGCCGAGGCCCGCTGCGGAGATCGCGTCTTGTCCCCCGGCATTCGCATCGGAGTCGCCGCAATTGCCGCTGCCGCCTCCATTGGTAAAAGTAAAGTGCAGGTGTACCGCAGGCCACGGGTTGCCATTCTTTCCACGGGTGACGAAATTGTCGCCATAACAAAGACCCCCGGCCCCAATCAAGTCCGCAATTCCAACACGCATTCCCTCGCTGCACAGGTGCGACGCGCTGGCGCGGAGCCCGTTCTGCTACCGATTGCTCCCGACGAAAAATTACGCCTTCACGATTTGGTGAAACAAGGCTTGAAGAGCGATCTGCTTCTTCTCAGCGGCGGCGTCTCCGTCGGGCGCTACGATTTCGTCGAGCAGGTTCTAGAAGACCTGGGCGCTAAATTCTTTTTCACCGGAGCTCTGATTCAGCCCGGTCGCCCGGTCGTCTTCGGCCAGGCGCAGGGAAAATACTTCTTCGGACTACCCGGCAATCCCGTCTCCACCATGGTCACGTTCGAACTTTTCGCGCGCCCCATGATCGAAGCTCTCTGCGGAGCAACGCCGACTAAGCTTCAGTTCCTGCGTGCGAAACTGAAGACCTCCATCACCCGCAAGCCGGGTCTGAAACGCTTCCTGCCAGGGCTGCTTTCCGGTGAATTCGAAAGCACAGAAGTCGAGCTGGCTCCATGGCAAGGCTCCGGAGACCTGGCTTCCACCGTCCGCTCCAATTGCTACTTAGTCGTTGCCGCCGACCGCGAGACGGTTGAAGCGGGTGAGTGGGTGCCGGTGCTGCCGCGTTAGTCGCAGCTATGGTTAGGAGCCTGAAAGGACTTGGGTTGAACAAAGCTATTGAAGAAGCATATGAACTAAGACCGGAAGCATGCCGAGGACGATCAAGAATACGAATCGAAATGAATTCTGCCGTTGCGAAGCTGGGACGACCAGGAAATAGACCGCCAACAGGAACATCAAAAAATAGGACAGCCCAAAAAATCGCGTATTGCCATGCTTCCAGAAGCTAAAGACAGTCCCGAAAGCGCCAAGAACGCAAAAGCAACCGTAAACACTATACTCATACATGGTATTGCGATTTGCTGGACTGTTTTGGTGCTCAATCTCGCTGGAAGGAAGCATTTTGAATCACCTAAGAAGTCTCGGTCGTAGATGATACTCCCAATGCCGAAAAAGCTTTCCCACTACGACAAGGCCGGACGAGCGCAAATCGTAGACGTTTCCGCCAAGTCCGTGACCAAGCGCACAGCCTCGGCCTCGGCGTTTGTCGCCATGCAACCCGCCGTACTCAAGGCCCTACCCCGGAATCCGAAGGGTGACCCGCTGGAAGTCGCGCGCCTCGCTGGCATCATGGCCGCCAAAAAGACTTCGGAATTGATCCCCATGTGTCACGCGATACCCCTCAGTCACGTTGCTGTGGATATAACCGTGTGCGAGAATGGCGTTTTGATCGCTTCTGAAGCCACAACGCGCGCCGAAACCGGAGTCGAGATGGAAGCTCTGGTCGCCGCCAGCGTGGCCGCGTTAACTGTCTACGACATGTGCAAAGCTCTCGACAAAGGAATTGAAATACGCGACATAGTTCTGACCAGCAAGACAGGCGGCAAGAGCGGAGACTGGGTTCGCGCTCCACAACGTTCCAAAATTAGAAGCAACCGATAGCAACCATGGCCCAAAACGTCAAAGTTTTACTGGTCGACGACAATCCCATGATTCTAGGGATGCTGCGGCAGGCCCTCACCCAGCACTCGCACGTCACCACCGCCAGCGATGCGCCCGACGCCCTGCTCAAGGCTGTGGACGACCCGCCCGACATTCTTATCAGCGACTACAGGATGAATGGCATGGACGGTCGCCAGTTGGTCGAAAAGCTGCGTGCCCGCCCGGCCACAATGAATGTTGCAGTCATCCTGCTTGCCACCAAGGCTGACATCGCCGAGCGCCTGAATATGGAACGCCCCATCGAAGAATTTATCGAGAAGCCGTTCTACTTGCGCGAAGCCATGCTGCGAATCAAGCGCGTGATCGACAAAATTGCCCTGGAGAAGATGGCCCGCGCGGCCCCAGCCGATGGCGCGTTACGCGGCAACCTCTCGCAGATGAACGTGCTCGACCTCATGCAATCTCTTGAGATGGGACGCAAGTCCGGCCTGCTTACTCTCACCAACGGCACCGACAAGTGCGAAATCTATTTCCTCGACGGGCAGATTCGCCACGGCACTTATGGCACCACCGTCGGCGAAGAAGCTGTCTACAAAGTGCTGGCGTGGGAGAAGGGCAATTTCCAGATCGATTTCGACAAGCGTTCTCCGGAACAAACCATCAACCGCTCCACCCAGGGCTTGATGATGGAAGGCCTCCGCATTTTGGACGAGTCGCGACGCGACGGAGGAGCGCCGGAAGATGTCCTCCTCGGCAACTGAACTCCTCACTGCAGCCATCCTCACAGTCAGCGATTCCACAGCGCACGGCGCACGCCAGGATTTGTCCGGTCCAGCGCTAGCTTCGCTGCTGATGCAGAATTGCTATCAAGTCGTTGAAACTGCCGTGGTTCCCGATGAAGGTCCGGAGATTCAAGCCGCATTGATCCGTTTGTCCGCCAAGGCCCGCCTCGTAGTGAGCACAGGAGGTACCGGCCTCAGCCCACGCGATGTCACCCCCGAAGCCACTCGCGCGGTTTGCGAGCGCCTGGTCGAAGGCCTTGCCGATGTGATGCGCTTCGAAGGCATCAAGAAAACTCCCTACGCTGTTTTAAGCCGTGCCGTTTGTGGAACACGCGGCGCCACGCTCATCATCAATGTCCCCGGCAGCCCGCGCGGCGCCGTCGAGTCACTGTCTTCCATCATCGAATTGCTACCGCACGCGTTGAATTTGCTGCGCGGGCAGACGGAACATTAGCCCTCAGTATTTGTTTTAATTCTCAATCAGTTCACCACGGAGACAAGGAGAAATCCCTGTTTGGGCTGGAGAGTTTGCCGCATGATTTTGCACTTCTCCGTGTCTCTGTGTCTCCGTGGTAAAACAGAGTTTAAAATTTCGATGAAATTCCCAGCACCATCCCTACACACCACCTGACAGAATCTCTCGCATTACGTAAACTGAAGTATCCGAATTGAAATGAATACCTTAGAATCGAAACTTTGAAATCCATCAAGACATTTCTGAAGAAATACACCGTCTTCCTCTGGGCGCTTATGAAGCCTCTGGGAATTTGGGGTGTATTCCTAGCTGGATTTCTCGACAGTGCATTCATCGGACTCCCCATTGACGTGGTCGTAGCCACCTACGTCTACACGGACCGGACGCGAATGATCCTATACATCGTGATGGCTTCGGCGGGGTCGTCGCTGGGCAGCCTGGTCATGTACTGGATCGGCTATAAGGGCGGCAACGCTCTGCTGCGCAAACGCATGTCGCCGGAGCGCCTGCAAAGGATTGAAGCCGCATTCGCCAAGCGTCAGTTCCTGGCCCTGATGATCCCAGCCATGCTGCCTCCGCCTACCCCCTTCAAGCTGTTTGAGTTAGCGGCAGCGGCTTTTGAGATGCCCGTCGGAAAATTCCTGCTGTCTATCTTTACCGGGCGCTGCATCCGCTTCCTTGTAATCTCACTGTTGACGCTCTACTTTGGGCCGCAGTTCGTGCATTGGAGCGGAGCGCTCTTCCATCATCGCTTCAAGTGGATTGCCGCGGTGGTTGCGCTTGGGGGTGTGGTTTGGTACCTGCTGGCGCGCAAGAAGCCGGGCTCTCTGGCGGCTGAGGTCAAAGAGACTCTCTCGCCGGAGTAGCCCCGCCAGATTATTTTCTGTACCTGACTTTTCTCAACTTATTGCAACTAAGCCGCTTGCGGCAGAATGTTCCACGTGGAACATTCTGCAGAGGTTTCCCACGGACTTTTGCTTGCTGGCGTTCCCAAAATGGGAACTGGAATGCCGGTAGTTCGGCATTCCGTCAAGAGGAATGCTACCGCCGGTTTGCCTTGGCTTCTTCCGCAACCGTCGTCCATCGGTCTTCCTGCGTGCTGTGGAGCAGCAAAGGCACCGAGAAGAAGATTGCCGTGAACACCAAATCCGCAGTCACGTTGTGGCGAAAGAACGGGATGGCTGCGTCGTAGCAGGTAGCCAAGCCAGCCAGCGTCCTGGGATACATTGTCCCAACCGAGGACGCCCAGACCGCGAAGTTGCTGACTACAAAGAAGACAACCGACGAAAACAGTGAGGCTCCGCCAATGCGCACAGGGCTTTTCGTGTTGCCGAGCAGCATCCCCAGTCCCAGCACGCCTGCATACCACGCCCACGTCACCAGATGGTCCCAGGTAACGGCGTAGCCGTAGATGTACTTGGTTAGGACAACGTCAGCGAGGGCGCTGAGAGCTAGCGGAATCCAGGCGTGGCGGCGCGATCCACGCGCTCCAAAGAAAAGCAGCGCCGCGCTCACCGACGTGAACGAGATGGGCATGGAAACAAATCGGAGACCGAGAGCAAGCAGCAGAAAAATGTAGGGCAGCATCAATTACCTCTTTAAAGGGTAGCTCTTAGGGAGCGTCGCTTGGTTGGATACCTTCTCGATTGTTTCAAGTGCGCTGGTGCGCGTCAAGCGGCGAATGCAAACTAGGGCGAATTTTGGCTTCCGTGCCCGCCCGCTGGCACCGG
This sequence comes from Acidobacteriaceae bacterium, assembly GCA_043749225.1. Lineage (GTDB taxonomy): Bacteria > Acidobacteriota > Terriglobia > Terriglobales > Acidobacteriaceae > JANXUC01. Next base: position 10,797 of record JAYVEP010000047.1, read on the forward strand.
TGGACTCTGGCCTCGAACTTCCCGAACCAGATGCAATTGGGCGTCGAGATCGATGGCACTCGACAGCATCTTGGCGCCAACTCTCTCTGGATACGCGTAGCGCAAGTCGATGAAGCGCACGCGGTAGCCTCCGGGAGGGCTGGGCAGAGCTTCGGTTTCTGTAATGGGGTACTGCGCCCAATCAAAATAGACGCGCCCCGGATACGTTTGCTTGGCGGCCGCCGTGACCGGAGTCTCTTCCGGCTTAAAATGAAGGATCAGTTTGCCTTCTGGATCGACGTCAGGGGTCAGCGAATCCACGTGCATTCCCGCATAGAATTTCTCTGTCTCGACCAAACCGTACCACCGGAAAGGATTGCCCCAGTACGGGAATGCGGAGGCCCGAAGTGGAGTTTCATTCTCGTAAGTCCTTGATTCAAGGGCGGCAACAGCGCGGCGGTGCTCGTAATCGCGCAGGCCCCAGGTCAGCAGAACGCCAAGCAGCGCGAAGCGAGCGGCCCACTTCCCCGGAGGCCCTTGCTGGCGCACGCCAATTTCTTCATTGATAAGCGACGCAACCAACGGCACGACCAGCCCGCCAATCAGCAGCACCAGCAGCACGGGTTCAATGACGAAAACGATGTCCCAGGAGTACCAGCGCTCCATGAAGGGCCAGAAGGGGCGCACGCCATAGTTGTTGGTGAAATCGAGCAGGATGTGGCTAAGGGAGGCGAGATACGCGTACACGAACAGCACCCCCCAGCGAGGCGGCGGATCGCCACGAACCTCGTCGTAACTCTTTTTCGGCGGCCAAACCCGCTTCAGGACATAAACGAATCCGACCACGACCGCGGCGACCAGGAGCCCTCCCAGAAACGAGTGGGTAAAGCCACGATGATGATGCAGGCCAAACATGGGTCCGCCAAAACGGCTCACGACGTCGAGGTCGGGGGCCTCCGCCGCCAGAGTCAGGGTTAGCGTAGCGTAAGCGGTTTTGCGATTGAGTCCCGCGCGACCAAGATTTGCGCCAAAAAGTAAGTGCGCTAAGGGTTCCAAATATAGGGTCTTTCGTAGGGTCTTTCGTAGGGCCTTGAGATCAGTGCCTAGTAAAAAATAGCAGATTTCTCAGGGCTGAAACCCTTCGGAATGACAATTGTAGGAAGCGGGCCTGTTCGCGGATAGTCATGTTGGATAGTCATGTCGGATAGTCAGTGACCCGGCAAGGCTTCGGCTTTACAATCTCAGCGGTGAGAACAAACGCCATATCGTGCCATACGGGCGGATCCAAAGGTACTGCGACGAAGCTGCGAAAGGACCGGCAGTCTTTTTTCGCGAGTGGGATGGCGATTGTGTTCGCCATTGCCTTGGCCAAGCTCCTCTTCCATTGCTACTTCAACAACCGCTACGGCTACTTTCGCGACGAGTTCGACTATATATCGTGTGGCGATCATCTGGCCTGGGGCTATGTTGACCAGCCGCCGTTGATTCCATTTCTGATTCATGTGTGTCGCGCGGTTTTGGGAGACTCGCTGCGGAGCATTCGCTTTATCCCCGCGCTGGCGTCTTCTCTTCTAGTTGTACAGGTGGCAGTCATCGCACGCGAACTGGGCGGACGCAGGTTTGCCCTATTGTTGAGCGCGGTGGCAATCGTTATTGCGCCGCAATACCTGTCCAACGGTGGCTTGCTGGGGACGAATTGTCTGGAACCGAATCTCTGGATGGGATGTGCGTATTTCGTGATTCTCGCCATCAAGCGCAGCGACCCGCGCTATTGGCTTTGGTTCGGCGTCGTCGCAGGCATTGGGCTGGAGGAAAAATATTCCATTGCGCTGTTTGGATTTGGCATCGTGGCCGGCCTGCTGCTGACCGAACAGCGGCGCGTGTTTTTGAACAAGTGGATCTGGCTGGGAGGGCTGGCGGCATTTCTGGTTTTCCTGCCTAACTTCCTGTGGAACGTCCATTACGATTGGCCCTTCCTCCAACTGATGCATGCCATCCAAGCTGAAGGACGCGACGTGGTGCTGCCAGCGGGTGAATACTTCTTGCAGCAGACGCTACTGGTGCATCCTCTCACCGCGCCGATCTGGATCACGGGCCTGCTGGCATTTTTCTTTTCCGAGCGGCTGAAGCCCTACCGCGTGCTGGGATGGAGCTACCTCGTTTGCTACGGCGTCTTCTTCGCGCTGCACGGCAAGAATTACTACCTGGCGCCGATTTATCCCATGCTGCTGGCGGCGGGCGCGGTGATCATCGAAGATGCCATCGAGCGCCGGTCGTTAACCTGGCCGCGCTTCCCGTGGATAAAGCCCGCAACTATCGTCGTGCTGCTCGCTGCCGGAGCCCGCTTGGCTCCCATCGTAGTGCCCGTTCTCTCACCGGAACATTTTATTGCTTACATGAAGACGCTTCCTTTTAAATTGCCCGTTATGGAGCACGCCCATGCCCGCGCAACTTTGCCGCAATGGTATGCCGACCAGTTTGGATGGCAGGAAATTGTGGATGAGACAGCGGCCGCCTGGAACCAGCTCACTCCGAAGGAACGCCAGGACTGCGGCATTTTCGCGCAGGACTACGGTCAAGCTGGTGCTATTGATTTCCTGGGCCGACGCTACGGTCTGCCGCCTGCCCTCAGCGGCCACCAGACGTTTTTTCTTTGGGGACCAAGGGGATACAGCGGCAATTGCATGATTGCTCTCGACGACGAGAAAGAGACGCTGGAACAACTGTGGGAGCACGTAGACTACGTCGGCACGTCGGCTGCCAATCCTTACGCTTTGGAACAGCAGATTCCGGTTTTCATCTGTACAGGCTCCAAATTTGGGACACTCGCGCAGTTGTGGCCGAAAGTGAAAAAGTGGCGCTGAGGATTCTTACCTGAGCTTTTGTTAGTCCAGAAATTCATCGCTGGCGCGAGGCAAAATCTCCAGGAACTAACAGTGTCAGCGCATCGGGGATAATAGTAATTTTGGCGGGAAGCTGGCCCAGCAGTTCCCCATCGGCCTCGATGTAAACCGGCCTGCCACTAGCAGGAACATCACAACGTAAGCTTGTTGCACTGCTCAACTCAATGCCGGTCACGTCTCGTCCGAGCCCGAGCGCCCTTTGCACAACGTAGAGCAAGTAACTCCAGCGGCTTGAAGTTTTGAAGAGCACTACGCGAAAATCATTTCGCAGCAGCGACGCACCCGGGGCCAGCTTGCGTACAACACTCCCGAAATCGCGGACGCGGACGGCAAGAAGTTGGGTCACAGGCTGCGAGCTATTTCCGGCATCTTCAACGGCGCCAGAAAAGCTCACAGAAAACTTAGTCATGGGAGACGACCACCAGATCTGGAACGCCTTGAGAAAATATGCGGCTGCGCCAAGACACTTCTTTCTAGCCTGCGACTGCTGCTCCAATTGCTGAAAAAGATATCCATCCAGACCAGCGCCAAGAACGCTCAGAAAATATCGGCTGACCGCAACGCCCTCCGCACTGCTCCACGCCACGTGTCCCACACTGACCCGCAGAGCAACGGCGTCCACGGCCGCTTGCGCAGCCCGCGCCGGGTCATTGGGAATGCCTAAATCGTGCGCCAGGATATTTGCGGTGCCCAAGGGAATCAGCGCCAGCGCCGCGGATTCTCCGATGAGTCCCTGCGCCACGTCCTGGATCGTGCCGTCGCCGCCGCAGGCAAAAACCGTGTCGCAGCCATCAGCGATGGCGTTCCTAGCCTGACCGCCAGCTTCGGCGGAAGACAGCATGGCGGCGATGAAAGTTTCGACCCCGGCCCTGCGAAGAACTTCCTCGGCCCGCTGCACGGCCTGCAAATGGCCGTCGTTCGTGCCCGCATGCGGGTTGTAAAGAAGCAAGGCTTTGCGCATTCGTCTAGTTGTAAGCTTACGGGTTCATCCTAATCTTCCTGCGCAGGCTCCGGAATCTGTCGGCTTCCGAGTTGCTTGCGTTGGCCGTTCGTACTACACTCCCTCTGTTCTTCGAGACAACTTCTCTTCCCTCAGAAAGTATCGGATAGAGATAGTTCTCGCGGACAAGAGTGTCCGCGCCACATTTTCTGGAGAAACTTCAATGAAGCTACCCATCTTTGGATTTGGAATCAGAATCGGGATTCTTGCTCTTGCGATTTGCGGAACGGCTGCAGCGCAGCATTCCGATCACGCACCCGCACCTGCGAAACCAGCCACCATGGTAAGCGGTCTCGGCGACCTGCATCATCCCGTCTCGACGACGCATGCCGACGCGCAACAATTCTTCGACCAAGGGCTGCGCTACATTTTCGCATTCAATCATGATGAAGCGGCGCGGTCGTTTCAGCGCGCTGCGGAACTCGATCCCACATTGGCCATGGCCTACTGGGGCATGGCGGAGGCCGTCGGCCCGAATTACAACGACCCCGCCAGCGACGACCGTTTCAAGCAAGCGCATGAAGCAATCGCCAAGTCCCAATCCTTGGCAGCAAAAGCTACCGCCAGCGAGCGCGGATATATCGACGCCCTGGCCAAGCGCTTTCCCGCCGACCCGAAGTCCGATCTCAAGAAGGCCGCTGAAGACTATCGCGATGCGATGCGAGATTTCGTCAAGCACAACCCGGACGATCTGGATGCCGCCACGCTTTTCGCAGAAGCCGGCATGAACCTGCACCCCTGGCAGCTCTGGCATCATGACGGCACACCCGAGGCTGGTACGGAAGAGCTTGTTGCAACTTTGGAATCTGTCCTGAAGCGCGACCCCAACCACATCGGCGCGAATCACTATTATATTCATGCTGTCGAAGCGTCGAATGCTCCGGAGCGCGCGCTGTCGTCGGCCAACCGTCTGGCCGCGCTGGCGCCGGGTGCGGGGCATCTCGTCCACATGCCCGCGCATACCTACATCCGCACCGGCGACTTTGATGCCGCAGAACGTACGAACATCGACGCCGCAAAGGTGGACGAGGCCTACATCGCGGCCACAGGCCCGCAAGGCATGTATCCCATGATGTACTACTCGCACAATCTGCACTTCATTGCGGTTGCAGCTGCCATGGAAGGGCGTTACGCGGATTCGTGGCAAGCCGCCGACAAGCTTGCCGGCCACGTGGCGCCAGCGGTGAAAGATATGCCCCCGCTGGAAGGCTTTATGACCGTACCCATCATGGTGCGAGTGCGGTTCCAGAAATGGGACGAGATTCTTGCCATGCCCTCCCCAGACGCCTCCATGAAGACAGCAACCGCTATCTGGCATTTCGCCCGCGGCATGGCATTGGCGGGCAAAGGCAAGTTGGCCGAGGCGGAGGCCGAGCACAAGTTCCTCAGTGAGAAGGTTGCCAGCACTCCTCCAGATGAAATTTTCTCCATGCCGATCAATAACAAGACCAAAGACATATTCACGATCGCACGGGACGCGCTGGGCGCGAAGATAGCTGTATCAAAGAAGAATCTCCCATCCGCGATTGCTCAGTTGCGCGAAGCCGTCACCGTGCAAGACTCGCTCAACTATAACGAGCCGCAGGATTGGATATATCCCGTGCGCGAGTCGCTGGGAGCCGCACTGCTCATGGCCGGTAACACGACGGAAGCCGAACAGGTCTTCCGCGATGATCTGGCAAAGTGCCCGCGTAATCCCCGCTCGCTGTTTGGCCTTAGCTCTGCGCTGAAGGCACAAAAACGCGACTACGACGCGCAGTTTGTGGACAAGCAATTTCAGGATGCCTGGAAGAAGGCGGACACGCAGCTACGCGTGGAAGACTTGGTTTAGAACATGCGGCTTTAGATCATGTGGCGCGGACACTCTTGTCCGCGAGGTCTTGGGGTTAGCTCGTGTGGCAACGGAGCTTGCTCCGTGGGGATAATGCAGGCAAGGCATAAGAGGCGAGGCCAAACCAAGACCACGCGGACAGGAGTATCCGAGCCACATAATCTACTTTGATCGATCCGGTACACGCCGTGCGGCAACTCGCAGTGCAACACAGAATCACCAAAACCGGACAGGCGAGGCGCCTGTCGCCACGTGAGCTTCTATAATCTTGGCTATGGCTCGGGCTGGCAAAGAAGGCGCAATAAAAGAGGTCGCGAAAAAAGAAGTCGAAACTAAGATCGAGGCGCTGCGGGAGAAAATCCGCTACCACGAGCATCGCTATTACGTGCTCGACCATCCCGAAGTCACCGATGCGGAATTTGACCGCCTGGTCAACGAGCTCAAGAAGCTGGAGGCGGAGCATCCGGAACTTGTGACGCCGAACTCTCCGACGCAGCGTGTCGGCGGTAAGCCACGCGAGGGATTCGTCAAAGTGCGGCATTCTTCGCCCATGCTCTCGCTCGACAACGCTTACAACGAAGAAGAATTGCGAGATTGGGAGCGCCGCGTGCTTGAACTCAGCGGACGCAGCGAAGTCGATTATGTTTGCGAATTGAAACTCGATGGCATGTCCCTGGCGCTGCGCTACGAAGATGGCGCGCTGCAACGCGGCGTCACGCGTGGCGACGGCTCCATTGGCGAAGACGTAACGCTGAACGTGCGGACTGTGCGGACGGTTCCGCTGGAAGTCGGCGCAGCCGTAGTCAAGAAAGCTGGCTTGCCCGCAAGCTTCGAAGTGCGCGGCGAACTGCTGATGCCCCTCGCTGCGTTCCGTAAAATGAACGAAGAACGCGAGCGCGAAGGGCTCCCCATTTTCGCCAATCCCCGCAACGTCGCGGCCGGGACCGTGCGACAACTGGATTCCAGCGTAACCGCCCAGCGACGTCTCGACTACTTTGCCTACCAATTACTCAAAGACGGACGCACACATGTTGACCGCCACTCTAAAGCTCTCGCGGCCCTGCAGGCAGCGGGTTTCAAGGTCAATCCCAATCACAAGCTGGCTCAGAATCTCGAGGAAGTCCTAAAGTTTGTTCAGCATTGGGAAGAGCGTCGCGACAACCTGCCCTACGAAATCGACGGCATCGTCATCAAAGTCGACCGCATCGCGCTGCAGGACGAACTTGGTTTCACGGGCAAGGCGCCTCGCTGGGCGATTGCGTACAAATTTGCAGCGCGCGGCGGCATCACACAGATTGAAGACGTGATGATCTCGGTAGGCCGCACCGGAAAGCTAACACCGACGGCCATGCTGAAGCCTGTTCCAATCGGCGGCACCACGGTTAGCCGCGCCACTTTGCACAACATGGATTTCATCGAACGCCTCGGCGTCAAGATTGGCGACTGGGTCGAAGTAGAACGCGGCGGCGATGTAATTCCGAAAGTCACCCGCGTGATCGACGACAAAGAGCATCCACGCGGCAGCAAAACTTTCCGCATGCCAACAAAGTGCCCCGAGTGCGGTGGACACATCGTCCGCACCGAGGGCGAAGCCGACCATCGCTGCGTGAACGCGAACTGCCCCGCCAAGCTGCGGGAAAGCATTCTGCATTTTGCCTCGCGCCGCGTGATGAACATTGAAGGCATGGGCGACGTGATGGTGAATCAGCTGACCGAGCGTGGCCTCGTCAAGAGCGTCGCCGACATCTACGATCTCACGCAAGAAAAGCTCCTGACTCTCGAACGCATGGGCGAGAAGTCCGCGCAGAATGTGCTCGATGAAATTGAAAACTCGAAGCAGCTCCCGTTGGAGCGCGTCATCTTCGGACTCGGCATTCGGTTTGTCGGCGAGCGCACAGCGGAATTCCTCGCCGAGCACTTAGGGTCGATGGATGCGCTCCTGCAAGCGACTCTCGAAGAACTCCAGGAAGTCAACGAGGTCGGCCCGCGCATCGGCCAAAGCATTGTCGAGTTTTTCCAGGAACCGAAAAATCTGGAGCTCGTCGAACGCTTGCGAAGAGCCGGGCTGACGCTCACTGGCACGAAGAAAGAACGCGGGACGCAGCTTGCTGGAAAAACGTTCGTACTCACCGGCACGCTGCTTCGTCTCACCCGCGACGAGGCCAAACAACTCATTGAAGATGCGGGCGGCAAGGTAGCGGGGTCGGTAAGCAAGAAAACAGATTACGTTGTCGCCGGCACCGAAGCCGGCTCCAAACTGGACAAAGCAAAAGAACTCGGCGTGGCTGTTATTGATGAAGAACAAATGGAAAAGCTGGTTGGAACCAAGGGTTGAGCAAGCCTATGAAAAATTTCTCTTCCGCTAAAACCACCCGCCGCAGTTTGCTCGAATCGGCGATAAAACTCGGGATCGCGTCTCCCGCCCTAGGCCTTGCGGCGACGCTGTTGTCCTGCGGTGGAAGCTCCTCAGGCTCAGGCGTTACTCCGCCACCGCCGATTACGGAGGATGAGTTCTTAGATCAGACGGAACGCGCCGCGTTCCTGTTTTTCTGGGAACAGGCCAGCGTTACAACGGGCCTAATAAAAGACCGCGCATTCGCCATTGGCGGCAACGACAACCGCCCGGTCGCCAGCATCGCATCCACGGGATTCGGGCTCACGGCTCTCTGCATCGGCCACAAACGCGGCTACGGCGATGCAACGCAAATCCAGGCGCGCGTCGCAACTACACTGAACTTCTTGCTGAACCAGTTGGCCCACGTGAACGGCTTTCTCTATCACTTCCTGGACCTCGAGACTGGAGCACGGGTCTGGAGCAGCGAAATTTCGTCGATCGACACTTCCATCCTTCTTTGCGGCGTCCTCACCTGCCGGCAGTATTTTCAGGATGCGAACATTCAAAGCTTGGCCACGCAGATCTACCAGCGCGTGAACTGGCCCTGGATGCTGAACGGTGGACCAACGTTCTCCATGGGCTGGACGCCGGAGAACGGATTCATCCCAACCAACTGGGACACCTACAGTGAACTGATGATGATCTACCTGCTCGCCATCGGCTCGACCACGCATCCCGTCGCAGCTTCTTCTTGGGATGCGTTCGCCCGACCCACTCTCGCGTATCAAGGACTCACTTACATCACCAACACGGGCGCGCCGCTGTTCATCCATCAGTATTCGCATGCATGGTTCGACTTCCGCAATAAGAGCGACATTTATGCGAATTACTTCAACAATTCCGTGACGGCCACGGCCGCCCACAAGCTGTTCTGCCTGTCGTTGCAGGGTCAGTTCGCCGACTATCAATCGAACCTATGGGGCATGACAGCCTCCGACTCCGTGAATGGATATACGGTCTGGGGAGGCCCGCCAGCGATGGGCCCGATCGACGGCAGCATCGTACCGTGCGCCGCAGGTGGGTCTGTGCCGTTTGCCCCGAGCGATTGTTCAGCCGTCCTCCGCCATATTCGGACGCAATATCCCCAAGCCTGGCAGCACTACGGATTCGTCGATGCCTTTAACCCGCTAACGGGCTGGTACGATCCGGACGTGATCGGAATCGATCTCGGAATCGCTATGCTGATGGCCGAGAATCAGCGTACAGGATTCGTTTGGAACACGTTCATGGCGAACCCGGAAGCAGTGAGCGCGTTTCAGGCCGTACATCTTCAATAGGGCAATCTAACCGAACCAGACTCACATCTGGACAAAACTGAAAAACTCGGCATAGAAAGTAGAAAGCAGGAACAATCTGGAGCAACCGGCCCCCAGCCACCGTAAACCTCTGCAAGGAGCATCGGAAATGCGCAATCTCCAAGCCTTGAAAATCGCTGTATGTGCTTTGGCAGCCCTGTCTCTCGCGGGATGCGGCGGCAGTTCAAGCCACACTTCGCCCACGGTCACAATCACGCCGAAGAATGCCGCGGTTGTTGTAACTACGCAAACCAAGCAATTCGCAGCCACCGTCACAGGCGGATCGCAATCAGTCGTGAGGAGCGTGGACGGCGTGGTTGGCGGCAGCGCGGCCACAGGTACCATCAGCACAACCGGACTCTACACGCCTCCCTCCGTAGCCGGAAGGCATCTGGTAAGCGCTACCACCACAGCAGCCGCTGGCAGTTCCAGCGACGCGCAGAAAATTGCCTCCGCCGCGGTTGCCGTAACGGATCTCTCCGGCGTCTTCACGCACCACAACAATCTCGCACGGGATGGAACCAATCTGAAGGAATTTGCCTTGGCTCCTGCCGTCGTAAACCAAGCTTCTTTTGGAAAGCTGTTTTCCTGCCCCGTAGATGGAGCAGTCTACACGCAGCCGCTTTGGGTTCCGGCTTTGAACATCGGCGGCACGGTCCACAACGTCATCTTTATAGCCACCGAGCATGACAGCGCCTACGCCTTCGATGCCGACGCCAAGCCCTGCTCTCAATTGTGGAAGACGAGTTTGATTCCAGTTACGGAAATGCCAGTTCCCACCGCCGACGTAGGCGCAGGGTATGGAGATATTCAGCCCGAGATCGGCGTAACCGGCACGCCTGTGATCAATCCGGTGTCGAACACGATGTACTTGATTACCAAGTCCGAAGGGCCCGTTGGGACTTTCCATCAACGCCTGCACGCCCTAACCCTAGCTACAGGAAACGAAAGGCTGGGCGGACCTGTCGATATTGTCGCAACATTCCCGAGTTTGAACGGCCCCATAGCGTTCGACCCTCAGAACGAACATGAGAGATCCGGATTAGCCTTGTCCAATGGAGTGGTCTACACCACGTGGGCCTCGCATGAAGACAAGACCCCCTACTACGGCTGGATCATCGGCTATGACGCTACCACTCTGTCGCAGGTCAGCGTCTTCAATTCCACGCTCAACGGCTTGCAGGGCGGCATCTGGATGGCAGGCGCTCCGCCAGCCTTTGATAGCGCCGGTTATTTGTACGCCTCCACCGGGAATGGCACTTTCGACGCGGATCAACTTTCGCCGAACAACGATTTTGGTGATTCGATCCTGCAGCTCAACCCATCTTCAGCCCTGCGCGTGAAGAGCTGGTTCACCCCCTACAACCAAGACCTGTTGAAGCAGTTTGATATAGACCTCGGCTCCGGCGCGATCGTCGTAATGCCCGATCAAACGGCCGGTCCGAATGCGCATTTGCTCGTGATGTGCGGAAAGCAAGGGCAAGTTTACTTGCTGAGTCGCGACACTCTGGGAGGCTTCTGCGGCAGCGGCTGCGGGTCCGATCCGAACGCTGTCCAGAGCTTTATAGCCTTTCAATCCCAGGGCTCATTCTGGGGAACGCCCGCGTTTTGGCAGAATCGCCTGTATTTGGGCGGAACCCAAGAACCTCCCAACGCTGGAGACAAGCTGAAAGTCTTCGACTTCGACCCCGCAACGGGCCAGTTCAACCCTACCGCCTCGTCTCAGTCCGCCACAGTTTACGGATACCCCGGCTCAACCCCCTCGGTCTCCTCCCAAGGTGCCACTGGTGGCGTTGTATGGGACGTAGACGCCAGCCAGTACGGTCCGCCAGCCCCAGGCTCCGGCCCAGCCGTCCTGCACGCCTACGACGCCACCAACCTCGCCACAGAGCTCTGGAATAGCTCCCAGGCAACCGCCAGCCGCGACGTGGCCGGCAACGCCGTCAAATTCACCGTGCCGACGGTGGCCAACGGCAAAGTCTACCTGGGCACACGGACCGAGGTGGATGTCTACGGACTCCTGCCTTAGCTCGGCGAATGCTGCGAGGTGCCTTCAAACGCCGCCTTCATCCGCTCCCAAGTCGTATCCAGCGTCTCCGGCAGCACGCGCGTCTCGCCGACTACGGTCATAAAGTTCGTATCACCAGCCCAGCGAGGTAAAACGTGCAGATGGATGTGTCCGGCTACACCCGCCCCGGCTGCTTTGCCTACGTTCATTCCTAAATTGATGCCATCCGGGTTGTAAAGCTGGCGAAGGGCCGTCTCGACTTTCTGCGCTAAGTCCATCATTTCATGGGCTGCGGAGGTCGAAAGCTTCTGCAACTCGTCGAGATGGACGTAGGGGATCACCATCACGTGTCCCGCGTTGTAAGGAAAGGAGTTCAGGATGACGAAGCACTCCCGTCCTCGGTACACGATGAAGTGTTTACGGTCGGCAGCCGCTTGCACCTCAGCATTGGACGAGGTACTTTCCTGCAGGATCGCGCAAAACACGCAACCGGGTGTGGAATCAGCGCTTTTGACGTAGGCGTAGCGCCAGGGAGTCCAAAGGTAGTCCATAAAAAGCGAGATTAGCACAGCGTGCGTCCCCACCAGAGTGTCTCAACCTGAGGCATGGCTGTGGAAGTTGGGGACAACGTTCAAATAATTGCAGGAATGTTAATACTTTCTCCAATCGCAGCAAGGGTTTGACACTACTTGGAAGCGGTTGCTATAGTCAGAACAGTTCCCTTAGGAACGCGGACTTGCCCGACGGTCCAGCCGCAGTTTTGTCCTGATCAAATCTCAAGGCTTTACGGCAGCAGTCCATCTGGTAGTAGTCCGCCCTTTTCCGCGTCCCCAATGGCGCGGTACCCCAGAGAGTCCCATGACCTTGTTCGACGACAACCAAAACAACGAAGCCACCGCCACCCTCACCGCACCCGAGGGCCACACCTCCACCGAAACCGCCAGCCCGGCTGCTGAAGCTACGCATGCGGAGGCGCCAGCGCAGGCTGTTGTTGCGCCCGTAGAGGCCGCCGCTGCTGAAGCCGCGCCCGTCGCAGCGACTCCGGCCGTGACGCCGCACCACGTCGAGCTTCCCGCACACGAGGAAGCTGCTGCCGAAGACTTTGCCACGGCTCTCGAAAACTACGAGAACCAGACGGCAGAGCCGGAAGCCGATGCTGACGCCGACCGCGTTATCAAAGGCACGGTGGTCAAGATCACGGCGACGCACGTCGTGGTGGATTTCGGAGCCAAGTCGGAAGGCGTTGTGCCGTTGGCCGACGCGCAGGATTTAACGGGGACCGTAACCTTCAAGCCCGGCGATGAAATCGCCGTGATGATCGATCGCAGCGCCAGCGCGGACGGCTCCATCGGCCTGTCGCACCAAAAAGCCAAGCGACTTGGTGCGTGGGACGACATCGAAAAAGCTTACAACGAGAAGAAGCCGATCGCGGCAACTGTCGTGGATCGCATCAAGGGTGGCGTAACGGTTGATATTTCCGGCGCGCGCGCTTTCCTACCCGGTTCGCAGGTGGATGTGCGGCCGATCCACAACCTGGACGCGCTCAAGGGACAGACGTTCGACGTTGCCATCATCAAGCTGAACAAAAAGCGCGGTAACATCGTGGTTTCGCGCAAACAGCTGCTGGAAGAAGAAATCAACGTTAAGCGCACGGAAACGCTGGGACATCTGGAAGAAGGCACGATCCTGACTGGCACGGTCAAGAACCTTACCGAATATGGCGCGTTCGTTGATCTCGGCGGGCTCGATGGCCTGCTGCACATCACCGATATGTCCTGGGGACGCCTGACGCATCCGAAGGATCTGGTGCACGTCGGCGATCACATTCAGGTCAAGGTTCTGAAGTTTGATAAAGATAAGCAGCGCGTTTCGCTGGGCTTCAAGCAGCTTACGCCGGACCCGTGGCTGGATGCAGAACATCGCTACCCGGTGGGAGCGCACGTCAGCGGACGCGTCATCAGCGTGACCGACTATGGCTCCTTTGTGGAATTAGAGCAAGGCATTGAAGGCCTGGTTCACGTCAGCGAAATGACCTGGTCGAAGCGGATGAAGCATCCGTCGAAGCTGGTCAACGTGGGCGACTCGGTCGAATGCATCGTTCTGAGCGTACACCCGACAGAACGGCGTATCTCGCTGGGAATGCGGCAGTTGCAAGCGAATCCGTGGGAATCGCTGCATGACAAGTATCCGGTGGGCGCAACGGTTGAAGGCCGCGTGCGCAACATGACCGACTTCGGCGTCTTCATTGAAATCGAAGAAGGCATTGATGGCCTGGTCCACGTCAGCAACCTGAGCTGGACCAAGCGCGTAAAACATCCTTCGGAGATCGTGAAGAAGGGCGACCGCGTAAAAGCCATTATTTTGGCAATTGAGCCGGACAAGCGGCGACTGTCTTTGGGCGTGAAGCAGTTGCAGCCCGATGCCTGGGAAGTCTTCTTCCGCGATCACAAAATCGGCGACGTGCTGCACGGCAAAGTCGTGCGCGTGGCGACGTTCGGGGCGTTCGTAGACATCTCGGAAGGCATCGAAGGTCTCTGCCACAACTCCGAGGCGGCGGGACCCGATGGAAAACAACTCACGCTCGAAGCGGGCCAGGAATTCGACTTCAAGATTGTGAAGATGAATCAGGAAGAAAAGAAAGTCGGCCTGAGCATCCGCGCAGTCGGCGAAGAAGCCTCCCGCGCGGAAGTCGAAGCCTACAAGCAGCCAGTAGCCAGCACAAGTTCTGGCTCGACTATTGGGGACCTCATCTCTTGGAAGCGGGCTGGGAACGATCAAAGCTAAGTCGAGCCTCGGCTAGGCTCAGGACCCCCATAGCGCTATAATCCGGCTATGGGAAAGAATGTCATCCATCTCTCAGAGGCGGAAGCAGCTCGCGACTTCGCGGGCGTGATCGCCCGTGCGCGCGCTGGCGCCGAGATCGTAATTGAGGGGCGACCTGTCATAGTAATTGCACAAAAGGATGAATCAGAACCCAGCCGCTCCCTCGCCGAATCCATCGCGCTGGCTGAGGCGCACGCCAAAGAATTGGGCTACGAACCAACGCTAGACCCCGACTTCGCTGCCGACCTGGAAGAGATCATTAAGAGCCGCAAGCCGCGCGAAATCTCCTCATGGGAGTGATCCTAGATACCAGCGTGCTCATCGCCGGAGAGCGACGCGGGGAAGGTGTGCCAGCGATTCTAAAGCGCGTACAAGCCGCACATGGAGAACAGGACGCTGGCCTTTCCGTTGTAACCCTAGTGGAACTGACACACGGTATCTATCGCGCCAGGAACGATACCGACCGTGCGCGGCGACGAGTATTCTGCGACGAAATCCGGCGTGATCTGGTGGTACATCCAGTGACCGCTGAAATTGCAGAGCTGGCGGGGCGCATCGAGGGTGAGCAAGCCTCTCGTGGCATCAGCATCGCCTTCGAGGATTTGCTGATCGGCGCGACGGCGTTGTACATGAACTATGCCGTGGTCACGCTCAACGCGCGGCACTTCCGGTTGATCCCTAGCTTGAGTGTGGCGCAGCTCTGACTATTTTGGAGTAGCCTTCAAACACTAGATAACCAAACGGTTGCAGTATCACCCTGTGGAACGGTGCGCTGGACGCAAGGTACCTCGCGCAGTCCTTAGGACCTTCTAAGAGCAACGACAGCAATCCTTACGTGCTCCTGCTATTTTGCATGTCGACGTGTCTTTACGGCCTTGTCGCGCTTCTTTGACGATCGTGGCGGCTTTCTTCCAGTTCCACCGCGACCAATCGTACTCGCTCTGTCGCTCACTTACTTTAACCTCGGATACACCACTCTTCGCACTTCGGGCCAGGAATTGACAAAATTCTTCAGCATGTTCATGCTTGGATGAGTTGAGCACGCCATCCTCCTTTAGCTTCAGAGCTTTCCGAAACCCCCGACGAATGTTGAGGTTCTCCGGCACCAGAATACCGGGTGCGGTTGGTGTTCCCTCTCCAAAGCAGGAGAACTCGCAGCTGAGGATGACGTTATCTGCTTTCATGTCATTGACGACTCCAAAGGGGAAATCGTCAGGACAATGATAGTTGTTCATAAGCAAGTGACCATTGTTGTAAATATTGTCGAGTCGCCCTGCCAGCAAATGGCGAGCATCTATTCCGGCGTAACCATTCGCATACCGATCATAATATGTCTGCCGTGGGATGGAGTCGCCCACGCGGAAAATTCCAGAGACGCGCAATGGCCTTGCGCCTTCAACAGAAGTCATGGCAACGACGATATCTTCGACGACAGCATGCTCGCGGATTGTATCCCCTTTGCAGCACGCTAAAGACAGCAGTCTGTCGTGCACATGGAAGGCAAAGTTGTCATCATGCGTGCGTATGTACAACCAGATGTTCTTGGCTTGCTGAACGTGAGCACCCCAATCTGTTTGTCTCATCGGGTGATGACCTGCCCCTGTCTCTTCTGATCCTACGGAGCCACCAGCTTCGTCGTCGCCCTTTCACGAGGGGAAAGACCTTCTTATAGTAGCGAAACACAGTGCGACGCGCCATTCAATTCTAGCTCAAACCATCTGCACGCGAGCCCGCGAACGAGAGCGCGGGCAGGGCTGCACTGTGATTTTGATGTGTTGCCCCAGCAGCAGTAGAAAGCGCATCCGCCGGTCCATGGAAAATCCGGAAAGCCGGCCACGGATGAGAGCGGAAATCTTCGGCTGATCGATGTTTCGAGCAAATCAATGCCGAGCAAATCGGCGGCTTGCACCTGGGTCAGGCCTCGTTCTCGAGGGAAGCCTTCCTCAGGGCTTCCCTAAGGGTACGGATAACCTCGTAAATCATTGAAAATAAGGACATAAGCGATAGAATAAAATTCTATAGCTCATAAAAAACAGATTTAATGAGTTATAAAATCTATTCCTATAGCTCATAAAGTGTAATAATGTGAGCTATAGAAAAGGCGGCTATAGCTCATGGCGTGGAATTGGCAACAACCAGATTGGCCAGAGTTCACCTGGAATCGGGCACGTCTGGCGTTGGCGGAAGAGCAGTTCCTCGTCGGCGGTGGCATCTTCGCGGGTGCAATAAAACATTTGCAGGAAGACGAACGCAATCAACTCACGATTGCAGCGATGAGTACGGAGGCTTTGACCACGTCAGAGATCGAGGGTGAGATCTTGAATCGCGCAAGTGTCCAATCCTCCATCCAAAAGCAAATGGGATTGGCTGCCGATCACCGGCGTATTACGCCAGCGGAGCAAGGTATCTCGGAGATGATGGTCAGTCTCTACAAGACATTTTCAGCGCCGCTTTCAGACACGATGTTATTTGAGTGGCACCGAACGCTCATGAAGGGTAGAAATGACCTCATTGAGGTGGGGAAGTATCGCACCAGTCCTGAGCCGATGCAGATCGTCTCTGGCGTTGTTGACTCACCGAAAGTTCATTTTGAAGCGCTGCCGTCAAGAGAAGTTCCCTTCGAGATGACTCGATTCATCGAGTGGTTCAACCGAACGGCTCCGAGAGGTGAGCAACCTTTGCCCGCGATTATGAGAGCTGGTATCGCGCATTTGTATTTTGAATCGATCCATCCCTTCGAAGATGGGAACGGTCGCGTTGGACGCGCGATTGCCGAAAAGTCTTTGGCGCAAAACCTTGGCCAGCCGACGCTGATTGCCTTGGCTGCGACGATCCTCGCCCGGCGCACGAGTTATTACGCTGCGCTGGAGGCAGCCAACAAACGTAATGAAATCACGGATTGGTTGGCATGGTTTGCCGGAGCAACGATTGAGGCGCAACGGCGCACCCTTGTACTGGTCGAGATTTTGATCGCCAAGACAAAGCTGTTCGACCGTCTGAGTGGCCAGATTAACGAGAGGCAGAAGAAAGCGTTGCTTCGCATGTTCGAAGAAGGCCCGGAAGGGTTCAAGGGCGGCTTGAGCGCAGGCAAATATAGCACGATTACCGGAGCCTCGCGTGCGACGGCGACACGTGACTTGGCTGATCTTATAGAGAAAGGCGCGCTGACAAGTGAAGGTGAACGGAGGCACGCCCGTTACGCGCTGAGCATCCCGCTGAAGCCGGTTCCGCACATTTCAGTCGGCGAACACGGGGAATTGGTCGAGAGCTAAAGCAAAAGGTTCCAACCCCTAGTGCGCGAGCACTATTCCGCTTTCGCAAACCATTCCTCAAACCACTCCAGCGTGCGCAGGGTGTAGTCCCGTGCGTCGGCGGGTTTTATGAATAGGTGGCCTTCGTTCGGATAGACCACGAGTTTTGTGGGCACGTTCTGATTCGATAACGCATGCCACCACTCGACGGACTGTTCCATGGGCACTTCACCGTCGCGATCTCCTACCAGGATCAGGGTTGGCGTCTTCACGGCTTTGACGAAATGCATGGGATCGCTCTTGGCATACACGGCGGGGTCGTCATAGACGGACTTGCCGAAGAAGGGAATCATCCATTCGTCGATATCGTTGAGGCCATAGTAACTTTGCCAATTAGAGAGGCCCGCGCCCGCTACGGCGGCTGCGAAACGGTGGGTTTGCGTCGTCGCCCACATGACCATGAAGCCTCCATAGCTGTGGCCGCGAATGCCGATGCGTTTTGGATCGATGGGATACTGTTTCGAAATCGAATCAATGCCCGTCATGATGTCGAGATAGTCGCCGCCGCCAAAATCCTTTACGTTGCCTTGCGTGAAGGCTTCTCCCTGGCCGTAGCTGCCGCGCGGGTTGGGACAGAGAACGAAATATCCCATGGCGGATTCGGGACCCATGACTTCCTCGTCCCAGTGGGAAGTGCAGGCCCACGACGGGCCTCCGTGAACGGTGACGACGAGCGGGTAAGTCTTGCCCTGCGCGTAATTTTTGGGGAACATGAGCCAGCCTTGCACGCGGGTCTTGCCGTTTTGCCAATGCACGTTGCGGATTTCTCCCCACGCAGGTTTCACGCCGGAGTTGAGGTGGGTCAACTGCTTCCAATTGCCGACTGGGCCAGCCCATACTTCCGGCGCAGCGCTGGCAGACTGACGCACCATGGCGGTGACTGATCTTTCTGGTGTCGATCCATCGCGCGAGAATGCAGCGGCGGGAACCCAGGCATCGCTGACTGTGCCGGTCAGTTCTTCTCCGCTCCAAAGTTTATGCGCGGCGCTTGCCTTGGAGTTCGGATCAGCATTCACTTCGGCGAAGCTGGAGTTTCCATCTTCATTTTGGGCGAAGGCGATGCGGTCGGAGGAAGCCCACGCCAGCGCCGAGGGAGACGTTATGCTATTGGGCGTTAGATTCCGGGCAGCGCCGCCAGCGGTCGGGATCACCTGAATCTCGCCGCCGGTGAGACCCGCATCGCTCATCAATCCCTCAATGACGGCTACGTTCTTGCCATCCGGAGACACGCGAGGATTGGCGAGCTGCAGCTTGGGTTTATAAATTTCGCGCATCTCCCCATTCGCTGCGCTCACGATGTAGAGGCGCGCAACCCACCAGTTCGCGTCGCCATTGCCGTGCGCAAGGATCGCGGCCCAGGATTTTCCGTCCGGAGTCCAGTCGTATTCGTAAACGTAAACATCAGGGGCGGTGACCTGCGTCAGATGATCGTTGGCCAAGTCGATGGTGGCGATGCGTTGCTCGAAAATCTTCTCGTTGATTTCTCCAGCGAGGGGTGTCATGGGCTGCAGAGGGCCTGCAACGCGCGGCATTCCTTCCATAAAAAGAACGGCAAGTTTCGAGCCGTCGGGAGAGAATTTGGGATCCTGAGCATAGCCTTTGAGTTCGGCGCGCTTCGCCAAATTGCCGCCGTCTGCGGAAGCCGTCCACAGTTGAGCCGCAGGTACTTCGCCCGGAAGATCGGCGAGGAATGCGATGTGTTTGCCGTCGGAAGACCAAGCGGCCTCGCGGAGCGGGAGGTGGCCGTCCACTGCAATCGCGCGGGAAGAGCCGCCGTTCGCGGCAACGACCGTAAGCTCTCCCTTCACGATGTACGCGACTTGCGTTCCATCGGGAGAGAGCGCTACGCGATCAATTTTCTTCGCATGCGGCATGGAGTCGACCGCCGCCGCGGCACGAGACGCTGTTCCATTTTGTGCGAAAAGCGGAGCGGCAAGAAGGAGGACCGTGAGGATACTGAAGGCTGAAGAATATCGAAAATGCGGTTTTTTGGATGTAATCATGGCGAAAGTAGTATAGCTAATTTAGAAAATACACGCCGACGGGACAAGCGCTGGGGGAACGACGCAATCCAGCTGAATGTGGATGCCAACGGCGACGGCGACGCTACATTTTTCGACAAATCCAAGCTTCGATTCAACAGCAAGCACGAGCTAAAGATTGCAGCTCACTATTCCCCGCCGGATGAGGTCCGTCAGGTGCATCTGCAGCCGCCAGCACGGAAGACTCCGGCAAAGACGAAATGAAGAGCTCCACCGTCCCCAGCAGCCTGTTCACGACATCCGCCGCAGAATAGGAATGCTGGCCGGGCGAAAGAAACTGCGGGATCGTATTGAGATCGTCGCCCGACGTAATCAAGCCGACTTCCAGATGCCTGCCAGCACGCATTTGAGGGTGTCCAATATTGGCCACCAGCGCGTTGCAAAGGCACTTTCGACCTACCGTATTTTCTGGATTTCCGCCCTTTGACACGTACACTGCCACGGGTTCTCCCGGACAGCGGTAGGCAACTTTGCCGTCGGCGGCGCGATAGACTTCTCGGAGAAATCCAAGATCGCAGATACGTGGACGCGCTGCATAAGTTTCCGGATCGGACAATGTGTTTTCGAGCTGCGCGACTTTGAACGGAAATCCCGTTGGCGATGCCAACGGATCGGTGAACACCTTGGCCTGTCCTGCAATCGCCTGTTCCAATAGTGCTTGCTTGTAGTCTTGGCGAAGGCCGGACTCTTCGCAAAAAGCGAATGCTGTCCCTACTTGCACTCCGGTCGCTCCAGCGGCCAGAGCTGCATTTACTTTCTGCGGGTGCCCGTACTCTCCCGCCAGCCAGAACGGCAAACCAAGCGCGCGAATCTTCTCGAGATCAACCTCGTCACGCTCGCCATATAGCGGTTCACCCGCTGCATTCAGAACCAGCTTCCCGCGCGGAGGCGCATTATGTCCGCCGGCCCGGGGACCTTCAATCACAAAGCCATCCACTTTGCCGTTGGCCTTCTTCACCATGGTTGTAGCCAAGGTATTGGAAGCGATAATCGCCAAGAACTTTGGTCGAACTAGAGACGGCAGTTCAGTCTCATCGAATCCACCCGCTTCCATGAATTCTCCTGAGTCAAATGTGATGGTGTTGTCGTCGTCCGGTTGCGCGCCGGTGACATAGATTTCGTAACTGGCGGTTTCATGCCGCGCCAGTTTATCCAACACGCCGGGAATTTTCAACGGGATGCCCGCACCCATCAGCACATACTCCACGCCAGCAAGCATGGCGCCGTACAGGCTCGGCAAGTGAGGTATCTGCACTTTCTCCAGAAAGTTGATGCCGACAGCATTGTTGTGACCTTCGCGAGCAAGAAAAACTTCCACAAAATTGGCCACGATGCAAAGCTCTTTCAGCTCGCGGCAGTTTTCCTTGGAATGCATGGGAAGGGTTTTGTAGGAATCCCTCGCTTGCTTGCCGCCCGGGATGAAGTACTCCCGCAAAATTCGGTTCGTCATCGCGCGAACGGGAAAACGCTCTAGCGCGTGCCGCATGTTGCCGCCCGGGTCGCCGTCCTGAAGCCGCCGAGCCAGAATCTGATCCAGGGCTGTTCCAGAAACGACTCCTAAGTGTCCCAGCCGGGACACAGCACGCGCCAGCCGCCAGTCGGAAACACCAGCGCCCATGCCACCCTGAATCAGAATCGGAAAGCCGCCCATAATTTTAGTGTGACAGCTTTCCTGCGGCGGGATTGTGAGAGTTTTGTAACTAAAAAGTGTGACGGGGATCACAAAGATGAGATAGTCGAAGCAGAATCATTGCCCATGAACGTCGCAGAACTCTGGCGTTATCCCGTAAAATCGATGGCTGGCGAAAAGCTCGATCACGCAGTGCTCGGTACTCTTGGCATTGAGGGAGATCGCGTCGTCCACGTTGAGGACGCGAGCGGCCGCCTCATTACGTCCCGAACGCATCATCGACTGCTCGGCCACAAAGCCAGGCTTCATTCCTCGGGTGAGCCGCTGGTCGACGGACTGCCTTGGACCGCCCCCGAAGTATTGCAGAGCGTGGTAGACATCGTCGGCTCTGGTGCACAACTTGTGCGGGATGAGAGCGCGGATCGGTTCGACGTTCTCCCACTGCTGGTAGCGACCAATGGTGCCATTGCCGCCTTCGGGCGTGACAGCAGACGACTGCGGCCGAACATCATCCTTGGGGGAGTAGAGGGTTTAGCGGAGCGCTCGTGGGAAGGTCAGCGCCTGCGGATTGGGAATGTGCTGATCGGCATCGAGGATCTGCGCGGCCGCTGCGTGATGACCACGTTTGATCCCGATACGTTGGAGCAAAACCCGAGAGTCCTGAGGGAAATCGTCCAGAAATTCGGCGGCAAGCTTGCCCTCAACTGCCACGTGCTCGAGGGTGGCGAGATTCGCGTCGGTGACAGCGTCGAACTCGCCAAAACCCCCTAGCGCTATTCCAGGCTACTTCGTATCAACCTTCAGATTCACGTTGATCTGGTTACGCGAGTCGAACTGGCTCACGCTCTTCACGTCGCTCTTGTGGCCCTGCGACTGCGCGTAAATCTCGTAGTCCGTGTTGGACGCGATGCCAGGGAAGCGGTAGTCGCCGTCCTTGCCAGCAATGTAGGTCTTCACGGCGCGAGTGCGCGTATTGGTGAGATACACCACGGCGCCAGCGACAGGATTGTCCTGTGGATCGAGGACACGCCCGGTTAAGACTTTGGACTGCGGCTCGTCCTTAAAAGGCTCTGGGGACGGGCTGGGTGTGGCCGCCACGACCGTGGCCGTCACAAACATCAGGACGGACGCAAGCGCTAATGCTTTCTTCACGTTAGCCTCCAAGGCAAACCCTTGCTCACTGCCTAATTAGATGCAATCCGGTGTCAATCCGCTCATCAAATTCAATGTGGACCGCAACCGGCTCTTTCGGCGGTAAACCTATGATTTTAGCAGGCTTACCAGACTTGAGGTCACCCGTAAGCTCGTAATCGGCCTTCCCGGGGGGTACGTGGAAGGAAAACTCTCCGTGGTGATCGGAATAGGCCTCCCAGTGGGGCTTCTTGTCGCCTACACGGCGCAAATGAACGTGCATGCCATACACGGGGTGGCTGTTGGCATCCCAGGCCGTCCCGAAGATGATGGCGAAAGGTTTGGCATGGATTGGCGCTTTTGCCGGATGGCTGGCAGTCTGCGCGGAAGCCGTCAGTCCGGAAGCCACGGACAAGCAGGCAAACAGGACAAGCGCAGCATGGGACACCGCTCTCCGGCTTGCGGCGAAGGGCTGGAGAGCGGCGCGGGCGCTGTCCGCCGCGCGGTGCGTATGGCTAGTAGTCTCCGTCCTCGTCTTCCTCGTCCTTCTCGCCGTCGTCGCCGTCGTCCTCGTAGCCCTCGCCCACCGCCTTCAGCTCCAGCGGACTGGCAGTGACCACTTCAAAATCGGTACCGCACTCTACACAGGAAATAACTTCCCCTTGGTCAATCTCATCTTCATCAAAATCCAGCTTGCTCTCGCATTCAGGGCAAGAAACCATAAATCCCTCCGTCGGTTATGAAAAGGCTCCTCATAATATTTAGAGTTTCCGCTCAAGCTCGTCAAGGGTTGTCTTGCAAAATTTGCGCCATTCGATTGGCAAAGCCTATTCTGGGAGCATCCTTACTGAGGTGCAAATGCGGATATTTGGTGTTCGAGCGCTAGGTTTTGGCGTTTTGAGCTGTTTTATCTGGACCGTCGCCGCGCAGCCGTGCCAGGCGCAGAATCCGGCTGCAGATGCTGCCATTCAGGGCGCTTTGCGGGAGGTTTCCTCGCCACGGATTCAGGCGACCATCGAAAAGCTGGTGAGCTTTCATACGCGGTCTACACTTTCGGCAGCTGATCCGGCTTCTGTAAGTTCTGGCCAGGGCATTGGTGCGGCGCGGACCTGGATCAAAAGCGAGTTTGAGCGCTATTCGCAAGCCTGTGGCGGTTGTCTGGAGGTCAAAACGGACACCTTTGTCGAGGCTGCGGGAGGACGCATTCCGAAGCCTACCGAGATCGTGAATGTTTACGCCGTTCTGCGCGGCACGGATCCCGTCGAAGCGAAGCGAATTGTTTTGGTCACGGGTCACTACGATTCGCGCGACGGCGATACGTTCGACGCCACCGGATATGCTCCCGGTGCGAATGACGACGCCAGTGGGACCGCCGTTAGCCTGGAATGCGCTCGTGTGCTGAGTCGCTACAAGTTTCCTGCAACCATTATTTTCTTGACCGTGGCGGGCGAAGAACAGGGTCTGAACGGAAGTACGCACTTCGCGAAAGTAGCCAAAGAACAGGGCTGGCAGATTGAGGCGGTACTGAACAACGATATCGTCGGAGGCGATCGCAGCGAAGGCCGGAGACCGGAAACCGTGCGCGTCTTCTCCGAGAGTCTACCCTTATCTGCTAGCGACGAGGAACTGCACAGGATTCGCAGCTTAGGTGGAGAGAACGATTCTCCCTCGCGGCAAGTGGCGCGTTATATCGCGGAAACGGCGAAGGAGTATTCAACCGGCCTGAATCCAACACTGATCTTTCGGCTGGACCGCTACCTGCGTGGAGGCGATCACAGCGCCTTCAATGAATACGGGTTTGCGGGAGTTCGGTTCACGGAATATCGCGAAAACTACGATCGCCAACATCAGAACGTGCGCACGGAGAACGGGTTGGAATATGGAGATCTGGCGAAATTTGTGGACTTCGACTATGTAGCGAAGGTCGCGCAATTGAACGCCGCGACGCTGGGATCGCTGGCGTCGGCGCCAGCGCCTCCGGGGAAGGTGAGGCTGGTGGCCAAGGAATTGCAGAACGACTCGACATTAACGTGGGAAGCGGTTCCGCGCGCAGCAAGCTACGAAGTCGTCTGGCGCGATACCTCCGGTGCCGAGTGGGACCATTCGGAGCGCGTGGGCAATGTAACTCGTGCTACGCTGAAATTGTCGAAGGATAACGTGATTTTTGCGGTACGAGCCGTGGACGCGACGGGGCATAAGAGTCTGGTTTTTGTTCCGGAGCCGGAGCAGTAACAGGGATTCGGAAGTTGAATTATTTTGGGTAGGAGTGGAGCATGCTCCGTTGGGTAGAGCGCCGCTTCATCTTGAAGAAATATGCCTCCTAGATTACCAATTCCGTTTGCTTTGCCGCCGTTCTCGGGCTGGGTCCGCCGGCTGGTGCTGGCCTGCACGGCTGTGCTCATCGTGCAGTATATTCTCAGGGTCTTCGCGAACGATTTCTACAACACTTATTTCGAAGCTTACCTCGGTCTGATCCCATCGCTGGTTTTGCACGGTCGCATCTGGCAGGTGCTTACGTACTCCTTCCTGCACGAGGGCCTGATGCACTTGTTCGGCAACATGCTGGTGCTTTGGATGGTTGGGTCCCTGATGGAAATGGAGTGGGGCTCACGGCGTTTTCTGGAGCTCTATTTCTTTTCGGTGCTGGGTGGAGCCTTGGTGACCATCGCCGCGGCTTACGCTCACTTGTTCGGAACTAGGCCGGAGATCGGGGTCATTGGCGCATCAGGTGGCGCGTTGGGTCTTTTGATGGCGCTCGCGGTGGTCGACGGAGATCGCGAATTTACTCTTTTGCTCGCCTTCATAATTCCGATTACGATGCGAGTGAAGTATCTCGTAGCAATTGTTGTTTTGGGGGTATTCGTCGCTACGTTAGTACCCTCTGGGGACCATGTTGCTAACTTCGCTCATGTTGGCGGATTGCTGTTTGGGTTCCTCTACGCAAAGTTCATCCCCCGACGCGGCTTAGGCTTTGAAACTTCCGAAAAATATTATGGCATCCGCAATGAGTGGCAGCGCTGGAAGCGCCGGCAGGCGGCCAAGAAGTTTGGAGTTTATATGAGGAAGTTTGAGCGCGACGTGCACTTCGACGATAAGGGCAACTACATCCCTCCCGAGGACGATGGGCCGCGCAAACCTAAGGGCGGTTCGGGATCGAAGTGGGTAAACTGAGTGTCCTCGGTTTAGCACGGAACAGGCCAAGCCTTTGTTCTGAAGTGCTAGATTCCTCCGAAGAACGCCCGGAATTCATTCATGACTCGGTCTGCTAGCGGCGGGCCACCTTCAACTTGCCGTTTGGCCGCAGCCTTCAAATCGTGGCCCGCACCTTCGATCTTGAGTAATTGTGTCGAGGCAGGAATCAATTTCAATGCTTCCAGTATTTCATTTTCAGAACCGAAAGGATCCCGCGTTCCGTGCACGAACAGCGCGGGCGTTCGCAGTTCTGGAAAATGCTGAATGCGGGGCTGGCCCGGTTTGCGCGGTGGATGCAGAGGGTAGGATAGTAGCAGCAGGCCCGCAGCCAGACCTGGATCGGAAGCAGCCAGTAGGGTGGCCTGACGACCTCCGTAAGAACTTCCCCCGAGGAATACACGACCCGGCACAAGCTCGCGGACCGCGTTCACCGAGTTGCGAAGACCCTCGCGGTCGCGTTCCGCGCTACCGAAGGGTGGTGGGCCATGCGGCGACTTTTGCCGAAACGGAAGATCGCAACGAAGAACAAGGAAACCCACACTGGCAAAAGCTTCCGCCAATGCAATTAAGTGCGGGATTTCGCAACTCGAACCCGCGCCATGAGTAAGAACCAGAGCCTCGCACGGCGGGACAGAGGGTCGATGGAGGTAACCGACTACGGGAGGGTCGAGTTGCGAATCGACAAAACGTTCTACCGAATCTGCGCCCACGCAATCCTCAACGAAAGCAGATCCCTCAGGGGTGAACCCTTCGGAATGACAACAAAAACTAGGCCACGTCTTCCAGCACTTCGTAAACCGTTATGATGCGGACTTCGTGACCAAGGCGGGCCCAAAATTTCTGAATCTCCGGATCTTCATGCGCGGAGCGGCGAGCATCTTCGGAGAGCCAGGTACGCAGCAAGAGGTAGTGCCGTGGCTCTTTGGCGTTGCGATGCAGGGTGTCGCGGCTGTAGCGTTTGGCTGCCAAGGCAGCCATTAATTCACGCAACGTGTCGAGGGCGGCGTCTTCCTGACCTTCTAGTGGTTCGAAAATCGCGACCGAAAGAATTTCCGCCATGCCAGCCTGCCTCCGCTAGAAACTTTGTTCTAATTAATGCCCAAATTCTTTTTTGGGCGGCGCTTGCACAACATGCAGGCGCATGAAATCAGTCGAACCGGACGCCATCTGGGTGCCCGCCACTACTCCGATAATTTCTCCGATACGAACTTGGCCCCCACTCAATAGAACGCTCTCAGCTTCGCGAACCATGCTTTCGGCGGAATTCGACGATCCGGCCATTAGTGGATACACGCCCCAAAGAAGATTCATCCAATGGCACACCGGAGCGGATCGCGCGAACGCGAAGATAGGACACGTTGGGCGATACTTCGAAACAAGCTTTGCCGTGTGGCCGGACTCGGTGAAGACAGCGATGGCGCGCATGTCGAGATCTTCGGCGGCCAATGCGATCGATTCGCAAACTGTTTCGGAGATCGTACTCTTAGCATTGCTCCCGTCGCGACGGCGACGCATTAGACGCTGCTGCGCCATGCTCGATTCGGCTTCAACAATAATGCGCGCCATCATGGCGACAGCCTCGCGAGGATATTTCCCGCTGGCCGTCTCGCCGGAAAGCATGACTGCATCCGTACCGTCAAAGACGGCGTTGGCCACATCGCTAACTTCGGCGCGAGTGGGGCGCGGGCTATCGATCATCGATTCCAGCATTTGTGTGGCGATAATCACAGGCTTGCGCCACTCGGCGGCACGCTGAATGATGTGTTTCTGAATTACGGGCACGCGCTCGGCGGGCAGTTCCACTCCCAGATCACCGCGCGCTACCATCACTCCGCTGGCAGCTTCCAGAATTTCTTCCAGATTTTCAATGGCTTGCGGTTTTTCCAGTTTCGCAATCACGGGAATATTCTTGCCGGCCTTTTTGATCAAATCCTTCACCAGGCGAATGTCGGCGCCGGTTCGAACAAAGGACACAGCAATCATGTCGACATCATTTTCCAAGCCAAAAGCAAGATCTTCGTGGTCCTTTTCCGTCAACGCAGGAACGCTCAACGCCGCTCCCGGGATGTTGATGCCTTGCGACTCGGCCAGCATTCCGCCGTTGATGATGTCGCAGGTTACATCCCGACCGTCGATGGAAGCGACGTGCAGTTCGATACGACCGTCGGAAAATAGAATGCGAGCGCCGGGCTCGACATCTTGCGCCAAGGTTTGAAACGTTGTACCTACAAGTTGTGGCGTTCCCAATACGTCTCGGGGAGTGATCGTGATCTGCTTTCCGGCCTCGAGAAGAATCGGTTTCTTGTCTGGCAATTTCCCCGTACGAATCTTGGGTCCCTGCAGATCCTGCAAAATGCAGACGGTACGACCCTGCTCGGCGGCTACACGGCGCAGCATAGCGATTCTCTGGATATGATCTTCGTGCGTGCCGTGGGAAAAATTTAAGCGCGCGACATTCATGCCGCAGCGCAACAGGTCACGCACCATTTCCTCGCTGCCGGACGCGGGGCCGATGGTGCAAATAATCTTGGCGCGACGACGGTAACGGTTTTCTTCTTGAGTCGGGCTTCCAGAACTTGCCAAGCGTCTTCTTCCTCCACTGCGGACTTGCGTTGATGTATTTTATGTCTTAGTAGCCCGGGAACTTATGCGGCAGTCGAACTTCCACCATTGATGCCGCGCGGAAACAGCATGGCATTAAACTCAGCGCCTACCAAAATGATCAGCGAAATAATGTACATCCATACTAACAAGGCAATGCCCGCCCCCAGCGAACCGTAGATCAGGCTGTAGTCGGCGTAGCGCTGCAGGTACCATCCGAAAGCGGCCGTGGACGCGAACCAGAGAACTGTGGCCAGGGTCGCACCCGGAAGTACGCTAGGCCAAGGCTGCGTGCGTGGAACTGCATTGTGATAGATAAGCGCGATGACGGAAATGCTGGTCAGAATTGCGATGAGCCAACGAATTGCTGTCCACAGCAGGAGGATGTATGGGCCAAATTCGCGGTCGGTGTAAAAGAGAATGCGTGTTTCGATCCGACTGCCGAACGCGACGAGTACAGTGGCAAATGTAAGAGGTATTCCAGCCAGGATTACGAGTGAGAATGCGATGAGGCGTTCCTTCACCAGCCCCCAGACCTTCGGAAGATCGTAGGCTCTACGAAAGGCTTCCATCCACGAAACTATAATGCCGGAGGCAGTCCAGAGCGTCAGCAACGATGTGCTAATGATCAAGTTCATGGGTCGCTGCGTGCTGCCTTTGAGATATGCAAGGGCCGTCGCCGATCCCGCGGGTAGGGCCTTGCCGACTGCATACGCGATTTCCCGTAGATAGACTTCGGTCTTGTGCGAGGTTGCGAGAACGGAACCGACTACCATCAAGGCCGGGAAAAAAGTAAGAATCAAAGAATACGCCGATGCCTTTGCTAAGGAGAAAGCATCGTGCTCAAAGGCTCGCCAGAGAGCCACGCGCAAGAGCCCGGCGAAGTGCGCGACAGGCTGTTCCAACCCCAACCCTCCAGCACGCGCGTGGCGCTTAGGCTCGAGCTTCATCTCGGACTCAATCTCGGGCTCAGGCTTGAATTCCACTCGCTTAGGCTGCACTCAAATTCCGAATAAGAACGGCGAACCAGGTGAAACTGAAAAAGGCAGAGGCGAAAAGTGCACCTCTGCCTTTGCATTCCATTTTCTTACTCGGCTGCGAGCTCTTCTGTCTCGCCTTCGTGCCGCATCATTTCCAACGCACGCTCGGCTTCCTCGTAGGCGGCGGAAACTTCTTCTTGCACCTTCGCAGCAGCCTCTTCGAGTTCTTGTGAGAGCTTCACGTTGCGGTAATGTTCCATTCCAGTTCCAGCCGGAATGAGACGGCCGACAATCACGTTTTCTTTCAGGCCGCGCAGGTGATCGACAGCTCCCTGAATCGCAGCTTCGGTAAGAACGCGTGTCGTTTCCTGGAACGACGCAGCGGAGATGAATGAGTCGGTGGACAGCGAGGCCTTCGTGATGCCGAGGAGTAGCGGACGTCCGGTTGCAGGCTTGCCACCCTTCTCAATCGCACGATCATTCTCCTCACGGAAGCGGAACTTATCCACTTGCTGTTCCAGCAGGAACGCTGTGTCTCCCACGTCTTCCACCTTCACCCAGCGCATCATCTGGCGGACGATCACTTCAATATGCTTGTCGTTGATCGTCACACCCTGCAACCGGTAGACTTCTTGAATTTCATCTACCAGATACTTCTGCAGTTGTTTCTCTCCCAGAACGGCAAGGATGTCGTGCGGATTGAGAGGACCATCCATCAGCGGCTCTCCGGCGCGAACCATCTCGCCTTCCTGCACGTTGATGTGAACGCCGCGGGGTACAGAGTATTCGCGTTCCGTTCCGTCTTCTGCGACCACGTAGATCTTGCGCTGACCCTTGGCAACTTCGCCGAACTTGACCGCACCATCGATTTCGCTGATGACCGCGGTTTCATGCGGCTTACGAGCTTCGAAGAGTTCCACAACGCGCGGCAGACCGCCCGTGATGTCTTTCGTCTTCGTGTTCTCGCGAGGGATCTTCGCCAG
>JAYVEP010000048.1:0-15518 GCA_043749225.1 Acidobacteriaceae bacterium
GAAAGCCTGTTCTTCTGCTGTCATTTTGGCGGAGAGTCCGGCAACCACGGCGGAACACTCCAGATTCTTGGCAGTATGAGCGATGGCCGACCAGACATCGCTGGCGGGAACTACGAGCAGGGAAATCTTCTTGCCAAAGCCTTCTGCGACGCTAACTGCTTTCGTGAATAAGCGTTGCTCGTAGTCGCTGAAAATCTGCTCTGCGGCGAGATCATAGGCTCCAGCGCCAACTTGGCTGATGCGGGCCGACATCACGACAACGTCCTGGTCGCGCATATCGGTTCGGTCGAGCACCCACTTCAAGTGGTTCAGCGTGTTGTAGTCGCGGACTGTGACCAGGATGCTGCCGGGGCGGATGCCCAAGCCTTCGCTTTCAACCGTGTCACGCTGGAGGAGCTGAAAGTGTTCCTTCATTTCCAGTTCAGCTTTAGCGTGTTTGCGGCGGTTCACCTTTTCGGAAATCGTAAAGATCACGAAAAAAACCGCTGAAAACCCGATCCCGGCCACCGTTGCCACGGATTTGGTAAAGAGGTTGGTGACAGCAACACTGAACAGAACGAGAAATACGGCCGCAATGCCTACCGGAAATTCAACGCTCCCGATGCGGATGTTCGGAGGCACTTTCCAACCGCGCTCGCCTTTGTATTTAAAGCGCAGGACAAGCATGGCGAGGCAGTTGAAGGTAAAGCTCCAAATGACCCCGAACGCGTAGGCTTCGCCCAAGAGATAGACGTCGCCGCGGCTGTAGAGGATGGTGACGAGCTGCAGAATCACCACCATGTTGATGATGCGGTAGTTGGTGCCGAAGCGGCGATGGGGAACGCGGAACCAGTCGGCGAGCACGCCATCTTCCGAGACGCGACTCAGGACTCCGTTGGAGCCGATGATGGAGGTGTTAATGGCGCCGGAGAGAATGAGGAAGCCGACGACCACTACGAATGTGCGGAAAGCCAACCGGAGAACATGCGGGCCCACCATATACATGGCCAGACCCGCGATGAGATTGTCTTTATAAACCGGGATGCGGACGGCGTCGGGAATCAGCATGACCGACAGCAGGGAAGCCAGGCCCGTGAACAGGAAGCTGTAGATGGCGATGACGATCGCGGCGCGCTTGAGGTTCTTGAGCTTGGGATGGGCGATTTCGCGATTGACCTGAGCCAGGGATTCTTCGCCACTCATGGCCAGCACCGAGTGACCGAAAGCGACAAGGATGCCGAAGAGTCCCATCAGGTGCGCCAGCTTCATGTGCTTGAGGAAGCCGAGAGAACTATCGTTAAAATGCAGATTGGCGGGTGTGGGCCAAGGGATGGGCTGATAGCCATTCTTCAATACGGTGACAAACGACCATCCAAGCAAAACCACGACCATCACGGTTGTGATCTGCATGATGCGAAGAGCTTTTTCGCTGGATTCGTGCAGCCCCTTCGTATTCTCCCACCAGTAGTAGATGGTGACGGCGAGAGCGAACGCCACAGAAAGGAAATTTTCAGAGATGTGCGGAGTGCCGTGGAACAGGGATTGGAACGCGCGGGGCAACCATCCGTGAGTATTCAGAGTCGAAAGAACTTCGTTGATTAAGCCAGCAATATACTGCCCTGCGGAAACGCCGGAGATCGGTCCCGTCAGAATATAGTCGAACATTAGTGCGGAGACGCTGAGTTTGGCGAGGGTGCCGCCCAGAGCTTCCTTGACGACGCGGTAGACGCCGCCGCGCACGAACATGGAACAGCTCTCCACGTAGACCGCGCGGACAGCAAACGAAAAGAACATGACCGCGACGATGAACCAAGGCGCCGACTTGCCAACCGCTTGTTCAGAGATTCCGCAGGCATAAAACGCGGAAGAGGCAAGGTCGTTGAGTACGATGGCAGCGGCGCGCCAATACGAAATGAATGTAAGCATGACCGACGTCGCGACTACGATGCGAACGCGGTTCGAGACATTGGAGAGTGGGGGACTGGAAGATGCCATCTTTAAATTGAGAAACTAAGGTTCCTGCCTACGGGTCATGCCAATTTCGCTGCCATTGCAATGGTCGGGACTCAGGTAACTAAGTTCAAAGGAGTTCTCATCCTGCCGGATTCGGGCAGGCGGCTGACGTCCTCATCCATAAGTTCACTATCTTACCTGATGCGACACATGTGGACAACGATGCACAGGCAATGCTAGTGTCGGTTACCGAGAATCGTTATGCTTGGTTCTGGTGGGAGTCGCTCATGTTTGAATTTCTGGTCACGAAGTTGATTGCTCCCGGCCTTGCCTGGATTTTCGGTGCAGGTGTGGTGGGCTGCGTGATTGTAATTCCTGTGTGTGCCTACAAGATGCTCCGTGTGCTGTTTGAGAAAGATGCCCCGGATGCGGTGACCGAGTAGGTTAGTTCGCCGAGCTATCTTGTTTCTTCAACGCCAGCCCGGCCGAAACGTGAGCATGCCTTCTGCTATCCTGAGGCGCGTGCGCGGAATTCAACATCGTGCCTGGCTCCTAAGCCTGCTGTCGGCCTGCCTGCAGGTTGTGATCTTTCCTTTGCCAGGATTTTATCCTCTCTGCTGGATCGCGTTGGCGCCCCTTTTTGTAGCGCTGCTCAATGCGCGCCGACCCGAAACTCTGCAACTTGAATCAGCTGGAAATAGATTGCTGCCCTCGACTCCGTGGCAGGGTTTTCTGCTGGCGTACGTCTCCGGAATTGTTTGGTATGGCGGAACTTGTTATTGGATTTTTGACACTCTGCATAAGTACGGCGGGTTGAATGTCGCCGTTTCCGCTTTGCTGTTGCTGGCTTACTGCATGGTGATGGGGCTGCATCACGGCTTGTTTGGGTTGTTGTTCGGATTACTGGCTAGTTCGCGCGGTGCGGTGCGTCGGTTTGCATTGGCTCTGGTGCCGCTGCTTTGGGTGGCTGTGGAACTCGCAAGGACGCGCATTATCGGTGTGCCTTGGAATCTTTTGGGGACTGTGCAGGTCGACAATATTCCACTGGCGCGGATAGCGACGGTTACGAGCGTCTACGGAATTTCATTTGAGATTGCACTGGTGAACGCCGCATTGGCTGCGTCTTGGTTAATGCCGCGAGGGCGCCGAATGAAGATGCTTGCGGCGTGTTTTGTGGTTGCGGCGCTGCTGCAGGCGGGTCGCTGGCTGCCATCTGAGCCGAATACTACGGACCATCATGCGGTTCTTGTGCAAGAGAATCTTGCGGTGACGGAAGCCCCGTGGACCGACGACTACTACCGGCAAAGGCTGCAAGAATTCAGTGATTTGAGCTTTGTGGGCGCGGCTTCAGGCTCGAAGGCAGATTTGATCGTCTGGCCGGAATCGCCGTCACCCTTCAATACGCGCGACCCGTTCTTCCGCGACGCGCTCAGCAACGTGGCTCGACAATCGCAAGCTTGGGTGGTGGCGGGAAGCCTTGGTTATGACGATCCCATGATGCACGGCATGCAAATGTCTGGGAAGGGTTCGCCAGGTCAAGCTTCGCCGCGGTCCGACGCTATTTACAATTCTGCGGCGCTGGTGAATCCTACGGGCGACTGGACTGGGCGATATGATAAAGTACATTTGGTTCCATTCGGAGAATATGTTCCTTTCCGCCGATTTCTTCCTTTTATGGATATGCTGGCCAAGGAAGTTGGAGACTTCGCTCACGGTTCCTCCCGGCAGCCGCTCCAGGCGGGCAACACGAGACTGGGAGTGTTTATCTGCTACGAATCCGTTTTCCCTGATGAAGTGCGGCAGTTTGCGGCAAACGGTGCGCAGGTCTTTATCAACATTTCCAACGATGGCTGGTACGGGGACAGTGGTGCCTGGGCGCAGCACCTGCTGCAGGCGAGGATGCGCGCCATGGAAAACCATCGCTGGCTGCTCCGCGCCACGAATACTGGGTTGACCGCGGCCATCGATCCCGATGGTCGCCTGACAGCGCAGATTCCGCGCAAGCAGCGGACGCGCCTGGAAGCTCCCTATGCGTTGATGGAAGATACTACGTTCTATACCCGGCATGGCGACTGGTTTGCCCACCTGTGTGCGATAATTTCTGTGGGCGCTGTTGCGGCAAGTTTTTTTTCTGGGACGAGCCGCGCGGCGCAAAAACCATCATGATTGAAGAACTCGAACGCGAATACACGCCTCTCCGCAACAAGGTTCGCGATCTGCGGGAGTATCTTTGACCCCGCTCGAACCCGCGACCAGCTAGCCGAAATTGAGAAGCAGGCTGCCGAGCCTGACCTCTGGTCGAATCCACAAAAATCTCAGCAAGTGATGCGCGAGAAGAAGCGGCTCGAAAGCATTCTTGCGACCGAAAGCGACCTCGTACGCCGCACCGAAGACGTGCAAGCGTATTTCGATCTTGGGCGTGAAGGCGAGAATGTTTCCGCCGACCTACGTCGTGAAATTGATTCGTTGCGCCAGCTTGTGGAAACCGTCGAAACCAAGACTCTGCTCTCCGGCGACAACGATCCGCGCAACGCGATTATGACCATCCACCCTGGCGCGGGTGGCGTGGAATCGCAGGATTGGGCCGGGATGCTGCTGCGCATGTACCTGCGCTGGGCTGAACGGCAGGGCTTCCAGACCGTGATGAACGACTACCAGCCCGGCGAAGAAGCTGGCATCAAATCGGCGACATTCACCATTACCGGTGAATATGCCTACGGATTACTCTGCGGAGAAATTGGGGTGCACAGGCTGGTGCGCATCTCGCCGTTTGACCAGGCGAAACGGCGGCATACTTCTTTTGCCAGCGTGTTTGTCTCGCCGGAAATTGATGACAGCATTGAAATCATCATCAAGCCAGAGGACATTCGCATTGACACGTACCGCTCCGGCGGTAAAGGTGGGCAGCATGTGAATACTACCGATTCGGCGGTCCGCATTACTCATCTTGAAACGGGCCTGGTGGCTGCCTGCCAGAACGAGCGTTCGCAACACAAAAACAAAGATCACGCCATGAGCATGCTGCGGTCGAAGCTGTACGAATTTGAGTTGGAGAAGAAGAAGGAAATCTTGAAGAAGCAGGAAGACTCCAAACTCGAGAGTGACTTTGGGTCACAAATTCGTTCGTACGTTTTGCAGCCGTACCGCATGGTGAAGGATCACCGCACGAAAGTCGAGATTGGCGATGTGGATCGCGTGATTGACGGCGACCTGCAACTGCTAATTCGCGGCTATCTCTTGGCCCGGCGTAACGAGAAATCTACATGACGCACGACGCGCGGTCCAACGAGAACGAAAAGCTCGAGCGGGGAGCGCCGAAACTCGGGACCCCTTTTGAAGATGCTCTTCTTTTTGCCTTTCGCAAACATAGCGGCCAGACTCGTAAGCAGAGCCAAGTCCCCTACATCGCGCATTTGCTGAGCGTCACGGCCTTGGTGTTGGAGGCCGGTGGAGACGAGGATCAGGCCATTGCAGCCGTCCTGCACGATGTGGTGGAGGACTGTGGAGGTGCGCCACTGTTGGCTGAGGTGAGGGAGCGTTTTGGCGCCCGGGTGGCCGATATTGTCGAGGGGTGCAGCGATACCGACGTTTTCCCCAAGCCGCCGTGGCGCGCCCGTAAAGAACATTACCTCCGGCACTTGCGGGAGGCCGGGGAAGATGTTCGTCTAGTGTCAGCGGCAGATAAATTGCATAACGTCCGTTCCATCGTGGCGGACTATCGCTATGTGGGCGAGGCGGTTTGGGAACGGTTCGCGGGCCGTCGCGAAGGGACGCTTTGGTATTACCGGGCAGTGTTGGGCATTCTCCAGCAGCGCCCTGGTAACCGCCTGGTGGATGAGTTGGAACGTTTTGTGTCTGAATTGGAACGTATAGCGACGCGGCCGTGAAATTCCGGCGTGAGGAATAGGGACTCTGACATGCCACGCATGCTCGATCTAATTAAGGCGTCGTCCGTACCTGCCAATCTGGTGCAGGCGGCGGCGCGCGGCGCTCTTTCTGTACCTGCCGAAGAGATCCTTGAGATACTGATTTACCTGACCCACAACCCCGTGTTCCGCGAGCAGGCGCAGATGACTTTAGCGGTTTGGGACGAGAAAGCGTCGATGCAAGCCGCGCGTGATCCGAAGACGCCGCTGGAAGTTTTGAATTATTTCATTGCTCCGGAGAATTTGCGTCCTTGTCTACTGCCTGCCTTGCTGGAAAACCCATCCATACGCGAGGAGGTATTGGCTCCCCTTGCGTCGGATGGATCACGTGATGTTGCGCGAGCGCTGCTGGCCAGCGTGCGAGCGCGCGAGTCGCCAAAAATATTGAACGCGCTTACGCGCAATCCCCGGTTGACCAGCCAGGAAACGGAACAAGTACGTAATTGGCTATCGGGCCTTGAGATGCGCGTCGTCGGGGGCACGGAATCCGGCTTGCAACTAACGCAGTCTGAAAATGGAACAGTTGCTCCGGTCAACGCGCTCGAATGCCTCGCAGAGGATGGTTTGGAGAATGAATCTGCCGAAGTTGCGGATGCCGTGCGCGCGTTCGAACGCGAATATGCCGCCGACATTGCCGCCGAAGAAGGCACCCCGTTCCGCCCCATGGGTGGAACGTATGGACTGGAGAGCGAAGAAATCGAAGAACCGCTCGCGGATGCCATAGAAACCGAGCCTGCTGTGGCCCCTGCCACATCTGTGGGCGGTGGTGCTGCCGCAGCGCGGGCTCGCAAGAAGCCCGAGCCCGAGAAAAGCAGGGAAAGCGTGCTGCAGAAAATTGCACGCCTGGACGTGAAAGGCCGCGTAAAGCTGGCACTTCTAGGCGGTAAAGAAGAGCGCTCCATTCTGGCGCGGGATGGTACGAAGATTGTTGCGCTAGCTGTGCTGGATTCACCAAAGATTTCCGACGGTGAAGTGGAGAAGTTGGCCGGCCAGAAAAACGTCCTGGAAACCCTGCTGCGCGGCATCAGCATGCGTCGTCGCTTCATGAAAAACTACAACATCGTTCGCAACCTGACCTTCAATCCGCGCACGCCCATCGATATTGCATTGGGGCTCGGAAAGAACCTGATGACGCAAGATTTGAAGAACCTTTCCAACAACAAAGAAATTTCCGATACCGTTCGCAAGATGGCGCTGCGCATGTACAAGCAAAAAATGAGTACTTCCAAGAGCGACTAACTTCTCTGTTCCAAAATCATGAACGATCCCATCGCGAAGCTCCTCCAGAATTCCAAAACCATTGCCGTGGTCGGCATCTCAGATAACCCAATGCGACCCAGCTTCGGCGTCTCCGAATACATGCAGCAACATGGCTATCGAATTATTCCCGTGAACCCGCAGGTGCGCGAAGTACTGGGCGAGAAGTCCTATGCAACGTTGGCGGAGATTCCTGACAAGATCGACATTTTGAACATCTTCCGCAAGCCTCAGTTTGTGCCGGACCTTGTGGATGAAGCCATCCAGCTGAAGATTCCTGCCATCTGGATGCAGGAAGATGTTGTCCATGAAGAGGCAGCCG
Source organism: Acidobacteriaceae bacterium (assembly GCA_043749225.1). Taxonomy (GTDB): domain Bacteria; phylum Acidobacteriota; class Terriglobia; order Terriglobales; family Acidobacteriaceae; genus JANXUC01. The sequence goes on from JAYVEP010000048.1 coordinate 7,438, forward strand.
CCAAGGCCCGCGCCGCAGGCGTTTTCGTGGTGATGGACAAATGCATTTTGAAAGAACACCGCGCACGGATTCGGTAGTTCTTGGAGTTCACAAGATACGTGTCAGCGTAGCGAGCAGCAATGCTCGCCCTACACGGCTCCCCTGCGTTTCTTGATTTCTTCCAGCCGTTCCCGAATTCGTTTCTCAATTCCTTCATTCGTTGGCTGGTAGTAAACCTTGCCACGCAGACTCTCGGGCAGGCATTGCATATTTGCGACTTTGCCTTCGACTTCGTGGGCGTATTGGTAGCCTTGGCCGTAGCCCAATCCTTTCATCAGGCTGGTCGGTGCGTTCCGTAAATGCAATGGGACGGGATCGGCGGCAGTCTGTTCCACATCTCGCGTGACGCTTCCGTAGGCGGTATACAGCGCATTCGACTTCGGTGCGATCGAGAGATAAACCACGGCTTGCGCCAGAGCCAGATTCCCCTCGGGGAGTCCGATAAAGTCCACCGCATCACGGGCAGCCATACAAAGCGCCAGTGCTTGCGGATCAGCCAAGCCAATATCTTCTACAGCCATGCGGACCACACGCCGCGCCACGTACAGAGGGTCTTCTCCAGCTTCCAGCATGCGGCCCAGCCAATACAGCGCAGCGTCAGGATCGGAATTTCGCACCGACTTGTGCAGCGCGGAAATCAGGTTGTAATGCTCTTCGCCGGATTTGTCGTAAATTAAGGTTCGCTTCTGCAATGCGTCTTGCGCAATGTTGTCAGTGATCGTGGCCGGGCCATCGTGAGGCCCTTCCACCGCCAAAGACGCGGAGACTTCGAGCACGTTGTAAGCAGCGCGCGCATCGCCATTTGTGTAGATGGCAATCTTTAGCAGAACCTCATCGTTCGCGCTCACCTGCATCGCGCCGAGCCCTCGTTCGCCGTCTCCCAGCGCGCGGCGCAGAAGCTGCACAATCTGCTCTTCCGTCAGTGCCTTTAGCACATAGACACGGCATCGCGAGAGCAGCGCCGCGTTGATCTCAAAGGACGGATTCTCCGTCGTGGCGCCAATCAACCGAATATTTCCCTTCTCCACATGCGGAAGAAAAGCATCCTGCTGAGCGCGATTGAAACGGTGAATTTCGTCGATGAAAAGAATCGTCCGCGTGCCATATTGGCGCGCGCGTTCCGCATCCGCCATCACCTGCTTGATTTCCTTGATGCCGGAAAGCACAGCGGAAAATTCAATAAACTCGGCGCGACTCATGCGCGCAATAATCTGCGCCAAGGTCGTCTTGCCGGTCCCAGGAGGCCCCCAAAACAGCATGGACCCGCTGTCGTCACGCTCCATTTGCAGGCGCAACGGCTTGCCCGGACCGACAAGATGTTCCTGCCCCGCATATTCGTCCAGCGAGCGCGGACGCATCCGGTCCGCCAGCGGGCGCTGTGCCTCTTGCTGCGCTTGATCGGGCGGAATGGGTTGAAAAAGATTCATAGCTCGTGTGGCGCGGACACTCTTGTCCGCGCGCTTTTGACTTGCCCAGTCGCTGATTCTTCGTTGCTCGCTGCCGAAGCCCTCCGCTGCCGTGCCGCCTCATACAAAATTATGCTAGCCGCAATTCCCGCATTCAGGGATTCCACCGGCTTCGCTTGTGGGATGGCGACGAACTCATCCATCCAAGGTCCCAGATCTCGAGGCAACCCTGCTCCTTCGTTCCCAATAAAGAACGCCGCAGGCCCCGAGAGATCAACTTGATCCAAAGCAGTCCCCTTATGCGACGACGTGGCAAACAACCGTACCCCGCTCTCACGTAGGCGTGGAATCACATCCGCCAGCTTCGCTGCAATCGCAGGCAGACGGAAGATTGATCCTGCCGTAGCCCTTACCGTTTTTGGGTTGTAGACGCTCACCGTGCCCTCTCCGAGCACGATCCCTCCCGCGCCAAATGCCTCCGCTGAGCGCAGCATCGTCCCCAGATTGCCAGGATCTTGCAACCCAGCCGCGACCACTAGCAGCGCCGGTTTCGCACCCAGCAACGCATCTTCCAGCGAAGCTTCTTTGCGATACACCAGAGCCGCCACGCCTTGCGGAGATTCGCTGGTTACAGTCTCCTGAAACAGTTTTGCCGGAACCAGCAGCGTATCTACCTGGTGGCTAATTTGTTGCAGAATACGATCCATCAATCCGCCAGCCGAATCGCTGAAAAATACTGCGCGAAACTTGACCCCGCTGCGAATTGCCTCCTCCATCAGGCGAACGCCCTCAATCGCATAACAGCCGTCGTCGGTCAGCGTTCCGTGCGCATAAACCCCGCGCAAATCCTTCAACAGAGAGTTATGGCGACCACTCACAGCGCGGAGGCGCTGACTGGCACTCGACGAGGTTGGAGCTTCAGGCATAGGTCTATCGAACTGTGTCGCTTCAAGCGACGCTCAAGCGGCGGCTCAAGAATGATACGCCTTTGGTAAGCTTCTCCGTGTTGAAGAGAGCCTCCGGCGTGGTATGGTAAGTGTCTTAGTTTTCTTTAGTTCCGTCTAGATCGAACTCCGTTTTCGAGGGTCCCGAGTGCGGGCAGAAATTCTAAAAATCAATAGTGAAAATCCGGAAGAGCGGCTCATCAAGTATGCCGCCGACCAAATCCGCGCCGGCAAAGTGCTGGGCATGCCAACCGATACATTCTACGGGCTGGCCGCAGATCCGTTGAACCTGCGCGCCGTTGACAATGTCTACGAGATCAAAACGCGCTCCCGCCATAAGCCTCTCTCGCTGCTCATTGAAAGCGTGGATCAGGCCGAAGAGCTTGCGTTCCTACCCGATGCGTTTCACGAGCTCGCTCGCAAGTTCTGGCCCGGGCCGCTGACGATGATTGTAAAAGCCTCGTCACGCCTGCCCCTTAAGGTCACCGCGAATACCGGGAATGTGGCGTTGCGTGTTCCATCTGCGAAAATTCCGTTGGCCGTCATCAAAGCGGCGGGCATTCCGATCACGGCAACCTCCGCCAATCTCAGTGGCGCTTCGGAGTGTACCAGTGCCGAGCAGGTTCGCGAGCAACTCGACGGACGCATTGAAATTATTGTCGACGGCGGCCCCTCGCCGCGCGACGTCGCCTCCACCATCGTCGATCTCAGCGACCCAATTATTTGGCGCATCATGCGCGAAGGCGCCATCGCTTCCGAGGAGATTTCCAAGCTTCTGGACCGGTGATGACAACCGCTCCTGATTCTCCGTCCGCCACGGCAGCCAGCTCTCGCCGCCGCTTCTGGATTCGCCTGCTCTTTCTGTTCTGTTTGTGGATGGCCGCCGAGTTGGCTTGGACCTGCTGGCGTATCACCGAGCAAGCTTCGCGGGAAGAGTTGCGGCCCGCCTCAGCCATCGTAGTTTTTGGCGCCGCCGAATATTCCGGGCACCCTTCCCCTGTGTTCAGAGCACGTCTGGATCACGCCTACGAACTGTATCAACGCGGCCTCGCTCCCCTGGTCATCACTACGGGAGGCTCCGGCGGCGATCCCAGTTACAGCGAAGGCGGCGTCGGCATGGAATACCTTTCGCATCGCGGCATTCCCGAGACCGCCCTCATCGCCGAAACTCAAGGTACCGATACCGCCGAGTCTGCGCAGCGCGTTTCGCAAATCCTGCACCGCAACGGCTTACAGACGTGTCTGGCCGTGAGTGACGCCGCTCATCTGTTCCGTATCAAGCAAATCCTCGCTGCCGACGGAGTCACGGTCTACGCCGCACCTCGTCCCAATTCAATTCCACAAACCCGCTGGCAACGCGTGCAGGCTGTGCTGCGCGAAGCAGGCAGTTATTTCCTCTGGCGGCTGCACATCACGTAGGAATTGCGTTCTTCCAACGCTTCTGCGCGATTACCAAGGTGCTACGCCACGCGTTCTGACCCTCTAAAAATACCCCTAATCCTGCTATGCTCGACATGGGAGTGACATGCAGGGATTTGAAACAGCTCCGTCGGAGTTGCAGGCCGACTTGCAGGAAATGCTCAGCAAGCCCATCCGCGATCTGGGCTTGAAGCTCGAGGGGTCTCCGCTCGAGCGCTTCGTCGTGCAACTTTACAAAGAGCTGGACCGCAAGGGCATCGGCAGATTCCATCCCCGCTGCTACCTCAGCGACGAGTGGGGCTGCCCCTCCGGAGAGCCCGTGATCGGCATCCCGTTTTATTTGGCGAATCCGAAACTCCAGCAGTTGGAATCCGAGATGAACGACCTCGAAGACGCGCGCGAGATCATGATGTACCTGCGCCACGAAGCGGGTCACGCCTACAACTACGCCTACGAGCTGTACAAAACTCCGGAATGGCGGGAGTTGTTCGGACCGTTTCGGCGGCCCTATCGCGACAAATACAAGCCTGTTCCGTTTTCGAGAAAGTTTGTTCGCCATATGGCTGGCTGGTATGCGCAGAAGCATCCAGATGAAGATTTTGCCGAAACTTTTGCAGTGTGGCTCACCCCGCGTTCCAATTGGCGCGAAAAGTATAAACACTGGGGCGCGCTGGCCAAGCTGAAATATATGGAGCGCACAGCCAAGCGTTTTCGGAACACGGACCCAGTCCGCGCGGGCGTTACCGACATCACCGTGGAAGAAATGGATACGACCGTCCATGAATTCTACGAGCAAATGGCCAACCAGGAGCCAGTGCCGGAAAAACTCGCACTGGACACCGACCTGATTGATATTTTTCTCGTATCGAAACGGCGTCGAACAGGTGTCCGGCCCGCAGCGGACCTGATTAAAGAAAACCGCAAGCCGCTGATCGACAAAGTCGCTTACTGGACCGGTGTGCAGCGTCCGCTGATTAAGAACCTGATTGAATCCATCCTCTCCCGTGTACGTGAATTGGAACTACTGGCGGATGTGAAGCTGGAACGGCAGTATCTGACAGAAATCTCGGCCTATGCCACCGTAATGGCCATGAATTACTTAACCAGAGGGAAGTTTATTCAGCGCTGAAACCGCTGGGAGACAGTTATGCATGACATCAAGAAAAAACTAAAAGTCGCGATCCTGTACGACATTTGGGAAGAAGATACTCCCGAGCCCGAGCCCGAAAAGAAGCCGGAAAAGAGAGTCGGCAAGAAGCCGCGCCGCAAGAAGAAAGTGGAGAAGCACGACCGCGAAGAAATATTTGAAGCTCTGGAAAAACTCGGCCACGAACCGATCTATCAAGTTGTCGATGGAAGAAAGCAATCGCTGATCTCGCTTGCCCGTTGCAGCGCCGACATGATTTTCAATCTCACGGAATCCTACGCTGGCGACGACACCTGCGACACGAAACTCGCTGCTTACCTCGATTTGCTGGGTTTTCCCTACACCGGATCCGGCCCGCACGGCCTCTACCTGGGCCAGGATAAAGCTGTTTCGAAAAAGATTTTCAAGTTTCACGGCATCCGCACGCCAGATTTCGCACACGTCTATCGCGGCACGCTGGACCACTCGCACGACATCAAGTTCCCTCTGATCGTCAAACCCGCCTCCGAAGACGGTTCCATCGGCATCGATGTCGGTTCCGTCGTAGGCAGCGTCAAGGAGTTAATGGAACGCATCCACTACATTCACGAAGAATTCGATTCGCCCGTTCTGATAGAAGAATACATCGAAGGCCGCGAAATCTACGGTGCGGTGCTGGGCAACGAAAATCCCGAAGCTCTGCCCATGGTCGAACTCGACCTCTCAAAGCTGCCCAAAGGCACGCCCAAAATCGCAGGCTCGGAAGTGAAGTGGGAGAAAGATACCGACGCCTACAAGATGACGAAATCCAACGTCGCGGAAGACCTGGATGAAGAAACGATGCAGAAATTGAAGGACACCGCCCTCAGCGCCTTCCGCGCTCTCAAGCTGCGCGATTACGGCCGCATCGACATGCGTGTCAACGCCAAGGGCGAGGTCTACGTCATTGAGGCCAACCCAAATCCCTGGCTGTCCAGCAGTTCTGAATTCTTCATGGCAGCGAAGAAATCCGGGCGCTCCTACACCCAGATGATTGAAGAAATTGTCGAATTCGCCCGCCAGCGCCAACGCACGAATACATAAGAGTTTTGCGAAAAAATTCTTAAAAGTTGTCATTCCGAACGGCTTCATCGTGAGGAATCTGCTATTTCCGACCCTGCCGTCTTTTGCTGAAATCAACTACCAGCCCTTCCGCTTCCGCAACCCCGTAACGTGCGCCACATGGTGTCGACCGTGCCAATCGTAAAGCGCTAACACCTGTTCCAGCCGCCGCGTTCCTTTTTCAGGATGGTTGAACGTGCGCGCCCAATCACTCTCGCGCATGGCCCGCATCAACGTGACCCAACGGGGATGCACTTGATCGAGAATCACCAGCGAAGGCTCCACCGGCAGGCTTGAATCCGCCAGCTCAGCCCAGAGATCCTCCGCATAAGGCTTAATCGTCGGATTGTCTTCGGTTAGTGCCAGCTTAAAGCGAATGAATGCATTCATATGGCTGTCAGCGACGTGATGCACAACTTGCCGAGGCGTCCACCCACCATCGCGATAGGGCGTGTCCATTTGCGTGTCACTCAAGCCCTGCACAGATGTGCGCAACTTCGACGGGGTCTGCGCGACGCCCTCCAAAAATTCTGCACGCTGTTGCGCGGTGACAGCGTCTGGATTGGAGAACTTTCCAACTGGATAGCGGGGATCGATTGCGGTTGCGTTCGTCACGAAAGACTCCTAGAGCGGAAGATGACTGCGATTTAGACATTGTAGCTTGCGCCGACGACGATTTAATCTGGATACGCCGTTCGGATGGCCGCCTGTTGGCGAAACGCTCGACAAACTCGCTGCGAAGCACGTACCGATCTATGCCTGCGGCGCGTGCTCCCGCGCCAGAGGCGTGACCGAAGCTGACTTAAACAACTATGGAGCCAAGTTTGGCAACCCAACGATTTTCGTGTCACTCATCGAATGGGCCGACCACGTGATTACCGAGTAGGAAGCTCCACGAGCTAACGGCGTATCGGGGTGGGAACCTACTCAGCCATGGCAGTAAGTCGCGCTGCGTTTTCCACGCTCCCGGGCTTACGTTCAGGCGCCACCAGGATCAGGCTGCCGGATTCTGGGATCGAACTCAAGTTTGCAATATTCGTCAGCTGATAAACACTGTGCCGCGAAGCGTAAGTGTGAGCGGAACGCGGCAGAATCTGCTCGGGACGATCCGAACCAAGTCCCAGCACAACGCGGCCTTCCACTAGAAACTGCGTTGCATCTTCAGAGAAGCCGGGCAGGGAAGCCGCCAGATTCTGTTTGGAGTTTTTCCGCGCCGGCTGCCATCCCGTCCGAGCCACTACCACCGATCCCAATGGAATCTGACCGTGCGCCTGTTCCCAGCGCGCAATATCTTCCACGCCAATCTTGTAATTCGGGTCGTTCGCAACGTTGAGCTCTACGTTCATCACCACCAGTGGCGCACGCAGACGCTCTGCGGGAATCTGGCTCACAGTCCACAGACCCGGGACCAGCTTCGCAGGCGATTCAATCCGTGTTACCGCCTCAATCGTGCGCTCGGAGGAGCGTCCGAACTGGTGCAGCTGCGCGTAAGTCTTTGGTTCCAAAGAGATATCAACAGCGCGGGTCAAATCCACCACGCGCTTAAATCCAAGATGCTGGACAGACATCGGTTCATGCTGCGTCGCTACAAACAGCGCCAGCGCCAAACAGTACCCGATAGCAAATGTCCTAAATCGCATGAGATCCAGCTTTATCCAATGCCTACCGGAAAACCGGCGAAACACCCCTGAAACAGGCCTAAACACCGCTTACAGCCGTTAGATGCAGGCTCAACTCCACCCGCAACTCTATTTTCCGCTTCCTGCCGCGTTAACTCAAGGGACAAACGTACATGGCCCTCCACCCAAATAGACCCCGCGGCATCCTCATCGGTTCCAGGTGACGTCCGGAGTGTTACGGAGAATTTTGCAAAACCGCGACAATTCTGTGCAAATCGCTTCCTGCAACAGGGTAAGAGTGTAGCCCCTGTAGCTAAGGGTTCCGCAACCGATAGAGCGGCCCGATCCGCGGGTGCTCGTGCAAGGACTCAAGGGTATATTGGACGGCGTCGCGAAACCGAACTGCCGTGCCGGGAATATTCTCTTC
>JAYVEP010000049.1:0-15510 GCA_043749225.1 Acidobacteriaceae bacterium
CCTCTCCGGCCGCCCCGCCCTGGCGGCCGTTACTTAAATGCTACGGGGCGACAAAGTCTCGTTGCAGTTAATACGACATTTTCTCGTTGCATCAACAGACCGAGTGGGCAAGGAGCCGGTTCGCCCGGCGGAAAACCGGCAACCAAATCCGGCGTCACTTTCAAGATGAAGGACAAGGATGACTCGGCTGACAAGGAGTTCGAACGCTATTAGCCGGCTGCGACGCGCACGAACGGAATCCAGCGTGAGTAGCGGACTCGGCTGGAATCAGGACGGCTGGAATCAAAACCCTTCAGGAGACGACTATGAGTGTCAGCGATATCACGGAGACGCGGCAGTATCTCACTTTCAAACTCGGTACCGAGGTGTTCGGTATTGATGTGGCGAAGGTGCGCGAGGTGCTCGACTTTACTACGATCACCGAGATTCCGAGGACCCCGGAGTTTATGAGCGGCGTCATCAACCTGCGGGGAAGTGTGGTGCCGGTGGTGGACCTGCGTCTGTGCTTTCAGATGTCGAAAACGGAGCGTACCCGCAATACCTGCATCGTGGTGGTGGAGGTGCTGTTGGATGGCGAAGCCACGGTGATTGGCGCACTTGCCGATTCGGTGGAGGAAGTGATCGACATGGAGCCCTCTGAAATTCAGCCCGCGCCGAGAATCGGAACTCAGATTCGTACCGACTTCATCCACGGTATGGGACGGCGCGAATCACAGTTCATTATGATTCTCGACATCGACCGCGTCTTTTCCGCCGAGGAACTGTCGTCCGTGCGCAACGCGGAAGGGAGTGCACTTGACGCCAGTGCTTAAGATCTCTGGACCAGCCTGCGAGACGCCTTCTGGATGGATGCCATGAGTGCGCAGGCCGACACCCTCTCCAAGAGTGATCTGGAGCGAATCTGTGGCCTGATTTACCAGGAATCGGGCATCAACATTAATGCGGAAAAAAAGATCATGTTGGAAGGCCGGCTAAAGCGGCGGATGAACGCGCTCAAGCTGGAGACCTATGGCGACTACTGCAGGTACGTCTTTTCCCCGACGCGCGATCCCGAGGAAGTGACCCAGCTGATCGATGCCGTGAGTACGAACAAGACCGACTTCTTTCGTGAGAAGGAGCACTTTGACGTGCTGGTGGCGAAGGTACTCCCGGCGCTGACGGCCAGGGTTGAGAGCGGGCGGGAGTTGGTGATCTGGAGCGCTGGCTGTTCGACGGGTGAGGAGCCTTACACGTTGGCCATTGTATTGACCGAGTACGCCCGCTCGCATCCAGGTTTCCGCTTTCGGATTCTCGCGTCGGATATTTCGACGGCAGTTCTGGAGAAGGCCAAGCGGGGTGTCTTCACGGCGGAGGTAGTGAATCCGGTGCCGCTGGAACTGCGGCGCAAGTATTTTTTGCGCAGCCGGGATCGCGAATCGAATCTGCTGCGGGTAGTTCCGGAGCTACGCCAGACGGTCGAGTTCCGTTATTTGAATTTGATGGAAGACTTTGGGCAGTTCGAGGTTGCCGACGCCATCTTCTGCCGCAACGTCATCATCTATTTTGATCGACCCACGCAGGAGCGCCTATTTCGCAAGTTCGCTCATCAGCCGGCGGACGGCGGGTACGTCTTTGTGGGGCACTCGGAGAGTCTGCACCACATGGAGGTGCCGCTGGCGCCGGTGGCTCCAGCCGTCTACAGGAAGACCAATGGCTACGAGCGAAGATGAGCTGCCTGTCATTTATCTGCAACCCGGAGAGGTTCACGTGGCGCGTGGGCCGGCGCTGCTCAGAACGCTGCTGGGTTCCTGCGTGGGAGTCACCTTCTGGAGCTCGCAGCTTGGGGTGGGTGCACTCTGCCACGGAATTCTGCCGCGGCGACCGGCAGACGGCGCGTCGGCAGAAGGGTATCGCTATGTCGATTTCGCGGTTCGCGACCTGGTTCGGCAATTCGACAGCCTGGGCGCGCGGCGCAGGGAGGTCGAGGTCAAGGTGTTTGGCGGGGCGGACGTCCTTCCCGTGTTTTCCGGGTGCAGCGGCAAGGTCACCGTGGGCCGTCAGAACTGGCAGGTGGCATTGGAGATTCTGGCGGAGGAACGCTTGATCGTCCTGGCGTCGGATTTGGGCGGACCCGTGGGCCGCACGATTGAGTTGCACACGGGAACCGGGGAAGTGCTGCTGCGCCGGCTTTCTCGGCAGAACGGGCAGCCATGGTGAGGAGTGATCTGTGAGCGTATCGAAAGTTCATGTGCTGATCGTGGATGACTCGGCTCTGGTGCGCCAGACTTTGAGCGACGTGCTTTCCAGTGACCCGGAAATTGAAGTCATTGGGACGGCTGCCGACCCGTTTGTGGCGGCGGAAAAAATTCGCGAACGGCTGCCCGACGTCATCACGCTGGACATCGAGATGCCGCGCATGGATGGGTTGACGTTTCTACAGAAGATCATGGCCCAGCATCCGATTCCAGTCGTGATCTGTTCCAGTTTGGCGGAAGAAGGGGCACAAAGCAGGTTGCGGGCGCTGGAGTACGGTGCGGTGGATATTATCACGAAGCCGCGTATGGGCAGCAAACAATTCATTGAAGAGTCGCGGGTCACACTCTGCCAGGTGGTGAAAGCGGCTGCCCGGGCGCGGGTTCGTGTCCGCTCCAGCCATGCCGTGCAACCCAAGCTAACGGCGGACTCCGTTCTTTCGCGCTCGACGGGAGCCATGATTGAAACGACGGAGAAGATTGTGGCCATTGGAGCTTCCACTGGCGGAACAGAGGCCCTCAAAGTGTTTCTGGAGGTGTTGCCTCCTGATTGTGCCGGTATGGTGATTGTGCAGCATATGCCGGAGTTGTTCACGCGGGCCTTTGCTAAGCGACTTGACGGATTGTGCCAGATCTCGGTGAAAGAAGCCGAACCGAACGATACCGTTTTGCGGGGGCGCGCTTTGATTGCGCCCGGGAATCATCATCTGCTGTTGAAGCGCAGCGGCGCACGTTACTACGTGGACGTCAAGCAAGGGCCACTGGTGTGTCGTCATCGTCCGTCCGTGGATGTCTTGTTCCGTTCCGCCGCGCGCTACGCCGGGCAAAACGCCGTGGGCGTGATTATGACTGGAATGGGGGATGACGGGGCCAATGGCTTACTTGAAATGAAACAGGCAGGCGCCTTTACTCTGGCACAAGATGAAGAGAGTTGCGTGGTGTTTGGCATGCCCAATGAAGCCATTAAGCGCAATGCCGTGGACCGTGTGTTGCCGCTGGAGGCGCTGGCTGGAGCGGTTCTCGCGCACGCCAGGTGAAGCATCTTATGGCACCCACCGAGACGACCGGCAGAGGGCGAGAATCGATGACGATGTCACGGGCGCAACAAACTCGAAGTGAAGCCGCGTACGGCGTCGGGAACTCCGCTGACTCGTATACGAGGATGACAGCGAGACTGGTTGCCGCGCAGGCCGAGCTGAGTCGCCTGGCGTCTTCCAGCGAGACGGAAGTCTCGGCGGTTACCTACGCCTTCAGGAGCCTCGCCGGAGAGGCGGGACAAATCCTGCGGCAGTCTGCTGGCATTGTCGCGTCGGTGGGCAACGAAAACATGAGTACCGCGCTCTCCACCGTGCAGGCGTTGTCGGACACGGTGCAGACATTTCTGGGGCAACGGGTCGACGCGGCCACCAGTATCCTCGAGACTCTTCAAGCCGCAGAGATTCTGCTGAGCGGCCTGGCTTGGGCAACGCAGTGCCAGGAAGGCATTGCCGGTCACTTGAAGGCGCTGAGCGTGCTGACCAATGTTGAAGTAGCGCAGATGGGCGAGGCTGGAACCGGCTTCCAGTTTCTGGCGCGAGAGTTATATACCTTCGCCAAGTCCGTGTCTGAGCAGACGCAAGAGCTGGCGCGGCAGTCGCAAGGCCGCAGACAGGCCCTCGAAGAAACGCGCCGTGAGCTGGCGGCGAGCCTGCCGGGGTTGCACGCGGAATTGCTTCGGTCCGAAAGCGATTTGAGCGAGACATTACGGGTGATCGGCGATGGGCTGAGCCAACTGGCCAGTATTCCCGAACGCTTCCAGATTCGTGCCGAGACGACGACGCGGCAGATTGCGGGCGTCGTATCGGCCATCCAGGCGCACGATATTACTCGGCAGCAAGCCGAGCACGTACAGTCGGGGTTGCAAGACATTGCGTCCACTCTAGCCGGGGCGGATTCGCTCCTGAGTGGCGAACTGTCGATCGCTTACGCCGGGCTGACCATTCAGGTCAGCCAGCTCAGGAATATCCAGGATACGGTTGGGCGCTGGGTCTCCCAGGTCGGAGTGTGCATGGGCGGTATTCAGGAACTCAGCGCCTCCGATGTGGTCGAGGTGGGTGCTATTGTTCTGGCACAGGAACGAGAGCTCTCGTCCCAACTGGCGCGGGTAGAAGAGTTGCAGCAAAGGAGTATGGCCTATGGAGTCCGGATCCAGCATACGGTGCAGGGCTTGTTCAGCCTGGTTGAATTGGTGAATGAACATCTGAAGCGTTCGCAGGCGATTCGTCAGCGCCTGCAACTTCTCACTTTTAATTCTTTGATTGAAGCGCATCATCTTGGTCGTCAGGGCGGGGTTGTTTCGGCCATCGCAAATCTCATCAAGAGCGTGTCGGCGGAGTGGATTGTGATCGCCGACCAATCCCACGCTGCCACCGCACAAATTGTAGAACTTGTGCAGCAGACGAACCAGGTGATGGAGGTGTTTTCCGATGCCAGTTCCGAGAAGTTGCGCGAAGACCAGACGCAAAGTAGTGCGGCGCTGGACACGGTTCGCAAAGTTGCAGCATTTGTCGCTCGGGAAGCCGCGCAGATGCAAGGCGTTACCGAGAAGATGCAGAGGCAGATCCAGCAATCGGGCAATACCGTGGAACGCCTGCAGGCGAGCTTTGCCCCTTTCGGCGTGGCGTTAGAGCACATAGAAGTGTTGGCGGCCGGATTGCAGCAAAGCTATCCACAGGTCGAAGAATCCAAAGACTTGGTGGAGGTGGAGAGGCTGTTTTCGAGGTTTTATACCACCGAGATTGAGCGCCAGATTCTGCAGTTGGTGCTGAGAGGAACCCCGGTGCCGGTTCCGGAGTCGTCTTTAGCAGGTAATGCGGTGGAGTTGTTCTGAGTCCGTTTTGTTCTTCGACAACGGACGGGACAACCCGTTAGGTTCCACATCTACCAGGGGGATGAGATGAAGAAAATATTGGCCGTCGATGATTCCGCCAGCATTCGGCAGATGGTGAACTTCACGCTGAAATCGGCTGGGTACGAAGTGGTGGATGCTGTGGATGGCATGGATGGCTTGGCGAAAGCCAGCCATGAGAAGTTCGACATGATCATTACAGATCTCAACATGCCGAATCTTGACGGGATTGGCCTGATCACGGGAGCCCGCAAGTTGCCTGGTTACTCCTTTGTTCCGATTCTGATGCTGACCACGGAATCGCAGGCGGAGAAGAAGGATGAGGGGCGTAAGGCAGGCGCCACCGGATGGATTGTGAAGCCCTTTAACGGGGAGCAGCTGGTGGGTGCGTTACAGAAGCTTTTGAAATAGGAATTTTTAAACGGAATGGCTGGACCAGGGAGATGGAATGGGTGGTAGCAAAGAAACCGCAGTTCCAAAGAGCAACCCGCCATGGGGTTTAGGGCTTGGCCCCGGCCTCGGTGTCGGCCCGGCCTTGGACCTGGGTCCGGCGCCGCCCGCTGCCGCGCATGTTTCGCTTGAGAATGCACCGGAGACTCCGAGTGTTGCCGCTCATGCCTACCTTGGCCAGGCCCAGTGGACGCTACTGGCAGCAGCGGTTGAGCAGGCTGGGGAAGCGATTGTTATAACCGATACCAGCGCCCGCGTGCAATATGTCAACCCGGCATTCAGCCAGATGACGGGGTACGGCGCGAGCGAATCGATTGGGCAGAACTTCAGTACTTTGAAGTCTACGCAGCACGGGGCGGAATCCCACCGAAATCTTTGGGAAACCGTGAAATCCGGGCAGCGCTGGTGGGGCCAGCTGGTGAATCGCCGTAAAGACGGTAGTCTTTATTCGGCGGAGGTGACGATCACGCCAGTTCGGGACCCCGACGGTGTTACGACTAATTTTCTGGCCATCATGCTGGACGTCACCCATCGGCAGAGCGCAGAGGAGAAAGCCAGCAGCCGCGAGCGCGAAGTGCGCAGGCAGCTGGTCGAAATTGAGCAAATTTATAAGTACGCTCCGGCCGGACTCGCCTTCATGGACCGGGAGCACCGCGTGGTTCGCATCAATGAACGGCTGGCGAACCTTTGTGGGCTGCCAGCGGAGCAGATTACTGGCAAGAATATCGCCGACGTGGTGCCGTCCGATCTTGCGGCCCGGTTGGCGGAGGTTTGGCAACGAGTGTTTGAGGGTGGCGAGGCCATTCTTGATGTAGAAATGCACGGCGTCAGCCCGGGGACCTCGGGCGAGCAATACTGGCTGGAAAGCTATATCCCTTTCAAGTCCGAAACGGGCGCAGTGATTGGGCTGATCGCGTCGGTTCTCGACATTACGGCGAGTAAGCGCGCCGAGGAGGCTGTCCGAGTCGCCGAGGAGCGCTACCGCCTCTTGTTAGACTCAACCGCGGAGGCCATTCACGGCATTGATTTGGAAGGCAAATGCACGTTTTCCAATCCAGCCTGCGTGCGTCTTCTTGGATTTACGTCGCCCGACGAGTTGTTGGGGAAGAACATGCATGGGCTCATGCATCACACGCGGCGCGATGGCAGTCCTTACCCACAGTCCGAATGCACAAACCTCTTGGCGGCGCGGGCAGGGAAAGAGCACCATGTCACCGACGAACTGCTGTGGCGGGCCGACGGCAGCCGGTTTCTGGCTGAGTATTGGTCGTATCCCATGTACAAGGACGGCGAGCGCGTTGGAACGGTCGTAAGTTTTCTCGATATAACGGCCCGCCGGGAGGCCGAGGAAGCGCTGAAAGCCTCGGAGGAGCACCATCGCCGATTGTTTGAGCGCAATCTGGCAGGAATCTTCCGCTACACCGCGCAGGGCACGATGATCGATGCCAACCAGGCGTACGCCAGCATGTTGGGCTATTCCTCGCCTGCGGAGGTCGCTGGTCTGAGGCGGACCGAGTTGTTCTTCGATCCCGGGGAAGCGGAGAGCACGTGGGCCAGCTTACTGCAGGAAAAGAATCTGAGCAACCTGGAAGTGTGCCTTAAGCGTAAGGATGGGGGCGCGGTTTGGGTGCTCGAGAATATTGGCTGGGTGGAAAGCGGGACGAGCGAGGCTTTGGTGGAAGGAATTTGCATTGACATTACCGAGCGCAAGCTGGCCGAACACGAGATTGGAAAAGCTCGAGATGCGGCGGAATCCGCCAATCGTGCCAAGAGCCAGTTCCTGGCCAACATGAGTCATGAAATTCGCACTCCGATGAATGGCGTCATTGGTATGACCGCGCTTTTGCTGGATACGCCACTAACGGCTGAGCAGCGTCAGTATGCCGACATCGTGCATGCCAGCGGCAAAACTTTGCTGGCGATCATCAGCGATATTCTCGATTTTTCCAAGATTGAGGCACAGAAATTGATTCTGGAAGTGCTGGATTTCAATTTGCAAACCACTTTGCGGGAAGCCGTCCAAATTGTAGCGCTCGATGCACACAGAAAAGACCTGGAGCTAATCTGCCGGGTTGATGGCAATGTTCCTACGTTGATGCGAGGTGATGCCGGGCGCTTGCGCCAGATTCTTGTCAATCTGCTGGGCAATGCCGTGAAGTTCACGCGCGAGGGTGAAATCAGCTTTAGCGTGGAGCTAGAGGCCGAGTTCGAAAGCACAGCCACTCTGCGCTTTGCTGTGAAAGATTCTGGTATTGGATTTCCCGAGGAGCAAGCTGCAGCGCTCTTTGCACCCTTCGTACAAGGGGATGGGTCGACGACGCGCAAGTATGGCGGAACGGGGCTGGGTCTTACAATTTCCAGGCAACTGGTCGAACTCATGGGTGGGCGAATAGGTGCGCACGGCGCCACAGGTCGAGGAGCCACCTTCTGGTTCACCGTTACACTGCAGAAGCAGGCTCTCAACGACGTCGCAGTGAAGGAACTCTACATCAGTCTGCAGAGCCCCAAAGTGTTGCTGGTGGATGACAACGCGACCAGCCGCAGCGTCCTGCGCAGTTTGCTGGAAGATGTTGGATGTCGAACCGAAGAAACCGCGGGCGCGGCCGCTGCCATGGCTGCATTGCGAAAGGCGGCCTCAGGCAAAGACCCTTTCCGGATAGCCCTGGTGGATTCGAACATGCCCGGAGCGGATGGATATGAGTTGGCGAAACGCATTTTTGCGGATTCCGAACTGCGGGGGATGGCTCTTTTGCTGATGGCGCCTCTCGGCAGAGAAACGGAGTTGCACTCTTCGCCAGAAGCGGGGTTCGTGGGGAGGCTCTCGAAACCGGTCTGGAAAACGACTTTGCAGGAGATGCTAACGGCGGCGCTACAAAAAAGGCGGGAACCGGAGGTTGCGAAGTTACAGGCTCGGGTTGCAGCGCCTGCCCAGGAAACGGCAAGAGTATTGGTAGTCGAAGACAATGCCACGAATCAAAGAGTGGCGCGGGCAATTCTAAGTAAACTCGGGTACCAGGCGGACGTTGTCGGCAGCGGAGAGGAAGCTTTGGAAAAGCTTCGGAAAGGCCGCTACGACGTCGTTCTAATGGATTGCGAAATGCCCAACATGGACGGCTTCGAAACCAGCCTGCTAATTCGACGCCAGGCGGCAGGAAGTCCCAATACCAATATTCCGATTATTGCTGTGACTGCGAATGCGATGGAGGGAGATCGTGAGCGCTGCATGGCGGCCAAGATGAACGACTATTTGTCGAAGCCGATCGAGCCTGAGAAGTTGGCCGAGGCTATTCGGAAGTGGTTGCCACGAACTGACGCGGCAGAATCGGCCACGGCCTCGGTTGGCCCGACCGAGCTTCCGAGAGAATTGATTTTCGCGGAGAAGGAACTGGTCGCTCGCCTCTCCGGTGACGAAGCCTTGGCAAGAATGATTGTCGAGGGATTCGTCGGGGATGGACCGGGACAGCTGCGGAGCTTGCAGGAGCAGATTGAGAGTAGGAACGCGGCCAGCGTCAGCACTCAAGCCCACATACTCCGGGGGGCTGCGGCGACGGTGTCAGCCGTAACTTTGAGCGCTCTGAGCTTGCAGATGCAACTGGCGGCGACGGCGGGAGATTGGGATCGTGCCGCTGAGTTGCTGAGACAGTTGGACGACCAGTTTGAGAATTTGAAGGCTACGTTGAAGCAGTCGGGCTGGCTTTAGCCAGTTCCGCGAAAGGCAGAACAAAATGCGCACGCTCATTGTCGAAGACGACTTTACCAGCCGGTTGTTGCTACAAACCTTTCTTTCCCGCTATGGCGAGTGCCACGTCGCCATCAACGGCATGGAGGCGCTGCAGGCCTTTCGCCTGGCGTGCCAGGGAAAACAAAAATACGACCTAATCTGCATGGACATTATGATGCCGGAGATGGACGGGCAAACTGCTGTGCGGAGGATACGGGAGTTGGAAGTGTCGGAGGGAATTCTGTCGAGCGTGGGAGTGAAAATTATTATGACTACGGCGTTGGATGATGTGAAGAACGTGATGGAATCATTTGGTTCCTTGTGCGATGCCTACGTTTTTAAGCCGGTCGATACTGCGTTGCTGCTGGGTCATTTGCAGAAACTGGCTCTTGTCCCGCAAGTCACGGGAGCGCGCGGATGAGCTTTCTAGGCGGAACTTTAGGGCCTTGGGCTTGACTACTAGCGCAATTGTTGTTGCAGCGTATCGCGATCTAGTTCACCTTCCCAGCGTGCTACAACCAGGGTCGCAACTCCGTTGCCGATCATGTTCACCATGGCGCGGAACATGCTCATGAAGCGGTCGATCCCCAGAATTAGAGCCATCCCTGCAACCGGAATGGTAGGAACTACGGCTAGAGTTCCGACCAGGGCGATAAAGGCTGCGCCTTGGACGCCGCTCGCGCCTTTCGAAGTTAGAACGGCTACCGCCATCAGAGTAAACTGCTGCGTAAGCGTAAGAGGAGTATTTGTTGCCTGCGCGACGAACAGCGCTGCCAGGGTCATGTAGATACTGCTGCCATCGGTATTGAATGTGTAGCCGGTGGGCACAACCAATCCAACCAAGGATTTTGAGCAGCCTAGCTTCTGGAGCTTTTCCATGAGCGAGGGCAGCGCCGTTTCCGAGGAGCTAGTGGCTAGCACGAGCAGGATCTCTGCCTTGATGTAACTAAGAAATTTGATAATGCTGAACCCCGCGGCCCAAGCGATTGCGCCCATCACGATCAGGACAAAAAAGAAACAGGTAACGTAAAACGTGGCGATAAGTTTAAGCAGCGGGCCGAGCGATGCTATCCCATATTTGCCCACTGTATAAGCCATCGCACCAAAAGCGCCGACAGGGGCGAAGCGCATGAGAATGTTAACTACGCCGAAAACAGCATGTGTCAGGGCATCGAACAAATCGATAACAGGTTTGCACCGCGGACCGACGGAGGAAAGAGCGATACCGAACAAGATGGCGATCATCAGGACCTGCAGTATGTCGCCCTTAGCGAAGGCGTCAACGACTGTGCCAGGGATAATGTGAAGCAGGAAATCTGTGACGTTCTGTGCTTTGGCTTGACCCGCATACTCTGAAACAGCTTTAGGATCGAGGTTTGCCGCGTTTACGTTGAAGCCGCTTCCTGGGTGGACCAGATTGCCTACGATCAGCCCGATCACGAGTGCGATGGTGGAGACGATCTCAAAGTAGAGGAGAGCCTTGCCGCCCACCCTCCCGACTTTCTTTAGATCCTGCATGCCTGCGATGCCGGAAACAACAGTGCAGAAGATGATCAAGGTGATGATCATCGTAATCAGCCGGACGAACGCGTCACCGAGGGGTTTCATGGCGACGGCACGTTCGGGGCGCGCGACGCCGAGCAGCACTGCTAGGACCATGGCCACCGTGACTTGCGCCCACAGCGTGGCGTAGAAAGGCTGGCGGCGTGGCGGCGCCAGGTGCGGCTCGGGCGCAGTATGTACGTCTAACATCTACGTTTCCTTTGCGGCATCAAATTTGTCCAATGGTGAAAGTCGGCAATAATACAGTTGAACACAATTGCTGAATTCACATTTTAGGGGTGCCAACATCCAGTGCCTTGAGCAGCCAAGGTATCAGCACTTGCTTGAAAATGAGACCGTCTGGCCAGACTTTGACCTGTCGTCCGAGATGTCCACCTTTTGGGTTGATCCACGCTTCTTTCGGGATATCGCCACTGTCGAGCAATAGATAGGCTTCTGAGATGGGTACCTGTGTGTCGAGCGTTCCGCCGATGATCAGCATGGGTGCGGTTGGCTTGTCTAAAAGGCCTTGGGTCTTAAGGGACATCCTCGGTGCTGCCGTGGTCAGATCATCCACAGTATTGACGCCGTCGTAGACGGACATCAGTGCCGGTACCTGATCGAAGAGATACTCGCGGTTGCCTAGCAGCGAACTTACGATGAAATCTTTTTGGAAGAAGGTGTGAATGGCAGGGGATTGCGCGGTTACCGCTCGGATTCTTGAGCGTTCCACAATCGCAAGTTTGGTTGCCCAGTAGGCACCCCAGCTCACGCCGTGAACGGCAATCCTTGTCTTATCGACTTCGGGTCGGGTCTGAATATAGTCGATTACGCGAGACAACATGCGGTCCGCTGTTTCACTGACTTGGATTGGGGCCTGACCGGTGCCGGGCCCGTCTACGGCCAGATATCCAACGCCGTATGCCAAAATCCCAGAGAAGTTTTCCGTCAGATCTTCTTTGCGGCTATCGAGACCGTTAATGGCAAGCACGAGCGGCACTGCTCGGTGCGCAGCTTTTGGCAGCCGCAGGTAGCCGGTGATGGTTTTACCTTCGAAGGGAATGTGAACAACCTCGAGAGGCGGATCAAAAAACTTTGCATGCGCTAGAAAAGCTTCGATGGCTTTGGCATAAGACTGCTTCTTGCCGGAAGAGGCTGGCACCGGCCAGCGTCCGAATGAATAAAGCCGCCAGGCGCGAATGTAATCGGAGTTCGCCTTGGCAGAGTCCGTTTTGTCTAGCGATTTCGCTTCTGCCATGTAGCGGTCAGCGACCCGCATGAAACCAGCGGCCCATTCATCTTTGTCGGTCGTTTTGATGGCAGCGAACGCTTCTTTCACATCGGCGGGATCGAGACCGATCAGCGGGTACATTCCATTTTCAGCCCGGTGGACAGCTTCTGTCTTGATTTCTTCGAGGGTGCGCTCGCTGGCAAAGCCGGGAACTGCGGCTGAGCTGACGGCAACTATGGTTAGCAGGCATCGAGTAAGAAGTGATCTGGACATGGCGTTTTCCGTTGAGGTGGTTTCGAATGCTGCACTACTTGTGGAAAGGGCCGGACACGTCAGCGTCCGGTCCTTTCTGTTTCGTGAAAGATATTGATCGGTAGCGATAGACCCTCTAGAAGGAGAGCTTCAGCCCCAACTGCACAGCGCGGCTGCCTCCGGATCCGATGATTGGATTGGCTGCAGCAACGTCCGGGGTGGCGCAAGAACATCCGAACGAGCGGGTGGAAGGATCGTTGTGAGCCCAGCCGTTCTGACCACCGAAGGGATTCGCGAAGTTGGGATGATTCAGAACGTTAAACATTTCAATGCGGAACTGAGCACCGAAGCGTTCGCGGAATTTCCAATTCTTGGCAATCGACAAATCGACGTTGCGGAAGCCCGTATCGCGAAAAATGTTGCGTCCCATGATGCCGAAGGTACCCGCAACGGGAGGCAGCATGGCTGACTTTCCGTTTGCAAAACAGCCGAATGCCAACATTGAGTTCGTCAAGCCATTGGCTGCCGCGGGGGTTGCGCAGGTTGGATTGTTGATGGCGAACGCAGGATCGTTAGGTCCGTTGGGGTCGCTAGGATCCGGTGTCCCTGGCAGAAAGAACGGGATCCCTACTTTCGTGGATTTGAAGTCTTTTGGGCTCCCGTAAAAATTCCAGCGGTCATTGGCTTCGCCGGTCAAGCTAATGTCCGTTCCGGCGTCCATCACTCCGAAAGGCTGGGCGCCGTACAGACTGAGAATGGAATTGATCTGCCACCCTTCCAGCAGCTGAGCAAACGACTTCTTGCCGGGGATGAGGTAGGTGAACGAGACGGTCAGGCGATGTCGAATATCGTAGTCGCTGCTCGCGTACTCGCGTTCCGGATGGTTGTTGTCCGAGGGGAGACCGAGACCAGCGCCGAAGTCCCAATTCGCACCTACGTTATCCAAAGCGTGAGCATAGGTGTAACCGACGATAGCAGTGAGTCCATGATAATTTCTGGCGGTAAATGTGGTCTGCAAGCCGTTGTAATTCGACTTGTAGAAATTTCCCATTTGGTAAATGAAGCTCAGGTAAGGGAACTGGCCAACGAAGGGTCGCCCGGATTGTTCGTCTCCCAAGACGTCGTTAGCCGGTACGTTTTGATTGATGTCGCGAATTCCGGCTAACTTGCTACCGCGGTTTCCGACATAGGCCACGTCAATCGAGAGGTTGTTGTTGAAGGCATGCTGAACATCTAAGTTCCAGTTCCATACGCGAGGCGTCTTGAGGTTGGGGACGACACCCAAAATGCTACACGGGTTCGCGCCACAGTCAATCGGGCCGCCGGGAAACACGGGGCCACTCACGTTGTTCCAGTCGAGGCTTGATCCAGGTAAGTTCAACGTGCCCACTGCAATGGTGCCGGTCCCTTGCGTTCCTCCGGGGCCTACTCCAGCGGCACCAGTCGGAATTGTGCTCAGCCCCAGGGAGTTGTTCAGGGCGAGGAAGGATTGCCAGTTGAGAGTCTCGTACATCAAGCCGCCGCCAGCGCGAATTACTGTCTTCCCGTTGCCCGAAATATCCCAAGCAATGCCGAAACGGGGAGCAAAATTCAAGTGATCACTCTTGTAGGGTCCGCTGATTCCTTTGCCCACCTGCTGGAGTCCGGTAGCCGGATCAAAATTCCCCAGCAGGTTGTGCTCTTCCTTGATGAGAGTATTCAACTCGTAACGCAATCCCAGGTTTACGGTTACGTTCTTGCCGACGCGCCAGTCATCCTGTGCGAAGGCGGCGAAGCCCCAGTTGTGTATATTCCGAGTGGGATCGCCGACCAGCTGCGTAGCTTTGGTTGGGGCGCCAGCGAAGAAGTCTTCCAGCCCGGTGGAACTTCCGATAGGGAGTGCGAATGCCGTGCTATCAATAAACTTAACTCGACCTCGTGCGCCACCGTAAGCGCCACCGCTGAATGCATCGTGATGCAGCTCGCCGCCAAATTTAAGAGCGTGGGTGCCCTTCGTGTAGGAAGCATGGTCGATGATCTGCACGCGCGTGTCGGGCCCCTGCACCTTGGGCCAGTTAAAACCACCTAGTTCCTGCGGGAAAATGTACAGCGGGAAAATGTTGATACGCGGCAGGCCGCCGTAAAGCGGATTGGTTATGCCGGTATCGAGGCCGTAGGAAGAAGCCAGCCGATTGTGATCATTGGTGAAAGTAGGTTGATAAAGCCGGTTGTAGCCGACGCGCATTTCGTTCACCCAGCGTGAACCCAAAACCCGGGTCCAGTTGCCGCCCAAGACCTGTGCTCGGGTGTGGATTTGGGTCAGCCACTTGGCTTGCAGCTGGCTGGCGTCCGAGACAGTCCCGGAATTGTTTCCAAAGAAATAGACAGCACTGAAAGTGTTGCGATCATTGGGATGAAAATCAACCTTTCCAACCACGTTGTCCGCCTTCACGCTATTGGGGAGGCCGAAGTTGATGGTTGTACCATTGGCGCCGTTGTTTGTCGGAAATCCTGTTCCGTCACAAGAAATCGGTGGCCCCATTGTGCAGCCCCCGATCTTCAAGCTGGCAGCGCTCACATCGTGCGTGATAGCTCCCGCAAGGAACGCGGCATGCACATCGTTGAGCGCGTCGACAATGCTGTTCACGCAGTCGCCGGATGTGATGAAAGTGCAATTCGACTGCGGAGGGGTGGGCATCGATGCCATCACGTAGGTATCGAGCTTGCCCGCATTGCCTACGGTGTAGCGTTGTCCTTCGTAGCTACCAAAGTAGAAGACCTTATCCTTTACGATGGCGCCGCCTGCGGAGCCGCCAAATTGTTCCAAGTCGCGGGGATTCTTTTGGTCCGGCTTTGTATTGAAGTAGTTCCGGGCGTCGAATGGGGTATTGCGGCCAAACGCGTAACCCGTGCCGTGGAAGGAGTTTGTGCCCGCTTTAAGTCCCACATTGACGATCGTGCCAGGCTTCCATCCGTATTCCGCTGGCGGATTGCCTTGGACATTGAACTCTTGAATCGCATCGACCGGCAGAATAGTGGCCGAGTCTCCAGCAATGCCTGCTCCATTGATGATGCTTTGCCCCGAGAATGGCTCGCTATTGAATAATCCATCAATCAGGTAGACGTTGTCCTCTGCCCGCAGACCGTTGCTGCTGGTGGTGGAGAACCCGCCGCCAGGGTAACGAACGATCCCCGGACGCAACTGCAAAAGATTTTC
>JAYVEP010000050.1:0-6032 GCA_043749225.1 Acidobacteriaceae bacterium
AATATCTTGTACTAGGCTATTGACAGGCCCAAGATACAGGCGTAACTTCACAACTCCAAGCAGTTTTATTCCACCCAACGGGCTGGCAAAACTGCTGGGAACATTCGGCGCAGTAGCCGTTTCCGGGTCCCCCCTCCTGGCAAACGACATGCCATTGAAAACAAAGTAGTTATTCCCCGGCGAGGGTGCTGAAAATCACTCCGCCGGCACTATGGAGGAGCCCCATGGAAGGACTGGTACGCCTTGTTGCAGAGTCGCTCGCACGCCACGGCATGAACCTGCCGCCCGCGCGCGTCGAGTGGTCGGATTGGAAGCCGCTCGAATCCAGCCTCTGCCTCACCGCGCCCAGCTATCCTGGCCTCTACGCCGTCGCCGAGCTCGTAGTCGAGCACAACGTCGCTCCGGAGGGTCTGCAAGTTCCCCGTTTCGCCATCTTTCACGAAGGCCACACGCAAGACTTGGGCTTCGAAATGGGGCGCCTCTGCTCCCCCTATAGCCTCCTGCGCGACCGCATCGCCAACCGAGACTGCTGGGTGCGCTTTGCCGCAATGCCGTTCTCGACTACACAAAACTCAGGTCTAGCCGAAAGCCGAAAGCTGATAGCCGATAGCCATGAATTTGCCGACAGCCGACGGCCGACAGCCGACAGCCAGATCGAAACCGAAATACCTATGCCCCTGCCTTCCGGCTTCTAAAAGCCTAAAATGGCAGTAGGCGATACCCTGCAACCGAATACAACAACCGATCCCATAGAAGAATCGGAGGAAGCGAATACGATGCCCCAAGTAAGTGAAACAAAATTGACCAACGCGCCGTCCACGCCAACGGTTGCCGCCCCCGCAACAACAACGGCCAACGCTCCCGCAAAGAAGAAAGGCCTAGGCCTACAGTTCCGCCGCCACTTCACCAAGCCCGGCGTTTCCCCCTACGACGAAATCGAATGGGAAACCCGTCTCGCTCAGATCACCGATGCCCAGGGCATCGCCATCTTCGAGCAAAAGGACGTTGAAGTCCCCAAAGACTGGTCCGTCACCGCCACCAACATCGTGGCCAGTAAATATCTGCATGGACACGTCGGCACCCCCGAGCGTGAAACCGGAGTTCGCCAGCTCGTCACCCGCGTCGCTGAAACCATTCGCGACTGGGGCATGAACGACGGCTACTTCCGTTCCGCCGAAGATGCCACCGCGTTTCATGACGAACTCGCATACCTATTGCTGCGTCAGTACGCCGCCTTCAACAGCCCAGTGTGGTTCAACGTAGGCTGTGATCGCATCGAACCCACTTCCGACGCGCAAAACTGGCACTGGAACGCCACCACCAGCACGGTGGAATTCGGCGCCGTCGGCTACACCAAACCGCAATGCTCGGCCTGCTTCATCAACGCCGTACAGGATTCGCTGGATTCCATCCTGACCTTGGCCAAGACCGAAGGCATGCTCTTCAAGTGGGGATCTGGCACGGGCAGCAACCTGTCTCCGCTGCGTTCTTCCACTGAAGAACTTAGCGGCGGAGGCACCGCCAGCGGCCCTCTCAGCTTCATGCGCGGTTTCGACGCCTTCGCAGGCGTCATCAAGTCCGGCGGTAAGACTCGTCGCGCCGCCAAGATGGTCATCTTGAACATGGACCATCCTGACATCGTCAATTTCATCGAGTGCAAATCCAAAGAAGAAGCCAAAGCCTGGGCCTTGATCGATGCCGGATACGATGGGTCTTCGCCCGATTCCGACGCTTACTCTTCCATCTTCTTCCAGAACGCGAACAACTCCGTCCGCGTCACCGATGACTTCATGTACGCCGTCGTCCGTGACACCGACTTCTCCACCAAAGCCGTCAAAGATGGCCGCGTGGTCGAAACCTTCAAAGCCCGCACGCTGCTGCAAAAGCTTGCCGACGCAACCTGGCGCTGCGGCGACCCTGGCATGCAGTTCGATACGACTACCAATCGCTGGCACACCAGCAAGAACACGGCTCGCATCAATGCCTCGAACCCTTGCTCGGAGTACATGTTCTTAGACGATTCCGCCTGCAACCTGTCGAGCCTCAACCTGCTGAAGTTCGCGCCCAACGGCACTTTCGACGTCACCGCCTATCGCCACGCCGTCGATGTCATGATCACCGCCCAGGAAATTCTGGTCGACAACGCCGGATACCCCACCGAAGCCATCGGACGCAACAGCCACGACTACCGCCCGCTAGGCCTGGGCTATGCCAACCTAGGCGCTCTGCTGATGGCCTCCGGCCTCCCCTACGATTCCGACGGCGGCCGCGACTACGCCGCCTGCGTCACAGCCATCATGTGCGGCCAAGCGTACTTGCAAAGTTCCAAAATCGCCGAGCTCTGCCAACCACTCTGTCCCGCCAGTGAAACAGTCCAGCAGCGCATGGGCTTGAGCCACGATCAACCCATGCCCGACGGCGCAGCCTGCCCGGGCTGGTACATCAATCGCGAACCGTTCCTCGACGTGATCCGCATGCACCGCGCCTCCGTCAACAACATCAATAAGGCGAACGTCCCCACCGCCCTCTATGAAGGCAGCAAAGCCGCCTGGGACGAAGCCCTAGCCCACGGCGAAAAGCACGGCTACCGCAACGCCCAGGTAACCGTCCTAGCCCCAACAGGAACAATAGGCTTCATGATGGACTGCGCAACTACGGGAGTAGAGCCTGATCTCGCTCTCGTCAAGTTCAAGAAGCTGGTGGGTGGGGGGATGATTAAGATCGTCAACCAGACTGTGCCTGCGGCGTTGTTTAAGTTGGGTTATACGCATGATCAGGCCGATGCGATTGTTAGTTACATTGATGCGACTGGGACGATTGAGGGGGCGCCGCATATTAAAGACGAGCATCTGGCTGTGTTTGATTGCTCGTTCAAGCCTGCCAAGGGGACGCGGTTTATCCACTATAACGGCCACATCAAGATGATGGCTGCCGCGCAGCCATTTATTTCGGGAGCGATTTCGAAAACGGTCAACTTGCCTGAAAACGCCACGGTCGAAGAGATCATGGAGGTTTACATTGAGTCCTGGAAGCTGGGGATCAAGGCCGTCGCGGTCTATCGCGATGGCTGCAAGAAGAGCCAGCCTCTTTCCGCTGCTGGAACAAAGACAGCGCTGTCGAAGAAAGATGATGCCTCGAATGCGGTAGCTGCCGCTGCGTTGGCCGCAGCCGACGACAACCCGAATGGCCCGCCGCGCGCGGTTCGGCACAGGTTGCAGGACGAACGCGCCTCCATTACGCACAAATTCAATGTGTCGGGGCACGAAGGCTACATCACGGTCGGCCTCTATCCCGATGGTATGCCCGGAGAGCTCTTCATCACCATGGCCAAGGAAGGCTCGACGGTCAGCGGCCTGATGGATAGCTTTGCTTGTGCCACTTCGCTGGCGCTGCAGCATGGCGTTCCGTTGAAGCTGTTCTGCGAAAAATTCGCGCATACGCGCTTCGAGCCCAGTGGATGGAGTTCCAATCCTGAAATCGGCTACGCCAAGTCGATTATGGATTACATCTTCCGCTGGCTGCACCTGCGCTTCCTGACCGGCCAGCAAGGCAGCCTGTTCGAAGGCTTCCGCATGAGGGCGCCCCAGCACACTAGCGCTGAGGGAACATCGAGCCAAGGCACTTCGCCGACAGCCGACAGCCGAGAGTCGAGAGCAGGCTCCGCCCACGTAGCCGACCAGCTAGCCGGCATCATCGACCTGGGTGACGCCCCAAGCTGCTCCTTCTGCGGCAGCATCATGACGCGGAATGGGAGTTGCTACCGGTGCGGGAGCTGCGGGAGTACGAGCGGGTGTAGCTAGGGCTTCGCGTTGCCTATGTGGTTTGGAACGGGAGGGGCAATCACGATGCCTCTTCAGTAAGCACGGGGAAAGCTGGAGCATTCGACGTGGACACACTCTCAAGATCCGAACGCAGCCGGAGAATGTCCTTAATCCGGAACCGGGATACCAAACCGGAACTTATCGTTCGTCGTTTGGTTCATGGATGCGGGTTTCGGTACCGGTTGCATGTAGCAGACCTACCCAAATGGAGATTCGCTGCGTCACGAATCGTTCCGCGTGATTCTGTAGCCTGTTGAACAGAGCCTTTCCCCCTCGAGCTTCCGTAAGAACCCCGCCCTTTCGCGCGCCTTTGCGGGCTGCCTCCCCAACATATATGGGTTGGGTCCACTTGCCATTTTGGTTTTGCCGACCGATTTGCCGGTAAGATGCAAATTTCCCCGTGTAGTAGATGATGTAAATGCCTGGACCCTCGAATGGACCGAGCAGATCTAATGCATGAACTGGCTGTTCCAACACGACTTTCGCCATGCTTTCAGCTAAGGTCTTCAGGTCCAGCGGATCGTAAGGATCCGGAGAACTTGAGGTCACCGCTCGGTTCGGCTTCGCTCTGGTAGATTTGGTCTTTGACATCTTGAGTCAATTGTATGTCGAGTGTTCCAGAACAACTGTTAACTATTCGGCAGCCCACCTGCCCAGAGGAGACAACCTGGGAGCATGGTCCGCACGACGGTTCTTGATCTCCTCAACGCGATCAACACAAGGGCGGCCTATCCTTCGCGTACTTTGCGAAGGGTGGGAGTTCGAAATCTCGAGTGCGCTATCCGCGCTTTATTATCCTCGGAGTGCGGCGGTGATGCTCCCTCAGCGGCTAAAGCCGTATTTTTTTGAGGCTTTGTGGCACAACTGAAGTCGTGCCCTTCCCGTCAAGCGGTGGTGGTGGGAGTTCTGGTTTGGGTACGGGAGAGCAGATTCCTCACTGCGTTTCGGAATGACAATTTTGCAGAGAGGGCGATTGGTCGAGTTAAAAGCGGCGAGCAGGAATGCTCGCCCTACACGACGAAGCCCAACGGCGGGTGGCCGACACGTCGGTTCTTGATCTCCTAGACACGATCAACACAAAGGGTGGCCTATCCTTCGCGTACTTTGCGGAGGGTGGGAGTTCGAAATCTCGTGGGCGCTATCCGCGCTTGATTTTCCTTGGAGCGCGGCGGTGATGGTCCCTCAGCGGCTAAAGCCGGATCTTCTTGGGGGTTTGTGGCACGACTGAAGTCGTGCCCTTCCCGTAGAGTGGTTTGTGGTTGGGAGTTCTGGTTGGGTACGGGAGAGCAGATTCCTCACTGCGTTTCGGAATGACAAGCTTGTTCGATCAAGGCTCTCTTCCCTCGTCAGCTAAGAGCGGCGAGCAGGAATGCTCGCCCTCCATGATCAGGTCCAACTGCGGCGGATAGGAATGCTGGCTCTCCCGAACTCTCGCACGCAGCGGCTGAAGCCGATTTTTTTTGGGCTTTGGTGGCACGACTGAAGTCGTGCCCTTCCCGCGGATCGAGCGCTGACCTCAATTCGTGCCCAATTGCCGTCACGCCGCTAGCTTCGCTTAAAATCTTGTCAAGCCCCCTAGAAGGCTGAATTCCCCGTAACTCGCTGATTCCAATCATGAAATAGATGGCGAAATAATGGCGGAGTACCCCCCTCTGGGTTGGTATACTGGATATATAGGCATAATTCGGGAATTTTGAGTGGGTCGTGGTGCGTTTCTCGCATCCCGGCCCATTTCTCTTTGGCGGATTTGCGGCGTTTTTATTTCATGAAGAAAGGAGCAAGTGTGATGAAGATTGAGGCGGGGCGACTTTTGGAGTGTCGGGATCGTGGGGATTGGGCGGAGCTTTGTTTTATGACGCGGGCGGCGCAGGAGGGGTTGTTGGTTTCACGGCCGTTTAGCGGGTCGGCGCGGTATGACGTTGGGGTGGAGTATGGGCGTCGGCATTTTCGGGTGCAGGTGAAATCAACTTTGTACCGACGGCGAGGGGAGTCGTACAGTTTGAATGTGATGGGTCCGAAACGGCAGCCGTATGCGGAGGGGGAGATTGATTTTCTGGCGGTGTATTTGATTCCGATCGAGCAGTGGTACATTGTGCCGCAGGCGAGTTTGCGAACGCGGCGGGGGCCGATGTGCACGTTTCACATTACTCCGGAGAGTAAGCGACAGAAGTGGGTGGAATATCGGGAGGCATGGCATTTGTTGCGGGGGGA
>JAYVEP010000051.1:0-15500 GCA_043749225.1 Acidobacteriaceae bacterium
CCATTGGAGGCAGGTTGGGTAGGTTACCATCGTTCTATAGGCGATAGGTAGCGGGGCGATGGAGACGATCACGGGGTTTGTTCTGGCGGGCGGGAAGAGCGTTCGGATGGGCTCGGACAAGGCGTTTGTCGAGCTGGGGGGCCGGACGCTACTGCAGAGGGCGTTGGACACGTTGGGTCAAGTGACGCCGGATGTGGAGATTGTTGGGACCTGGGAGAAGTTCGAGAGCTTTGGGCGGGTGGTGGAGGATGTTTACGCGGACTGTGGTCCGCTGGGTGGGATTCATGCGGCTTTGACCAGTTCGGTCAGCGAGCTGAGTCTTATTTTGGCGGTGGATTTGCCGTATGTTTCCGTGGAATTTCTGTGTTATTTGGTGGAGAAGGCGCAAGCGTCAACGGCTCCGGTGACGTTGCCTCGGACGTTGGATGGGTGGCAGCCTCTTTGCGCGGTTTATCGGAAGGGGTTTGGTGAGGTTGCGGAGGCGGCTTTGCGGGAAGGGCGGAATGCGGTGCATGGGTTGGTGGAAAAGTCCGCGCCGCGCGTGATTGATGTGGTGGAATTGGAACGAGCAGGGTTTGCGATCGGGATGTTTCGGAACGTTAACACGCTTGAGGATTTGGTTTGAGTTCACGTCTACAGATTTTAACCACAGAGAGCACAGAGTTCACAGAGGAAGTTCGGCCAAACGGTGGAAGCAACGGCAAAAGCAAAAGCAAAAGCAGGGGCAAGGGCAACGGCAAAAGCAAAAGCAAAAGCAAGGGCAAGGGCAAAAGCAAGGGCAAAAGCAAGGGCAGCGGCAAGGGCAACGGCAAAAGCAACGGCAAAAGCAACGGCAAAAGCAAGACCTCGCGGACAAGAGTGTCCGCGCCACATGATCGACGCTAGACTGGAAGTGCATGACTGAACCGAATCTGGGCCCTTACATCGAGTTTCGTGAGGTTTCGAAATCGTTTGGCACGAACAATGTGCTGGACCATGTGAGTTTTGAGGTGCAAGCGGGAGAGACGGTTTGCATTCTTGGACGCAGCGGCGTCGGCAAAAGCGTGGCCTTGCAACACATGATGGGATTTTTGAAACCGGATTCTGGAAGAGTGATTGTCGCGTATCAGGACATTACCGACTTTAATCCGGAGGAGCTCGAAGTTATTCGCCGGAAGTTGACCATGGTGTTCCAGAACGGCGCGCTGTTCGATTCCATGACCGTGGGAGAGAACGTGGCGTTTGCGCTGCGCGAGAAGAGGATTTTGGGGGAAGAGCAGATTTATCAGGTGGTTGACGGCTTGCTGGATATGGTGGGAGTGAAGGCGATGCGGGATCTGCTGCCCTCCGATCTTTCGACGGGGATGAAGCGGTCGGTGGCGATTGCGCGAGCGCTGGCGGCGGAGCCGGAATGCATTCTTTACGACGAACCAACGACGATGGTCGATCCGCTGATGGCGCAGTTGCTCGGCGATTTGATCAAGCGGCTGAATATTCAGCTGAAGCTGACCAGCGTGGTTGTGACGCATGATATGCGGCTGGCCAAGAAGCTGGCGGACCGAGTGATTTTTCTGCATGAGGCGAAGGCTATTTTTATTGGGACTGTGCATGAGTTGGAGGAGTCGCAGGAGCCGATTGTGCAGGAATTTTTGGAATTGGATGAGTTGAAGATTGTGGCGGATTGAGGGAAGTTGCGAGTGGCGAGTCCTGAAGAACGCTGTGAATTTTGTAGCGCTCCGTTCCGGCGGGTCGTCTCCTTCCTGCGCGGGCAAGATGCCGCCGCGACTGCCAGCGGGAAGCCAGCGCTACGCGTGCTTAGAATCCTTCGCCTACTAGTTTTTCTACTGTGAGCGTGCTCTTCGATGCCGTGCCGCGCATCATCTTTTCTAGGTATTTCGCAATTACATCCATTTCCAGGTTGAGTGGGTCGCCTGGCTTCAGCGATTTCAGATTCGTCATTTCGACTGTGTGCGGGATGATTGCGACTGAGCAGTTGCGCTCCTCGAGTTTGGCGACCGTCAGGCTGATGCCTTCGATGGCAATCGAACCTTTGTGGACCACGTACTTTTCCAACTCGGCGGGTAGTTCGAGGGTGAGCCACCAGTTGTCGGAATCTGGGATGCGGTCGAAGGCTTTGAGTTGGCCGATGCCGTCGACGTGGCCTTGCACGATGTGTCCGTCGAAGCGTCCGTTGGCGGGCATAGGGAGTTCGAGGTTGACGAGCGCCCCGGATTTCAATCGCGAAAATGATGTGCGCGCCCAAGTTTCTGGAGCGAGATCGGCG
Source organism: Acidobacteriaceae bacterium (assembly GCA_043749225.1). GTDB lineage: Bacteria > Acidobacteriota > Terriglobia > Terriglobales > Acidobacteriaceae > JANXUC01. The sequence continues at coordinate 2,264 of JAYVEP010000051.1, forward strand.
TGGAAAGAGTTTGCAGTGATGTCGAGAGCGGTGAGGCAGACGCCGCTAACGGAGATGCTGGCGCCTGTTTTGAGCTGCCTGGGGAGTTGAGCGGCCTCGATTTGGATGCGGCGGTTCTCTGCTTTTGTCGAGATGCGGGTTATGTGGCCGACTGCTTCGATGATTCCGGTGAACATGAGTCTAGGATAAATGATGGAAAGCAAAAGCAGATTCCTCACGATGGAGCTGTTCGGAATCACAAACTTTATGCGGTGTTTTGCCTTCGGGTGAATTCCTTATTCGCCGTAGGGATCTTTCAGGTAGCCTTCGACGGCGAAGTCCTCGCCGAAGCGGTGCGTCGCTGTGTGGCTTAGGGACAGCGGCCCTTTCAGAGCGGCGGTGAAGGGAACCGCGGCCTGCCCGAATATCTTCGGCGCGAAGTACAGCATGACTTTGTCGACGATGCCGTCGTCGAGCGCTGCGGTGTTGAGGTGCGAGCCACCTTCGATGATCAGGCTGGTGATTTCTAGTTCTCCCAGGCGTCGCAGAATTGCTCCCAAGCTCAAATGGCCGGCTGAGGATTCTGGAACCTGTTCGATGAGTACTCCGAGATGTTCCAGTTGTTGACGGCGTTCGTAATCTTTTGAAGCGCAGAAGACCAGGACGTCGTCTTTAGCGGTCCGCGTTATTTGCGAATCGAAGGGGAGTCGCAAGTGCGAATCTAGAATCACGCGCAGGAGCGGGCGGCGACGAGGGTGGCTGGTGCGGTCGGTGAGTAGAGGGTCATCCGCTAGAATCGTACCAATGCCGGTGAGAATCGCGTCGCACTGGTGGCGGAGTTTCTGCACGTGAGCGCGGGCGATTTCTCCGGTGATCCAGTTGATGCGGGTGGAGCCGCTGAAAGCATTGCTGGGCGAGGTGTTTGGCGCTGTTGCAATTTTTCCATCCAGCGTCATGGCAGACTTCAATAAAACGACTGGCGTTTTGTGGCGAATGTATTTCGCGAAAGCCTCGTTGAGTTTGCGGGCTTCGACTTGGAGTAAGCCGACTTGGACTTCAATGCCAGCTGCGCGCAGCTTTGCGAAGCCCTGGCCCGCGATTTGCGGGTTAGGGTCCTCCATGGAACAGGCAACGCGGCGAATGCCCGCAGCGATTACCGCGTCGGCACAGGGGCCGGTGCGTCCCTGGTGCGAGCAAGGTTCGAGGTTGAGATAGAGGGTGGCGCCGCGCGCGTGGTTGCCCGCACGTTCTAATGCGAGAATCTCGGCGTGCTTCTTGTTTTCGTAGGTGTGGGAACCTTCGCCTGCAACCGTGCCGTCCGGTGCGACAATCACAGCGCCGACGCAAGGGTTGGGCGAAGTCAGGGCGATGCCGTGACGCGCTAGTTCGAGTGCGCGCTGGAGGAAGTGTTCGTCTTTTGCTTCGTGAGTCAGTGAGTCTCCCTTCGACGGAGAAGAGGGCTAGTGGCTAGACTCAAGAGTATCGCCCAAGACATGCTATTGAGAACTCCTACCATCCAAAAATACAACGTTGCCCAGGAGTTTAGTGCGTAAAAGAGCGGGAAGGAGAGGATTCTCCAGGGAATGTTCGTGCCGTCTGGTGAGTCCGCGACGGCCCAAGCGAGGAACTGAAACAGGAAATGCAGGGCGAAGACGATGGTTGCACGTATTCTGAAGTCAGAATATTTCATGTTCATCGTCTTGGTTGAAGAAACTCTGGCCTCGGGGGCAAAAGCCCTATATTTTACGGTGCCATTTTGGCACGGCTTCAAGCCGTGCCCTGATACGGATCAAAAGCGACGGAGGCGGCTGCCTCCGTATAACGGAGCAAGCTCCGTCGCCACACGAGCCAAGTCAAAAGCGGCGAACAAGAATGTTCGCCATACACAAGCAAAGTCAAAAGCAGCGGACAAGAGAGTCCGCTCTACATCTATTTACTCGAACAGGGAATCCACAAAAGCTCTCGGATCGAACGGTAACAGGTCTCCAATTTTTTCGCCCACTCCTACATAGCGTACCGGGAGTCCTAGTTCGCGAGCGATGGCGACGACAACGCCGCCCTTCGCTGTGCCATCCAACTTGGTGAGGACGATGCCTGTCACGCCGGAGGAATCGGTAAACTGACGCGCTTGCTGCAGGCCGTTTTGGCCGGTTGTGGCATCCATCACGAGCAGAACTTCATGCGGAGCGCTGGGGATAATGCGTTGCGCGGTACGTCGCATCTTGTCCAGCTCGGCCATGAGGTTCGTTTTCGTGTGCAGGCGGCCGGCGGTATCGACGATTACGTAATCCATTTTGCGAGACTGCGCGGCTTGCAGAGCGTCGTACAAAACGGCAGCGGGATCGCCACCTTGTTTCGTTTTGATGACTTCGGTGTCGCTGCGCTGTCCCCAGACTTCGAGTTGCTCGATGGCGGCGGCTCGGAAGGTATCGGCGGCGCAGAGCAGGACGGACTTGCCGTCGGCGCGCAACACGTGTGCCAGTTTGCCGATGGTGGTTGTCTTGCCGGTGCCATTCACGCCGACGACGAGAATCACTTCGGGCACGCCTTCGACGCGGGTAGCAGGCGGGTTTCCGTTGCGGGTCAAGATAGTGTAGAGCTGTTCTTTCAAGAGTCGCTTGAGCTCAGCGCTGTCCTGAATTTGTTTACGGTCGGCCTTCTCACGGAGAGTCTTCAGGACTTCCTGCGTAGTCGTGTTGCCGAGGTCGGCGCTAAGGAGCGTGGCTTCCAGGGAGTCGAGGGTATCGCGATCAATCTCTTTGGTGAAGACGACGGCGGCTTCAATCTTTTCCGAAAGGCTTTCGCGCGTGCGCGTGACGGCCTGCTTCATCCGCTCGAAAAAGCCAGGCTTCTTTTCTTGCTCGTCGGGCTTGTCGCTACCGCCAAATAGGCTACGAAACATGCAAAAAATGACCTCTAGCGATTATAGCGGGAGGAAGGATGAGGGCTCTGGACCGGGTTACGGAATTTCGGGAGAAAGGCGGCTAGATTCGTGATGCTTCCACAGCGGCTGCAATATTGTCGGCATCAGGCGCACTGATTGCAGCGGCTACTGGAGATGGAGAAGCGACAGGAGTAGCGACCGTGACTTTACGCGGGACGCGGATTTCTCCGCGCTCGAACACGGCAGTAAAGGCTTCGACTGCCTTGGGGTCAAGCCGCTTACCTGCGAGCTTGTGAAGAATCTGCAACGCATCGACTGGCTCGTGGGCTTGCTGGTAAGGACGGTTGGTGGTGACGGCGTCGAAAGTGTCGGCGACGGCAATGATGCGGGGCAATAGCGGAATTTCGTCACCTTTGAGGCCACGCGGATAACCGCAGCCATCGAGCGATTCGTGATGCAGTTCGATTCCCGGCAACATTTCCGCGAGCTGGGGCACGCCGCGCAGAATGTTGGCACCCTTGGTGGTGTGCGTCTTCATGATTTCGAATTCTTCAGCGGTGAGGGCGCCGGGCTTCTTGAGGATGCGATCTTCGATACCAATCTTGCCCACGTCGTGAAGTTGAGCCGAGATGCGGACGGTCTCGACGTAGGTTTCCGGGAGGCCAAGTTCACGGGCAATCATGACCGAGTAGCGGGTAACGCGGTCGGAGTGGCCTCGAGTGTAGGGGTCCTTTTCGTCGACTGCTCCGGCGAGCATCTGAATTGAATTCAGGAAGAGGTCGCGATTTTCGTCGGCCGCGTGACGCAAGTCTTGGACGAAATGTTCGAGCTCGTCGGACATGACGTTGAAGGTTTGTGCGAGCTCCCCGATTTCCGTGTGGCTCTTTATGTGAATGCGTTGCGAAAAATCTCCACGAGCGATGGCGCGGCTGGTTTCGGCGAGAGTGCGCAGCGGGCTTGAAATGCGGCGTGCGGCAAAAATGCTAACGCCTATACTCAGCAAGACGGCAAGAATGGCGAAGAAGCGGGCCGCGCGCTGCATGTCGTAAACTCCGCGATACGCTTCGCGCTGCGGCTTTTGGCCGATGACGGCCCAGTCGAGAGAACTCACCGGGCTATAAGTACCGAGGGTCTCGACGTTGTTCTTTCCAGACTTGACGGTGAATTCTTTGGTCTCGACCAGCTGAGCTTTTCCTCCGGCGGCAACGAAGTTGCGGACGATTTCCATGCCGGTCATGTCTTGTCCGGTGGCGAAATCGGAGGTTGACGCTGCGACGAGGCGGCCTTGGCCATCAACAACGTAGGTCATTAAGCCGCCATTGCTGGAATCGCGCAGACGGCGCATGAGAAAGTTCAAATCCTCTACGCACGCGATCATGCCAAGAAACCTTCCTGAGGCGATGACCGGCGTGGATACCAAAATTACAGTGCGGGCTTCGCGACCACTTCCTAGTGTGAGCGCTTGCCCTGTGTAGGCGCGATTCTCTCGCGCAGCGGAGAAGGCTCGTTCGAGTTCACGCTGTAGGAATGCGTCGGGTAGGATGCGCCCGGCGGAAATGCCTTTGGCTTCGGAATTCAGCAGCGTTGCGTAGGCGAGGTCGTCTGCCGAAGAAACGAAATTTTCAAGCAGAGCGCGCAATTCTGGCCGCTCGACGCTTTGGGCGGAGATGTCGCCACCGCTGGTCACCTGTACGGCGTAGGACAAATTCGAGAGCATCATATGCATCGAATTGTTGCGCTGCGCTATATCTTCCGCGAGTGAACGCGTGACCGTGTTCTGCAACAACATTTCGTTCGTCTTCAGGCGATCACGGTTGATGGCTTCGAGGCGCGTCGAGTAAAAATAGATCGGCACCACGCTGATTGTGAGCAGCACGCCGAGGATGACCCAAAGGATCGGCAACCGCGCGGGCGTCGGTAAAGGTGCGCTCAATAGGGTTCGTGAGGTTCGCCTGAGGGAGGGCAGCGGCGTACCTTGTGATCTTACATTGAGTTTAACCCTGCGGGCTCTTAGCGGCACGAGTGACATTTCTTGTTTTAGGTTACGAAAGTTTAGAACTGTTGGGATAGGCGGAGATCGCGACGGATTTGAAGGATTGTGAGTTCGCGGCGGTGTGGGAGTCTTGGGATTGCGCGGGGGATGCGGAGCGTTTCGAAGTGGTTTACGAGCCTGCCGGGAACGTTCTCGGATAAGGCTAGCTCCCGTCGCGAGTCAGTTCCAATTCGCTTTTGGCGCGCCGGGTCATCAAATCCTGAATTGCAGCTTTGGGCGATTTGCCGTTCTGTAGGATTTCAAACATCTGTTGTGTAATTGGAATGTCTACATTGTGGAGTCGGGCTAGTCCGACCGCGGCTTCGGTTGTGAACACGCCTTCTGCGACGGTTCCATGCATGGCTGCGATGATTTCCGGTAGCTTGCGTCCACGTCCCAGTTCTACCCCCACGCTGCGGTTGCGAGAGCGGGACCCGGTGCAAGTGAGGACCAGGTCGCCGAGTCCAGCTAATCCAGCCAGCGTTTCCGGCCGTCCTCCGCACGCGACGGCCAGACGTGTAATTTCAGCCAGACCCCTCGTGATTAGCGCGGCGACGGAATTATGGCCGAGCTCCAGGCCAGCACAAATTCCTGCGGCGATTGCAATTACGTTTTTCAGCGCACCACCAAGTTCGACTCCGACGACGTCATCGTTGGTGTAGACACGGAAGGCTGAGTCGCTGAATTCGCGCTGAATGATTTGCGCCAGTTCGGCATCTTGGGAGGCGATTGTGATAGCGGTGGGGTCGCCACGGCCGACCTCGTGGGCAAACGACGGGCCGCTCAGCGCGCCGACTCTGGGAGAAAACCCTTTGGCCTCTTGAATCACGCTGCGGATGATTTCCGTCATGCGCATATGGCTTGTGTTCTCGATGCCTTTCGTGGCGCTGACCAGTAGCATCTGCGGGGTAAGGTAGGCGTGAATTATCTGGAATACCGCGCGGCAATGGTGCGAGGGCATGACGCTTACGACAATATCCGCGCCCGCGAGGGCCTCCGCGTAATCGTGGGTGGCGGTGACGCTCGACGGAAGTTTAAGGCCGGCGAAATAGAGAGAGTTCTCCCGAACGGCGGTGATTGAATCGACGACTTCGCGTTCGTGCGCCCAGAGTTGGACGGCGTGTTGTCCCTTACGTCCGAGGACGATAGAGAGAGCCGTTCCCCACGCGCCTGCGCCGATGATCGCAATCCGACTCATTGGCGGCCCAACCGTAACGGACTTTCATTGCCATGCACAAGTCGTCCTATGTTTTCATGGTGCCGAATAATGATGAGTGCGCAGGCAATTGTCATCAGCCCAATGGGACCACGTCCGGGGTGTTCCATTTGCCAAACGAGAAAAGGGAAGCAAAATGCCGCGACAATCGACCCCAGCGAAATGTAGCGGAACGCCGCGACCAGAATCACAAAAATTGCCAGCATAACCAGCACGGATTTTGGCGCGACACACAAAAATGACCCTAGCGCAGTAGCCACACCTTTGCCGCCGCGGAATCCTAACCAGACCGGGAACATGTGTCCGACGATCGCAAACAACGCCGCCGCAGCCACAAAAAGTGCTGGCGCTTCAGGATGGAAGTGCCGGGCCAGAGCCGCCGCGGCAAAGCCTTTCAGCGCGTCCAGCAAAAGAGTTGCCGCACCTAGCGCTGGGGAAGTTCGTGCGACGTTAGTAGCGCCAATGTTGCCGCTGCCCGTCTCGCGAATATCCCTGTGGTGAAAAAGCCGTACGAGGACGTAGCCGAAAGGTATCGAGCCTAGCAGATAGCTCACGATTGCGGTAAGAAGCAGGGGCATGAAGGTTGTTCTAAATCAAGTTCGTCGCACTGCGAAGTTGCAAATCTTCCTGTACTGCGAGCCTTGGGGCGACAGCTTGCTCTCGTAAAGGAAAAACTCGTGCGCCGTCATTGTACCGAAGTCGAGTGCCGGCATTGCTGTCAGTCGTTTTTGCAACTCCGCGAATCGCAGATTCGGTTGATCTTCCTTGCGGTTGCGCGGCGTGCGGAACCGCTGCGCGCTAACGTCAGATGCGGAGTGAATGCGTGCGTCTCGGGCGGAATGCCCAGCGGAGATAGAACGGAATCAACCTCTGCCGCGAGTGCCGGTAATGCTGGGGAAGACTCAATTCCAACCCAGAAGACGCGAGGAGCAGTGTTCGATGGAAAGAATCCATAGCCGCGGAACGTTAGACGAATGGTCTCGCTTGCAATTGCTGCGAGCGCTTGCTGTATCCGGGGCAGATTTTCGACGGATTGCTCGCCGATAAACTTGAGGGTGATGTGGAGCGACTCCGGTTTCGCCCAGCGAACTTCAGGCGCAAAACCTTCTACGCCGCGAAGGAAGAGCGCGATCCGTTCACGGACGGATGTTTCGAGATCGAGAGCAACAAAAAGGCGCATGGTGAATTCTAATTATCGAGTACCGAGTTGCGTGTTCCGAGTAAACTTCAGGGCGTTGACTCGCCACCCGGTACTCGCAACTAACTCCTACATCAATTTTCTACGAATCATATCCAGCGCCTGCTGCGAGGCGAAGCGGCGGACGCGCTGGCGGTCTCCCGGATAGTGACGCTCGACAACGTCGGTACCATCTTCGTCCGCGATGGCGTGGAACACCAGTCCCACGGGCTTTTCCGGCGAGCCTCCCGTTGGACCAGCCACTCCGGTGATGCCGATTCCGATGGTTGCATTGCAGCGGTCGCGTACCCCTTCCGCGAGAGCAGCAGCCACCTCGCGACTGACTGCGCCGTATTGCTCAATCAGCAACGGAGGCACGTCTGCTAGCTTTGCCTTCAGCTCGTTCGAGTAAACAACCATGCCGCCGACAAAATATCTGGAGCTTCCGGGCACCGACGTAAGGCGTTCCGCGACCAAGCCACCTGTGCAGGATTCCGCCACGGCAACCGTCGCGCCACGCATCTGCAAGTAGTAGCCCGCGATTTGTTCAAGAGATTCACCGTTGGTGGAAAACACGCTGACGTCGAGTTCGTCTTCCAACTCGCCCGCTAGATCGTCCACGCGCAGCTGTGCCTCGTCGAGATCGTCGCAACGCGCTCGTAAGTGCAATTCGATTTCACCAGCGCCAGCCAGAATTGTTGTATGCACGTCTGCGTATTCCTGATAGATCGGCGCCACGCGGGCATCACACGCCGACTCGCCCATCATGGCCACTTTCAAAACGCGTGTTGCAATAAACAGCGGAGGAAGCTTTGCCCGCAGGCGTTCCGCGCACTCTTGGTCGAACATGTTCTTCAGTTCGTGGGGAGGCCCGGGCAGCAGGATTACGATTTTCTCGCGACCACCGTATTTTCCGGCGATCCATTGCCCAGGCGCGGTGCCTTTGGGATTTTGCAACACCACAGCACCAGAGATGACGTCCCCCTGTTTCGCGTTGTTGGCGGACATCTTTGAGTTTCGTTTTGCAAACCAAGCTTCGAGGTCATTCACGATCTCAGGATCGCGATGCAGCTGCAGGCCCATCGCCTCAGCCACCGATTCTCTCGTCAAGTCGTCCTCAGTCGGCCCGAGTCCGCCCATGAAAATCACCATGTCGGACCGCGAGAGCGCAAGTTTTGCAGTGGAAACAAGGTGCTCACGGTTGTCGCCAACAATGGTTTTGAAAGCGACTTCCACGCCCAACTGATTCAGCTTTTCCGTGAGATAGAGCGAGTTGGTATCCGTGCGAAAGGGAGTCAGTAACTCGGACCCGATAGCGATGATTTCAGCATTCATGATGAGGACCAGTCACGCTAAGGCAATGATAAATGCTGGTTGTTTTTCGAGGAATCAAATCCAGGAATATCTAGTTTATGCAGGTGGCAAGGGAAGCCCGGCAATATCCCATGAGAGCCGATGCACGGCGTCACCAGTGGCCAAAACGACTGACCTGCCCGGCGCGAAGGCCAATCCAACGATTCCTTGTCCGGAGACTTCCAGCGAAGCATCCTGATGCGGAGTGATTTTCACAATGCCGCGATGCCCACGAAGAGACGCGGCAACGTAAAGGTTGCCGTCCACATCGAAGGCAAGGCCTTGCGGACGACCCAGGCCGCGGTAATAAACCGCGACGTCTCCGTGGGAATCCACGCGATAGACGCAATCGAAGCTGGAAGTAGTTGGGCCGCAAACAAACAAATCGCCGCTCGGTCCGACGGCGAGGTGATAAGCGGCCATGCTCGGCTCGAGCGTGGTGTGGACGAAAATCTGGCGGTCGGGAGCGATCTTGAAAATCGTTCCGCTGCGGTCGCCGACGAAAAGATTCTGGTCGCGATCAAACGCGATCCCGGTAGCCACTCCCATGCCCTCGGCAAAGGTAGACATGGCGCCGTTGCGCGCTACACGGTACACAGTGCCTTCGTGGCGCGAGGAGACGTACATCTCGCCCTGGCGATCGAAGGCGATTCCTGTGGCATTCATCAAGTCGCCGACGAATGGTCTCACATTGTAACTGGTGTCAATTTTAAACACGGCGACGGGAACCTGTTCTCCGCGGGAGCCGGAAAATGTGGCGTAGATGTTACCCTCCGCATCCAGGGCCGGGCTGCCGACCGGATGCAGTCCTTCTGAAATTGAAACAGATACTCGAACATCCAACGGGTTGCTCATATGTCCATTGGTAGAGATCACGGCGGGGCCCGACAAGGCACCTTCAGGCACGCGGGCGATGACGAAATCGTCGGAGCCAATGACGACGGGGCCCGCCACCGGTCCAAACTGTACGCTAGGACGCTTGAGTTCCGGTGGGCGCAGATTCTTGCCGCGAAAGCGCACCTCGCCACCGGGCAGCGCGCATCGCGGCATTACCGAATCCAGGTGCGGCGAGCCGTTCGAACTGGTCAGCGATGTAGCAGGGTCTTTCATGGGCCTTCTTTTCGTACATCACAAAATTTCAGAAACGCGTTACCGAAGTACACCGAAATGCAAGAGCAACTGCATCACCACAAGGGCGTACAGCCCAGCTCCAACATCATCAATCACAATTCCTGTGCCTTCCGGCAAACATTCCAGTAGGCGGATCGGCGGCGGCTTGACGATATCGAACGCTCTAAAAAGTATAAAGCCCGCAAGCAGGCATTTCCACGTAAGAGGTGCTGCGATCAAGGTGATAAGTTGGCCAGCAGTTTCGTCGATGACGACGAATTGCGGATCTTCCTTGCCGAAAGCCCGCGCTACAAGCGTGGCTGCGGGGATGCCGATGGCCACAGCGACCAGCGCGAGAGCCGCACAAACATAGGCCTGCTGCGCGCCAGCAATATTTCGGGCCACCAGCCACCAGAGCAGCACGGTCGCAGCCGATCCCCAGGAACCCGGGCCGGGGCGAAGATATCCAGTGCCAAAAAATGTGGCGGTTAGCCGAGCCCACAGAGGGGCTGCGTTAGTTTTCTCGTTCGTCATCCCGGACCAAGTCTTCGGTGTCCTGCAGCGGTTCGGAGATCACGTAGCCTCCGCTAGCCCATTTTCCGAGATCAATCAGGCGGCAGCGGTCACTGCAAAAAGGGAAGTCGGGATCGGTGCTTTTGACGATCGCCTTCTTGCACGTCGGGCATTTCAGATTGATGCGGCTATTTGGCATGGTGCATCCCTCGCGAATCAGAGGCTGGTTCAGAGAATTGATACCTGCAAATCGTAGTCGTGAGTTTTGGTCACTCGGCAGCGATGAAAATCGCCCGCGCGTAGCTCGATGCTGTCGGGTGCGTCGTTGACAAGAACTGTGCCGTCGATTTCGGGAGCGTGCATCGCGGTGCGGCCCTGCCACAACAAGTCAGTCTCTTCGGACGGGCCTTCGAGTAATAACTCAAATTCTTTTCCGACGAGAGCTTTCTTTTTCTTTTTGCTGATCTGTTTTTGAATCTGCATCAGATGTTTTCGTCGACGCTCAATTTCGCGGCCGGGCAGTTTGCCTTCGAGCGCGTAAGCTTTCGCGCCTTCCTGGTCGGAATAGCCAAACGCCCCGAGCCAGTCGAATTCGGCGGCCTTCACGAATTCGCAGAGTTCCTCAAAATTGCGTTCCGTTTCGCCGGGGAAGCCGACGATGAACGTCGTGCGCAGTGTAATGTCCGGGACGATGCGCCGCATCTTCGCGATAGATTTGAGAAATATATCCGCGCCTGCGCCGCGCTTCATCAGCTTGAGCACTTCCGGCGCAGCGTGCTGCAGCGGCACATCCATGTAAGAACAAATCTTCTCGCTCGATGCGATTGCTTCCAGCAGGCGCGTCGTGACTTTGTTGGGATACGCATACAAGAAACGCACCCATCGGACGTCTGGAATCTTCGCCAGACGTTCCAGCAGCAGCGCCAAGCCATCCTTGAGTCCGAGATCTTCACCGTAGCAAGTCGTATCCTGGCCGATCAAAGTAATCTCGCGCACGCCACTCGCCACCAGCCGTTCCGCTTCCGCAATAACAGACTCGAACCGCCTTGAGCGAAATTGCCCGCGCAACTGAGGAATAATGCAAAACGCACAAGGATGATCGCAACCTTCCGCAATCTTGATGTACGCGGAGTATTTCGGAGTGGCCAGCAAACGCGGAGTCGTTTCGTCGTAAAGATAGTTGGGCAGATCGGCAACGGCGCCGTCCCACTCGCCGCGTGAAAATCGTCCTTGCGCAGCCCGCGCGTCGCCCTCGGCCCGGCTCGTAAGAATCACGAACGGCGAATCGCTGGTTGCAACCTGCGGCATCCGCGGCACGATCCCAGCGGCCGCCAGAATTGCTTCCAGTTCGCCCGTGCCCACGACCGCATCCACTTCCGGAATATCTTTCTGGATTTCGTTGCGATAGCGTTCGACCAGGCAGCCAGCCACAATCAGCTTCTGGGCGCGGCCTTCCGTCTTGTGGCGAGCCATTTCCAGGATCGTATTGACGGATTCCTGCTGGGCGCTCTCGATAAAAGCGCAGGTATTAACTACTATGACATCGGCGTCGGCGGCATCCGACGTGAGTTCTGCTCCGGCGCGGGCCAGCAGGCCCATCATAACCTCGCTGTCGACCAGGTTCTTGGCGCAGCCCAAGCTGACGAACCCCACCTTTTGGTGTTTCGTGGAGGGGAGAGCAGGCGTGGGCGATAGGACAGTCGTGGAGGGCATCAACCCCTCCAGTTTAGCATTCTCTGGCGTGCGCCTAAGAGCTCCCAGGCGAGGCGCCTGGGCCTACGTGATTCTCGCAGGGTCAAAACCGCACGACTAGCCCGCCACCCAGGATTACATTGTGTTGCTTGCTTTTGATAAGGTCCTGCCCGTAGTTCGGCACTCCGGAGTAGAAATCGCGCACTTCGACCCGAAAAGCGATGGGGAGGCCTGCGATATGCGTCACGGGCTGCGTGTCGAAGCCTGCGCCCAATTCGATCGTGGCGCGGCCCGTTCCTTGGGTGAAGGGGGTCAAGGTCGCGGTAGGAGGCTTCTCCCGGAAGTTCGCGTAGCCTCCGCCAACGCTCAGCCAAGGCGAGAGCTTGCTGTCGGAGTAAAACTTCGCTTTCACGTGTCCGGTAACGAACAGGTAGGCATACTGCGGGCTTACGTTGACCGGCGGCTGACTGAGCTTCACATCGAAGGGTGAGGCCAGGAAGTCGCCTCCGCCATAGATGGTTACCCAGTCCGTGGAAACGATGCGGCGGTCATAATCGACTCCCAGGGCTAGACTTGCCTTAGATGTCAGGTTCGGGTCGTCTCCGGGCGAAACGCTGCCAGGTTTGAGCTCTCGGCTGGGAGTAGCGGTTACACCGATAATGAGTCCGATTTCATTCTTCTCACCGGTTTCAACGTCAGCCCTCTGGGCGAACCCCGGCAGACTAATAAAGGAAAGGGCACAGCAAAGAAATAGGTTCTTAAAGTTCACGTCGGATTTGCTCCTGTGTCTCTATTCTACAACTCGCGGTCCACATTCCACTCGCGACGTTGTGACGATGAGATTGCTGGCTAGCGCCTAAAGTTACAGCATGGGGTTTCCACCTGAGGCTCGGTAGAAAGAAAGGGCATTCCCCGGTATCACTTAAGTACCTCCCAGCAGTCCTAATAGCGGTTCGCTCCGGAAGGATGGCCGTGCTAACCTTAAGAACAAAGCAGTGTAACAATATCCCACGCCCTAAGGTTGAGGAGGCGGACATGTCCCGCAAAGGACGCTTGTTGTTTATAGGTTTATTCTTGGTTGCCGCAGCGGCAGGGATCTGCGCGCAGACGGCCGACTGGGACAAAAAGAACGAATTGGCAATTCTTTTTGAAAGAGATCTCGCACGAGGGCATGCCATTAAGTCTCCGTCGCTGCCTCCACCGTTTACCGACAACCGAGTTAATATCGGCAATGCCTATGCTTTCCAGGGTAACTACGGGCGGCGGCTTCACGTCAGTGAT
>JAYVEP010000052.1:0-15394 GCA_043749225.1 Acidobacteriaceae bacterium
CGCCTCCTCCAACCAGCGTGACCACCGTGATTGCGAGGAAGGAAACTTGGCCCTCAACGTTGACGGTAGTGGGAACGGCGGAGGCCATTCATGGCGTGACGGTGAGCGCGGATCTTCCCGGCACAGTGGACAAGATTCACTTCGAATCCGGGCAATGGGTTAAGCAGGGAGATGTACTGGTGGAACTGGATACAAGGCAGGAACGCGCGCAATTGGCGAACGTTGAAGCCCAGCGCGATCTGGCGAAGATCAACTACGGTCGCTTGGAACAGCTTGTAAAGGAAGGTGTAACCGCCCGATCCGAGTACGATACTGCGACCGCCAATCAAAAAGCCACCGAAGCGCAAGTTGGCGAAATTCGCGCCGCCATCGCCCGCAAGACGATTCGCGCGCCATTTTCCGGAGTACTTGGACTTCGTCAAGCCAACCTAGGCCAATATCTGGCGGCTGGTGCGGCTATCGTTTCCCTGCAAGCTCTGAACCCGATTTACGCGAATTTTGGAATTCCGCAGCAATCTGCGCCGCAGATGACTCGTGGCCGCGCAGTGCGCGTGACGAACAACGGCACTGGTATCGCGCTCAATGGTCACATCACAGCGCTGGATTCGGTGGTAGACGAGAAGACTCGCAACATTCAGGTCCAGGCCACGCTGGAAAATCCTGGAAACAAGCTGCGTCCTGGAATGTTTGTGGAAGTCGAAATGCCTCTCGGAGAGCCGCGGGAAGTGGTACCGCTGCCAGCTTCCGCAATTAGCTACGCTCCTTATGGTGACTCAGTATTCGTGGTGACCGAACTGAAAGACCCGAAGGGCAATGCGTACCGCGGCGTTCGGCAGCAAGTGGTGAAGATCGACGGCGCGAAGGGCGACCAGGTGGCTGTGGTATCTGGGCTGAATCCGGGCGACGAAGTGGTGAGTGCTGGCGTATTCCGACTTCGCAACAGCGCTCCGGTTCAGATTAATAACAAGGTGCAGCCGAATAATAGTCCCGACCCCACACCTCAGGACAATTAGCCACGGAAGCTAGGAATGTAACCAGGCCAGCGAGGATTTTCGTATGAAGTTAACCGACCTTTTTGTAAAACGCCCCGTCCTCTCGATGGTGGTGAGCCTGGTGATCCTGATCGCCGGTTTGCAGTCGATTCGTTCGCTGAGTGTGCGGCAATATCCGCGCAGCGACATCTCAGTGGTCCAGGTCAGCACGGTTTATGTGGGTGCCAACGCCGATCTGGTGCGCGGCTTTATCACCACGCCGCTGGAACGTGTGATCGCCAGCGCCGATGGCATCGACTACATGGAATCCACCAGCGCTCAGAGCCTGAGTACGATCAAAGTGCACCTGAAACTGAACTACGACACGAATGCGGCGCTGACGCAAATCCAAGCCAAGGTAGCGCAGGTCAAAAATGATCTTCCGCCGGAATCGCAGGCTCCGGTCATTGAGCTGCAGACCGCCGATAACCAGTTCGCGGCTATGTACATCGGCTTCTCCTCGACGGATCTGGATCAGAACCAGATTACCGATTACCTTACACGCGTTGTACAGCCCAAACTGAGCGCTGTGAGCGGCGTACAGAGGGCCGACATTCTGGGCAATCGCACGTTCGCAATGCGAATTTGGCTGAAACCCGAGCAGATGGCGGCGCGGAATATCTCACCTTCGGATGTACGCGACGCTCTCTCGAAAAACAACTATCTTTCCGCTCTGGGCAGCACCAAGGGGACGATGGTGTCCGTAAACCTGGTGGCCAATACCGACTTGCGGACGGCGAAAGAGTTTCAGCAACTGGTGGTCAAGGAGAAGGATGGGGTCGTCGTCCGCCTGGGCGAAATCGCCGACGTAGTTTTGGGCGCCGAGAATTACGACTCCGACGTTCGTTTCAACGGCGAAACAGCGACCTTCATGGGCCTCTGGGTGTTGCCAACCGCGAACTCTCTCGAAGTGATCAAGAAGGTACGCGAGACCATTCCTGGTATTCAGTCGCAACTGCCTACGGGCATGACCGTCGGTATTCCTTACGACGCTACCGCCTACATCCAAGACGCCATCAACGAAGTGCTCCACACCCTGGGCGAGACACTGCTCATCGTGGTCGTGGTCATCTTCTTGTTCCTGGGATCTTTCCGGTCCGTCTTGATTCCGGTTTTGGCGATTCCGATATCTCTAATCGGCGCAGTGTTTCTAATGAACCTGGCGGGCTTCACCATCAACCTGCTTACCCTGCTCGCAATCGTGCTTTCTGTCGGTCTGGTGGTGGACGACGCCATCGTTATGGTGGAGAACGTGGAGCGGCATCTTCGTATGGGCAAGACTCCGTTCCACGCCGCACTGGATGCCGCGCGCGAACTGGTGGGACCCATCATCGCGATGACGATTACGCTGGCGGCCGTTTATACACCGATCGCAATTCAGGGCGGACTGACGGGGGCGCTATTCAAGGAATTTGCCTTCACGCTCGCCGGAGCCGTTGTCGTTTCCGGCGTTGTCGCATTGACCTTGTCGCCAATGATGAGTTCTAAGTTGCTGAAAGCGGGCGCGGATGAGCGCGGATTTGCTGGCATGATTAACCGGCATTTCGACAACTTCCGCACCCTCTATCTCAGGATGCTTTCGGGAACGTTGCAGTATCGCCCGGTGATGCTAACGCTGTGGCTCATCATTGTGGTGTTGATGGTTCCGTTTTACATGTTCTCGCAACGAGAGTTGGCTCCGTCCGAAGATCAAGGAGTTGTCTTTGGCATAATTCAGTCCTCTGCCAACTCGACGCTGGACCAGACCAACCTGTTCACGCGGGAGGTTTACGACGTCTACCGCTCGTTTCCAGAGAACGCAAGTGTTTTTCAAATCACGGCACCGGGGGGCGGCTTCGGCGGCATGGTTACGAAGCCATGGAGCGAACGCAAGAAAACAACGCAGCAACTGCTGATGGAGTCGTCGGCCTCTCTTTCGAAAATTGCGGGGATCCGAGTGATTCCACTGACTCCACCGGCACTGCCCGGCGGTGGCAATTTCCCAGTCGACTTCGTAATTATGTCGGCGGCGGAACCTGAGCAACTCAGCCAGTTGGCCAATCAGATCGTGCAAAAGGCGATGGCCAGCGGGATATTTATCTTCGCTGATACCGACATGAAGTTCGACCAGCCCCAGACGGAGGTCGTCTTCGACCGCGATAAACTGCGCTCACAAGGCGTAGACCTGAGCCAGGCTGGCCAGGATCTCTCGACAATGATGGGCGGAAACTACGTCAATCGCTTCAGCATTCAAGGGCGCAGTTACAAAGTTATTCCACAAGTAAAACGTGTTGAACGTTTAACTGCGGATCAGCTTTCGCAGATTTACGTGAAGGGCTCCGCCGACAAGCTGGTGCCTCTCTCGACCTTTGCCACGCTGAAGACCACGACGCAGCCGCGCTCGCTGAATAAATTTCAGCAGCTCAACGCTGTGCGTATTCAGGGCGTGATCCCGCCTCCCGTGCCGCTGGATCAGGCGCTGACGTTCCTGGAAAACGAAGCCAAGAAATTGCCACAAGGCTTTACGGTCGACTACGCGGGCGAGTCCCGCCAGTTGCGCGTGGAGGGCAGTAAATTCTTGGGCATATTCCTGCTGTCGGCGGTTCTAATCTATCTAGTGCTGGCCGCGCAGTTTGAAAGCTTCCGCGATCCGTTCATCATTTTGGCCGGATCGGTACCGCTGGCGATCTCTGGTGCGTTGGCGTTTTCGTTCCTGGGATTCACCACGCTGAACATTTACAGCCAGGTGGGTCTGATTACTCTCGTCGGCCTGATTGCAAAGAATGGAATTCTAATTGTGGAATTCGCAAACCATTTGCAGGAGACTGGCAGAACTAAGCTGGAGGCCATCATAGGAGCGGCTGGCACGCGACTTCGGCCCATTCTGATGACCACGGCAGCGACTGTGTTTGGCCACTTCCCTCTCGTCTTTGCCACCGGCCCCGGTGCAGGCGCTAGAAACTCAATCGGCATCATGCTGGTCAGCGGAATGATTATCGGAACCGCTTTCACTCTGTTTATTGTGCCGTCGATTTATATGTTGGTCGCCAAGAAGCATGTCCTGGCGAAAGAGGAAGAAGAAGTTGGGGCGTCGATCGGCGAGCCTGTGACTGCGTAGCCTACGCCGAATCTAAGAGGCCCGCCCCTAACGAGGCGGGCCCAATTTTCTTGAACTTCGAATTCCGACTTCCGAATCGATACTGGCGGAGATTCGAATGCAACCCAATCCGAAGTTTCAGGAACTTACAAGGATGCAGGTGGTGCGGATTGTCGCGCTAAGGACTCCTTAGTAACAGTTAATGGACTCCAATCGGACTCTCGTTTGTGGAATGAAACGCTCTTGAATTATTAGCTCCAAGTCTCAGTTCTCGCAACCAGTTCCGTCGATAAGCGCGGCGGTGCAAACCCACGCCATCCATGTAGGCTTGGGCAACGTTCAAGCGTTCCACTCCCGTGTTGAGTGGTCCGCACCCAAAATCGCTGATTAGCCACCGGGCGCTATAATCATGGGAGTCTACAATTGAGGTTATCCGTAAAGTGATTCCAAAAAGACTCCGGTTTGTCGTTCTGTTGCTGGTTGCGCTGTTTTGCTGGCCAGTCCTCAGCACAGCCCAGAGCACCCCCAAACCGAAGCCTCGCGTCTTAGTGATCGGCGTGAACGGCATGGAATGGGATATCATCCGCCCGCTGCTGGTGAAGGGCGAACTCCCCAACCTGGCTGGCGTGATTAAGAATGGCGTGCACGGAAAGCTGAAGACAACATCAGCGCCCAATTGCCCACGGGTTTATAGCACGCTATTCACCAGCACAAACCCGGAAGAACACGGCGTGAGTGGCTTTGTTGTGGGAGGGATCACGGCGAACACAAACATGCTGAAGGAAGAGCCGATCTGGTCCTTCCTTTCGAAGAGCGGCGTTACGGTGGGTATGGCGAACGTGCCGGCAACCTTTCCCGTCATGCCGGTGAACGGATACATGATCAGCGGCATGCTCACGCGCGGGAAGAATTGCGAAGACGGCGTGCTCTGCGCCCCGAAGCTCAGTGAAGTGGAGGGCGGCTTGCCCGTTTATCCCGGCGAAATGAAGGACGAACTGCTCAAAAACGTGGGCGACTTCCATATTGACTGCGAGCGCATGCCCGCTGCTACCGACCTGAAGGAAAATCCTTCCGCCTTCATCGACAAGTGGCTCGAAAAGGTACAGTTAATTCGCGACGAGCAGACCAAGCTGTTTGACTACTTACTAACAAATCACCCGAAAGATTTCACCTGGCTGGCGCAATCGTGCGAAGACCGCACGGGCCACTGGTTGTATCCGATCGCGCCGCACAACGTGGGCTACAACCCGAAGATTAACAACGTGCGACAGGACGCGTTCCCGAACCAGTACATTGCGCTGGACAAGGTCATCGGCAGCGTATTGAAGCATGTGGATGAGAACACGTATGTTTTCATCATCTCCGACCACGGCATCAAGCCTTTACGCGAGTTCGAGGATACCGATCCGCACGCCCACATGGACCACGAGAAGACCACGCCCGTGATCGCCAAGCATGATTTTGCCGATGGCGACGATGTCCCTGGTTCCATCATCGCCATGGGGCCTGGTATCAAGCACGGCTTGCGACTGATGGGCTTGGAAGCCAGCGTGTGGGATGTAGCGCCAACCATTCTGTACATCTACGGCATTGAGCAGCCCAAGCAAATGCACGGGCATGTGCTGACGCAAATCTTCGAGAATACCGACGGCAAAGTGGCGCAGAAATAGGCTCGTGCTAGTTTGTCGTCGCCTTTTGGGCACGTAACTGTACGGCGCGGCGCTTGGCTTGCTCCGCCAGATCTTTCTTCCCAGCACCTTCGTAAGCCTGCGCCAGCAGATCAAGAACATTGGCGTTGTCCGCATGCGTACGCGAGAGTGCTTCCAGATGTTCGATAGCTTGCGGGAACTTTTTCAGGTCCAGCAACGCCTGCCCCAGCGCAATTTGGCCTTCTTCGTTCTGCGGCTGCAAAAGCAGAGCGGCTTCAAACTGATCTTCCGCAGCCCCTGGGTTACGCAGTCGCAATTCAATCTTGCCTAACTGCAAGCGCGCGGCGAACTGGCTTGACGCAAGCTGCAGGCTGGTTTCCAGGGCTGCACGGGCGCCAGACAAATCGCCGTTGCGTTCCCGCGACTGCCCTAACGCCAGAGCAGCTGACGAATCATTCGGCCGAACCTTCAGGGCACGTTCCAAGTAAAGCGACGCCTTCGCTGGGTTGCCGTCCGCTAGTTCAAGCTGGCCCAGTTGCAGTAGAGCGTTAGCGGATTTCTGATCCAGGTCCAGAATTTTTTCCAGTGCGGCACGAGCGCTGCCCGTTCTTCCACCTTCCGAGGCCAGCATAGCGGCGTGCAGCAGGTTCTGCTCTTCGATCTTGTCTTTTGCATCGGGCAGCAGACTCGGCTCGGGGACATTGGTGGCACTTCCGGCATCGGCTGAGCCAAGGTAGCCCAGGGCGTGGAGCTCATCGATTGTTTCCGGGGTGACCGCCCCCGGGGCCACGCTTCCGGACGACGCGCTGGCCGAGCGCGGCAATTTGTTGCGGAAGTCCGCTAGTTGCGCGCGGTACGCCAAGACGTTGGGAGCCCATGGCTCGTAGATATTCTTCAACTCGCCGGGATCGGCGCGCAGGTCGTAGAACTCCGGACGAGGCGCCTCAATCAGCTTGAAGTCTTCCGTGCGAACCGCTTGGAGCGGCGCCCAGCCGAAGCGCAACGGGTAGTCGGTCTCGGCCAAAAGAGAACGACGCGTTTCGTACTTGCCCTCGAAGTACGGCTTCAAGGATGAACCATCGAGACTCGTCAGCGGACTGCCCAGGAAATCCAGAACTGTCGGCAGCAAATCGGTTGTACGAACCAGATCATTCACAACTCGCAGCTTCTCGGCACGGTCTTTCTCCGCTCCTCGCCAACCGCGCGGAAGTTTCACGATCAACGGAACGTGCGTCGTCGAATCGTAGAGGAAGATTCCGTGCGTTTCCTCGTGATGCTCGCCTAACCCTTCCCCATGATCTCCTACGGCGAGAATGAGCGCGCCATCGTACAAACTCTGCCGCTTGAGATAGTCAAGGAAGTGCGCCAACGCGGAATCGGCGTAGGCGATTTCTCCGTCATAGAGACGGTCTTTGTATTGCGATGAAAACGGCTCTGGCGGATCGTAAGGGTCATGAGGATCGTAGAGATGAATCCAAACGAAGCGCGGTCCTGTGCGATGCTGATTCATCCAGGCCTCGGCATGCGTCACGACATCCATGCCGCGACGTTCAACGCGCCCCCATCGCGGATTGATCTTTGCGGTGGCCGCCGGGGGCGCTTTTCGCGGATTCACGTGCAGAGGATCAGGAAAGTTATCGTAAAAATCAAAGCCACGATCAAGTCCGGGAGCCAGCTTCTTGCTGTCCAGAATCACCGCGCCAATGAAGGCTGCGGTATGGTAGCCACGTTGCTTCAAGAGACTGGCCCAGGTGTCGCGCTCCGCTGGCAGAGGCACGCCAAAATCCTTCACTCCATGCGAACTGGGCAACAGGCCGGTGAGAATGGTGGTGTGAGATGTATTGGTGATGGGACTTGGCGTGAAAGCCTGCCCGAAGCGGACACCATCCTTGGCTAGGCCATCGAGCGCGGGCGTTTCTACCTTGTCATAGCCGTAGCAATGTACATGATCGGCGCGCAAGGTGTCGATGGTGATGAGGAAGACGTCGGGCGGGAGCTTCGAATGCGGAGTTGCTGGAACACGACCTCGCTGCCATGCCGGGAGGGTGATAAAGCAAAGGAAAATCGGCAGGCAACGCAAAAAACTCAAGAGACCCTTCATCGCTCCACAGGCTAGCACAAGAGCCGCTCCATGTTGGCAGCGGCTCCTGACTCGTTCGTGCTCATCGACTGCGGTTGTTAGAACTCAATCCTCAAAGCAAACTGTCCGACGCGGTTCCCCCCGGCGTCACCGATGCGAGAGGCCTGAACCTGTCCGAATGTGCCTATAGCGGGATTCCCAGCACTCTCACTCAGATTGTTGCGCGGATCATCGAAGTTTGGGTGGTTGGGGAGATTGGTAAAGCTGCTCTCGAACTTCAGCTTAAACCTCTCTGAGAGTTTGAAGTCCTTGGCTAACCCCATGGAGAGGTTCAGCGTTCCGGGGCCAACCAGCGACCCCACGCTGGCGTTGCCAAACCGGCCAATGACGTTTGAGCAAGAGAGTGTACCTTGAACAAAGTCTTGCCCTGGGACACCGCCGGGACAGGCGAATACGTTCGGATTCCACCACTGTGTGCGAGTGTGGTGGAACTTGTTGGGATTGCCTCCAAGGTCAGGCCGATTAAAGCCAAAACGGGCATTTCCGGAGGAATCAAATTGCAGGAAAGGAGTAATGAACGGGCCAGTTTGAGCCAAGAAAATAGTGCTGAGGCGCCAGCCGCCGACGATCCCATTCAGTAATCCGTTGGCGTTCCCCAGTAGGCGGTGCCCCTTGCCAATCGGAAGTTCATCCACCATGGTCGTGATCCAGCGATGTTTGCGGGTACCACCGACATTTCCATAATCTCCTCGGAGGTTATATGCGTTGAGCGCGCGTCCGGTAACCTCCCCGGAAAAGCCGGAGCCGGGGAACGATTCGGTGTCCGACAGGTTGCGCGCCCAGGTCCACGTGGACTGGAAAGTAAGCCCGTTGGAATACTTGTGGATGACTTCGGTCTGCATCGATTCGTAGGTGCTGACGGCTCCGCCTGCACGCGTATAAACTGTTGACCAAGCTGGGAACGGTTTGGGTCTAGGAGCGTTCGGATTGTTCGGATCCAAAGGACGGATCTGATTGAGATCGGGTCCCCAAGAAAGTTGATTCGCGCGGTTGGCTATGTACGAAACACGCAGGGCGGTGTTGCCATGGAGCA
Organism: Acidobacteriaceae bacterium; assembly: GCA_043749225.1. Classification (GTDB taxonomy): domain Bacteria; phylum Acidobacteriota; class Terriglobia; order Terriglobales; family Acidobacteriaceae; genus JANXUC01. Next base: position 8,930 of record JAYVEP010000052.1, read on the forward strand.
CCCGTTCGACCGACAGGTTCCATTGAATGCTGTACGGATCCTTTTTGTTTAGCTGATTCGCAGTTGAGAACGACTGCGTACCCAACAGGAGCCCGTTAGGATCTTGGACATTGGGGAACTGAAAAAAACCCGGAGAGCCGAACCCAGTATTTGCGTAATTAGCCTGGAAACCATCGTGGATACCTGCCACGGAGAAAAATACAGCTCCCAAAGTTGTAACGTCGTAGATGCCAATGCCGCCGCGAATCACCGTTTTATTGTCCGCAAATGGCCGATAGGCGAAACCGAGACGAGGAGCGAAGTCTGTGTAAGTATTGCGCAATTGCTTGGGCCACCCCGCTTGTTGCGATGTCAGAAATGGAGTGCAAGGGGCCGGGCCGGGACTGGGGTTGACATTGTTGGGCGTGTTGCAGGCGTTGACGGCCTGTGCCCACAGAGGTTGCGTCGCTGCCAAAGACCTGGGGTCCGACGAAATGATCACACGTCCGGTGATGGGAACGCTGGGATCGAAGTTGGTGAGGTTAATCGGATCGTATAAGGCCGGCAACCTCGAAATCCGCAGGCCGAGATCCAACGTAAGTTTGTTCGTGGCTCTGAAAGTATCCGTCGCGTAGCCGTAGTAGTGAGTGGTTTTGCCGTCGATGTTTCTCGGTGGGGTGTGGGTGACATACGTATAGTAAGGGACGCCAAGAAGGAAATCGGCAAAATTATTTCCTGAGTAGTTGCCGTTAAAGAAAAAGTCCCCGTAGTCGTCAGCTGCGGAAGTACCAGAGTACCAGGCAGTTGTTAGGCGGAGCCGGCGGAGATCGAAGCCAAACTTCATGGTGTGCTTCCCAACGGTCCAAGTCAGGTTCTCATTGACCTGGAAGTTATGGGAAAGCTGCGGATTTGGCCGGGTGTGAACAATGGCATCGATGTTGCCTGTCCTGGGTTCGAAGACAAAGTCAGGAAAGCCCCCGGCAGGAAAGCGGGGACCCAGGCTGTTGAGACCCAGCTTCTGGATGAATGCTGGTCCGTCAAGCGGAAAGTTCCCGCCGCTCTGCCCACTGCTGATTCCTCCGCGCAGCTCATTAATTAAGTTCGGCGTAATCGCATAGTTGTGCGCTAGCACGATCTGATTGTCATGTTCGAAATCGGCTTCCGCAGGAAGGCCCAGGCCGGAAGGGATGGTAAACCTGCCGTTCTTGTAGGTCCAGCGTCCGAAGACGTTCTGCTTGGAGTTAATGGTGTGGTCGATACGGATATCGAACTGATCCGAAAGGATAGGATTAGGAACCGCTAAGGTGTGGTTGCGGGGCGCAAAATTTCCCACGCCCCCCTGAATTGGCAGCGGATAGTACTGGAGAACCGCGGTCGCAACCGGGCTGATCCGATTCGCAGGAATCATGTTGCCCGCAAAGGGCGTTCCGTCCAGATCATGGATAGGAGCAAACGCTGAGAAATCTCCATTCCGCATGGCTTGGTTAGGTACTGTCTCCTGGCGGACCGTCTGGCTCCGGAAACGCATGCCCTCGTAATCGGCAAAGAAGAAGGTGCGCTTACCCCAAAGGGGGCCTCCGATAGAACCTCCGAACGTATTTGCGCTTTTGGCAGGCTTCTTGATCTGGGGCACGATAAACCGCGTAGCATCCAGCGCCGCGTTCTGAAAATACTCGAATGCAGATCCGTGAAACACGTTTGTGCCTGACTTACTGGTCGTCGTAATGTCTGCGGGGCTGCCATATTCCGCTCCGCCGCCCGACCCCTGCACCTGAATTTCTGAAATGCTTTCAGCAGAGGGAAACATTTCTCTTTGAGGGCCGGACTCGCGGACATTCGTAGTACTAATCCCATCCACTGAATATTCGACTTGGTTGATCCCGCTTCCCTGGACCGAGATGTTGCCGCCCTCGTCACCCGTGACTCCGGGGAGAAAAGCTAGCAAGGTATACGGGCTCGTGCTTCGATTCCCACGATAATTGGCTGGCAACCCCAACACCTCAGTGCTGGTGACGCTGGTAGAAATGCTCGACGATTCGGTGTTGATGAGTTCAGCGTTGGCCATAACCGTGACGCTCTCGGTTGTCGCCCCGACCACCAGCTTCAGGTCGGCGCGCACAATCTGGCGTGCGGTCAGTCGAATGTCCGTTACTTTAATCTCGTGGAAACCCTGGGCTTGGATGGCAACCGTGTACAAGCCCGCCTTCATGTTTTCGGCTTGATAGTTCCCCTGCGCGTCACTGCGCACTTCACGCGAGATATTCTCGCCCTGGTTCGTGACCGTGACGACGACGTTGGGCAGGACAGCTCCCGATGGATCGGTGACCGAACCCAATATCGTTCCGAAGGTGGTTTGCGCTAGCGCTGGTGTTGTCGCTAGACACGCGGCGACGACGGCGAAACTGAGAGCAATGCCCCAAGTCTTGATTTTCATGGATCCCTCTTGGTCGAGAACTGTCGAACTATTTTGCTTATTGTTGCTAAATGAAGAATGAAGAATAAAGAAGAAAATAGAAAGGTAAAGATAGTTTATGCTCTGCAGAGAGTCAACTCAAAACGCACAACTAAAGCCTTTCAATTGCACAAACTGGATACTATTTACTGGATACTATTTACGGAATACTGTTTTTTAAGGTCGATTCTCGTAAGGAAGGAGCCGATGGGCCAAATTGCTCGACATTCTTGGATGGAGCGAGAATTCTGGGTGCATCTTCCCGCCCGCACCCATTGGGTCCTCAGGCGCTTACTGCCCGCGATCCTGCTGGCTCAATACAGTTGGGCCGCTGTTGCTCCACCTGCCAAGCGCGCCGCAGCCCGGCATCCGAATATCGTCCTGATCACTCTCGACACGACCCGCGCTGATCGGATGGGCTTTCTTGGGTCGGAGCGCGGGCTCACCCCAAATCTGGACGCGCTGGCCCACCAATCCCTAGTCTTTTCCGGCGCCTATGCTCAGGTGCCTCTGACCACTCCATCTCATGCAGTAATCCTCACGGGCACTTACCCTCAGTTCAACCATGTGAACTACATGGGAGACCCGCTGGGCAGCGCTCTCCCGTTCTTACCCGACATCCTGCACAAGAACGGATACAAGACCGCTGCATTTGTAGGGGCGCTCGTACTCGACCCGAAGAAACTGGCGCCCGGCTTTGATCGCGGTTTTGATGTCTACGATGCTGGGTTTCACAGGCGGGGGCCAAAAGAAGATCATTATCATAGCCTGGAGCGTCGAGGCGAGGAGGTGGTAAGCCGTGCGGTGGCATGGCTGGGCAAGCGGCGTGGTGGTCCTTTCTTCCTCTGGGTCCACCTCTACGATCCGCACGATCCGTATAGCCCTCCAGAACCTTACAAGACCCGTTATCAGGCGGAACCCTATGACGGAGAAATTGCCTATACAGATGCCGTGGTGGCGAAGCTGATCGCCGCGCTGCGGACGCGCGGCCTCTTCGATGGCGCTCTGGTCGCTGTCATGGCCGATCACGGCGAAGCCTTTGGTGAGCATGGCGAAAAGCATCACGGCATCTTTCTCTACGATGAGACGATTCATGTGCCATTGCTGGTTAAGGTCCCCGGGCAGCATGCCACCACGAGAGTTACAACCAGGGTTGGGTTAGTGGATGTTGCACCCACCATCCTCCAAGCCGCGCACCTTCCCATCCCTGCCGCCGTGCAAGGCGAATCCTTACTGCATTTCATGGGATCTGGCTCGCCCGGACCTTCAGGTGACGTGAACGCGCAGCGCCCCGTTTACGCGGAAAGCAGCTACGGTCATCTTTCTTTTGGCTGGAGTGAGCTGCAGGCGTGGCGAACCGGAAAGTACCTGTACATCGAAGCACCAGAGCGCGAGCTATATGACCAATCTGTGGATGCCGCGGCCGTCCGCAACCTAGCTCCCGATTCCAAGGCCGTCTCAGACACGGCGGCGGCTCAGATGGCAGAGTTTCACCAAAGAACCAGAGGGGAAGCTCCCGAGAGGAAACAATTGGATTTCGAGCAAACCGAAAGTTTGCACGCCTTGGGCTATATGGGGTCTGAAGCGGAGCCTCCGAACCTGGCAAAAGACAGCGGAGGATCGGATCCCAAACAAAAAATTCGCACTGCAAACCTCCTCTATGATGCGCTGGTAGATATGGAAAATGAGCGATATGAGGAGGCTGTGCCAGTCCTGGAGCAGGTCTTAAAGCAGGAGCCCAATACGCCCATAGCCTTCCTCCAACTGGGTCGGGCTTACATGTCGCTAAAGGAGTACGAAAAAGCTGTAACGCCACTGCGGAGTTTGGTCGAAAAGAAACCCGACGATGCCTTTGCCCGCTACGAATTGGGATGCGCTCTGGTAAAAACCGCTCACTGGGACGAGGCGCTTCCCCACTTTGAAGCCGCCGTTTCGCAAATGAATAGTTCAGCCATGATGCATTTCTACCTGGCCCTCGTGTATCAGCGAACTTCGCGCGTCCCCGACGCGGCCAGCGAGTTTCAGAGCGCATTACGTATTGACCCTGACAATTTTCCGGCCAACCTTCTTCTTGGCAGGCTGCTCCTTGTGCAACAAAAAGTAACGGATGCCCTTCCGTACCTGCGCAAAGCAGCCAAGCTCCGCCCGGACTCGATCGATGCGCACCGCATCCTTTCCAACGCATATATGGAATTGAGACAGGAAGTGAACGCGCGCCGTGAGTTGGACGAAGCAGAGCGCATCCGGTTGCAGGGCGGTTCCAGACTGGGGACGCCTGCAGAAGACCGAGCTGCGCATCGACATCGGCCATGAAGAAAGACCGTCAGCGTCTCAAGAAGATCGGCTCGATCACAGCACCGAAATACATGACGCGCGGGTCGATGCATACGACGCGATCTCCAAAAGGACGCGCAGCCTTGTGCCTGGTGCCGACAAGGGCATTCTCGGTCATGAAAACCAAGGCTATCGCAGACGGCTTTCTAGAATCGCCTCACTGAATGGTCGGTAGAAGAGCATACAGAACAAGCTTGAATACGCTCAATGCTGCCCAGGAAAGACCGCGAGACGGACTTTCTCACATGAATTCTTTGCTCCGAGACCGCGGCTTTCTCGGCTGGAATTTCGCTCTGGAACGCAGCTCGAGGATACCCCCAAAGGCTGTTCTGCATCCGGTTCTGAAGTATTAGAAACCGGCAGGGGGACTCCTGACCGTGTCTCCGACGGCAAGAAATGCTGCCCAGAGCGCGGTAGGATTCCTTGGCTTTAAGGCACGTGTGGGCTTCAAGATTGGCCCCGGGCTTTTTTCTGGATGCCGCCGACACCTTGGCGCAGTCGTTCTGGAATCATCTAGCCCACGGCAAGGAGGACATTGGCAATGCCTTAAAGGCCGCCAAGTCCGACTATCACGACAACGCGGAATATGCATCCTTCAAACAGAACTACGATCGTCTACTAGGTACTCCAGTCCGAGGCTCAATTTGCCAAACTATCCTCGGATCTCCTACTGTTCAAGGTCTATCCTGTGTCTTACGGAAGAGTCCCGGACGGAAAGTGCAAGCGCTTGGTCCTTGCCAGTGCCCTTGCCGCCCGCAGGTTACGGCGACGAGCAATCGTTCCGAGATGTCAATGTTAGGGGGCAGGACTTGATCTCCGCCGTGAAAGCTCTCGGGGCTGACCTTGGCAAATCTGACCTAGTGCAGAAACAGCAGGAAATCATTGCTGACGCCACGCAGTTTGAAAACGACGCTAACATTTTTCTTTCCAACGTCAAAGCTGCCCAGGACGCTATCAGACTATCGTTCGAAATCAACGAAGTTTTCCGCAGGGGACTGCTCAGACAACAAATGAGAGCCGCTTTGTCCACGAAACTAAAAGCAATCCCCACCGATCTTAAGCCCATTCTCGATGACGCGGAACTCAATGACCTGCTGGACCGCTATGACGAGTCCCACGTCAAGTACCGCAAGGTCGCTAGTGAACGATGGAATCAGTTAATGGTCAAGACGCTCGAATTCATTCCCACTGCCTGCTGCCTGCGGCGATGCCCGAAGCAAGGAGGGCGTTCAAGGCAGGCGAGTTTCCCTATCGGCCTTGGGGCGTGCAGCAGCTAAGAATCACTCCTGCCGCAAAGAGAGCGGACCTAGGCACGGGCATTGGCTGGCACACGTTCCGACACACCTACTCGACCATGCTGCGGCATTTGAGGGTTGACGTGAAAGTGCAGCAAGAATTGCTGCGACACGCCGATATCCACACTACGTTGAACGTGTATACGCAAGGCGTAGCGGGAGACCTTCGGGAAGCTCACAGACGGGTGGTGCGGATGGTGATTCCGGCGCCAATTATGTAATTGGACTCTTTTGGACTCTCGAAGTTCTGTATCTCATTGATTCGCAACAAGGACTGGCGGAGAGAGTGGGATTCGAAACCATCGTGCAACGTAGTTTTATGTAGTTAGCTTGCGGCAGATGGCTTCTAACGCGGCTAGTTCCATGCAATGCAGCGCTAACGGCACGGAAACGGCACGGGCAGTG
>JAYVEP010000053.1:0-15363 GCA_043749225.1 Acidobacteriaceae bacterium
CTCTATTTTTCGTCCACACCAAAACAACGAAATCGAGTTAAAGTGTTACCCATGTCCCCGGTCTAATCTGTTACCTATCTCCCCGTCCGAACACTTGCTTAGTTCAAGTCGGTCAGCAAGAATCCCTGGAATTGTGCGGACGGCGGTGCCTGGTCGGACACCACGTACGTGCGCAATTGCTTCTTGTCCGTGAATGTGATCTTGCCGGAGTCGGCGATAATGTTCAGGTCCGGATTGCAGGCGGGGAATAAGATCGGGTCTCCGCAGCCAGCTGGTCCGACCACGCGAATCTGCAAGTCTCCTACTGCCTTTGAAACGTAGGCAGTGGTGGTTTGGAAGCTGACGCCAGGCAGGGTCGGTGTCGGTGGGTTGCCGTTAAGAAGAGTTCCGAAAGTCGTGATGTATACGTCTACCGGTGCTGGAGGAGCAGGAGGAGTGGGCTGAGGTGGAGGGGTTGTAACAAAGCCAACCGCCGCATTCAAGACTCGAATCTTCACCTGTCCAGCAGCTGGTGGGCCGTGGTCATCGGTCGTCGTCAGCAGCGAAATCGTTTTGGGCGTTGAATCCACAATGCCATCCAGCGTCAGGGTTGTATACGTCTTGCTAGCCAAGTTGCTGGTCGTGGTGTCGATCAAGAAATTCTTGCTATCCCCAGTCACGTTAATTTGAAGGTGGCGTGCACCTGGCGTCACGGTGAAGTAGTTTGACCCCGTGGCATAGGCAACGCTGCTCAGAACCTTGTTGCCATCGATCGAGATATCGAGGCTTGGAGTGGTGGTCATCCCCGGCGCGGCATGCACGATGCGCAAGAAGGCTCTCGGCTGATTGCCGCAGGAGGTCAGGACCAGCAAAGTCGCACCAAGTACTAAAACGGATAAAGCCTTTCTCATCAGTAACTCCTCTAGGGATTGAGCTTCCAGCTCCGCTGTGTCACTTCGCGACAAAGCGGTTAGATGCGCGAACTTAGGCGCACGGGTCGCCGAAACCCGTCAGTTTTTTCAAAAAGTCTTGCCGACTGATAAAGGATACCAGTCCGGCGGCGAGATTGGGGCTCAAACCTTTCGAAATCCTTTGGGGAGGAAGAAGAAAGGGAAACGCCCTGACAATGCCAGAAATCGGCAGGGCCAGGGCGGTAGTCCTGCCCGACTTGAAGTAGCTGCACCCTTCTATTTCACGCTTGGGGCGGTGCGGAATGGTGAGGCGCTGCGGCGAAGGTCTTTACTGATGTCCGGCGAGAATCTTGGGAAGCATGAAGAGGGGTGTGCGGACTTCCTGGCGGGCGGGGAATTGCTCGGCCATTTCGTCGACGAATTCCAAGCCGTGTAGCAGGCCCTTCTGATGGCGAACGACGGAACGGCGACGGATGGAGAGCTGAGCGAACGGGAGTAAGAACTCCACAATGGTGCCTTCTCCCGGCGCCAACTGGCCCGCCAGAATGATGCCCATGCCTTTTTCGCAAACATCTTTGGTGCGTCCCGGAATTTCTTCAGGCACTCCGGAGCGCAAGGTCGTTGCGGTGATCTGAACTCCGATGGGAGTGCGAAGCCAGCGTCTGGGCTGCGGTGTCGCGGCAGCCTGCGCCTCTTCAACGAGGGCCGCCAGCGGGTCGAAGGTTGGAATCACCGCCTCGATCATTGCGCCAATCCGTTTGAGCGCGCTTACGTCGCGATCCTGGAAGGCGTGTTTTTGCATGGAAAGAATCTGGAACAGTCCGGCGACACGGTCGCCTTGTAGAAGCGGCATCACAATGATGGAGGCGATGCCCAGCGCGCGGCAACTTTCGATATCGACGCGCTCGTCGGAATCCGCACTGTCGCAGCGCAGCAATTGACGGGTTCGAACGCACTCGCCGGAAAAACTACCGGAGATCTCCACATGCGAATCCACTGGGGGGGCGGTGATACCTGCGCTGGCGCAGCAAACCATCTCCGTCTCCGCGCCGATTTGTAAAGCGACGGCGGCTCCGGTCGCGCCGGTAATGTACTGGGCTTGCTCGGCGAAAAGTTGGATGGTGCCCCTGGGGTTCGATTCCATTTACGTGACGACCCAATAGAAACTATCGGAAGAATGCCGACCTCTACCAGAGTATTTGTAATTTTGTGAACCGCCAACGTTACTCCAGTTCATTGGCGAGTCGAACGCGGCGCGCGAACCGGACCGCGAACCAATCGGTTTCGGGGGCGTCCTATAGAAACAACGGGTTAGGCCCCCGGTTTTCGCACCGAGCCCAAGATCACGGCGTGAGCCGGGGAACCTTTTGGCGGGGAGTTTCGTAACTAACCCTAGGTAAGCAGTGGAGGTGGTGGGATGAGTTCGCACGCAATTGCGGCCGTCAACGGGGCGGTCCTCAATCGAACAGAAGTGGGAAGCGCTTCGGTCCAGGAAGTGTTGCGCCAGGCGCAGGAAGAGCTGCGCGGCTTGCTGCAGCAGCGTTCGGATCTGATGCGACGGATTGGCACCGTGAAGCAGACGATTTCAGGCTTAGCCAATCTGTTTGGAGATGAGATTCTGAGCAATGAATTGCTGGAAATGGTGGATCGCAAACCTCCGGGGCGAGCGCCTGGGTTTACGCAAGCGTGCCGGACGGTCCTGATGGAAGCGGAACGCCCGCTCACGGTGCGCGAGGTTTGCGCCTGGATGCAGGACCGGATGCCAGGCGTTCTGGCGCGGCATAAAGATCCGCTGGCCTCGCTAACCACAGTGCTGAACAGACTGGTGGAGTACGGAGAGGCTGAAGGGACACTCAACGAGCGGGGGCGGCGCGCTTGGGCGTGGAGCTCAGATCGTAAGGCCTCGATTCCGGCGTAGCCAGTTGCCGCACGATCTACTTAGCTGCCGGTCGGCAGCAGCATACCTTTTTCCAGATGCCGAACCACGTGCGCGTAGGATGCAGCGTGCGGATCGTGTGTGACCATCACGACGGTCTTCTGAAAACTTTCATTCAAGCGTTTCAGAATCTCTAATACTTCCGTTGCCGAATGGCTATCCAGATCGCCAGTCGGCTCATCCGCAATAATCAGCGTAGGGTCCGTAACGATGGCGCGTGCAATGGCTACGCGCTGCTCCTGCCCACCGGAGAGCTCCTTCGGCAAATGATGCATGCGATCGCCGAGGCCGACTAATCGGAGCGCCGTTGCAACGTGATCGCGGCGTTGTTGCTGCGATAGGTTTGTGAGCAACAGCGGCAGCTCAACGTTTTCAAACGCCGTCAGCACCGGCATCAGATTGAAAGTCTGAAAAATATAGCCGATGTGCTCGTTGCGCCAACGCGCCGTTTGTTCGTCGTTGAGCTGGAAAATGTCTTCGCCTAGAACCAGCAACTGGCCCGAAGTAGGCCGGTCGATGGCGGCAATCATATTGAGCAGCGTCGTTTTGCCGGAGCCCGACGGGCCCATCAGCGCGATAAATTCACCCGCCGCAATATTGATAGAAACATTGTCCAGCGCGGTGACTTCAAACGCGTCGCGACGAAAGACTTTGCTCACGCCGCGAGCCTGTACGACGATGTCGCAGTTTCCACCCAGGCCATTTCCAACATTCCGAACTTCCGAAGCAGCGCTCATTTTTGAGCCTTTAGTTTGATGGAGTCGCCGTCCTTAATCGTGGCTGGCGCGGTGGTGACAACCTGATCGTTTTCCTTGATGCCGTCCACGGCAAAGCCTCCGCTGCGCGGGCCGATCACGGTAATATCGCGGCGCACGGCCTTGCTGCCATCCACTAAGAAGACAAATTTCTTGCCTTCGCGATCACGGACAGCGGAAGTTGGCACGAAGACTCCGGAAGTGTGAACCTCGCCATCTTTCGGCAAAAATTTAACGCTGGCGTTCATCTCCGGACGCAGGTAGGTATCAGGATTTAGGATACGCACTTTCACTTGCACCGTAGCTTTCTGACGGTTGGCCTCGGGAGAAATCTCTGCGATCACGCCATTGTATTTCCGGTCGGGGAACGCGTCCACGGCGACGGTGCCCTTTTGCTTCGCGCCGAGGCGGGCGAAATCGTCCTGACTGATATCGAGCTCGACTTGCAGGTCGTTCAAATCCGCGAGTGCCACCACCGATCCGCGAGGTCCGCCCTCCGCAGCGCTGGCAAATTGCGCAGTAATGAGTTCACCCTTTTCCGCAGTGCGTTCCAGAATTGTGCCGCTCACCGGGGCGCGAATCAGAGTCGCCTCGAGCTGTGACAGAGCGTAGGCCAGTTGGCCCTGCGCCTGCGTCAAGCTGCCTCGCGCCTGGTCAATCTGTTCCGAGCGTGGGCCCATTTTCGACAAGCTGTAATTCTGTTCCAGAGAATTCACGCGCTGCTCGCTGGATTCATATTTCGCGGTCGCGTCGTCCAGCGCTTGCTTCGACATCACGCCCTGGCTGACTAAATCTTTCGTACGGTCCAGGGAAATTTTGGCGTTCACCATCGTCGCGCGGGCTTCCGCCAGGTTGTGATCCGCCTGCTGAATTTCTTCCGGACGGGAACCATTCTGCAATTCACGCAAACGCCCGGCCGCCATCCCAACGGTGCCGCGCGCCTGCTGAGCCTGAGCCCGAAACTCCTGATCTTCGAGACGTACCAGAATCTGACCCTGCTTTACCTGGTCGCCTTTTTCCACGCTGATGGATGCGACGCGACCCGTAACTTTCGAGTTCACGTTGATCTTGTGATGCGCGACGATGTATCCGCTGGCGGAGAGAACCGTGCTCGTCTCCGAGCTGGCGCGCGCGGTTTCCACTTCCACCGCGTTCCCGGAAATTACGAAAGAAATCAGTTTAAGCCAGATGAGCAGCACCACGACGCCGGTGCCAATCAAAATGTAGCGACGCGACCAAAGCGGCGTGCGAACCTCCGTGCTGGTGCGCTGTGATCGATCAATGCGAAGGTTTTCTAGATCTTTCTGAGTTGTATCGGGGGACATAAACTTTCAAGACTCCATAAATTAAGAATGTCAAAATCGAAAAACAGCTTCTATCGAAAAACAGGCGCTGCGACTATCCGCGCAAGGCGACCAGGATTTCCTGCCGGGCCGCGTGCCACGCTGGCGCCAGCCCGCCGATAAAGCCCATAGTGACGGCGAACAGAACCGCCGTGATGATTACGCCGGGCGTCATGTGCAGCGCAAAAACCACCTCACTGAATGTCGACTGGTTCTGCGTGCCCGTCTGCATGCCGTTGAATGGAATCATCATCAAAATGCCACCCGCAGCGCCGAGCAACGAGAGCAAGAGCGATTCCAGAACAAAACAGGTCAGAATGCTGAAGCGCGAGAATCCAAGAATACGCAGCGTAGCGATTTCACGCGACCGATAGGCTACTGCCGCGTACATAGTATTCATTGCGGCGAATGACGAGCCGATGGCCATGATAAACGCCACAAACATGCCGACAAACTTAATCGTGTTACCAGACTTCGTCTGCTTACCGTAATATTCGGTTTCGAGAACGCCGTCAAGATGCAGCCGCTGGTCGCCGTTGATGCGTTGCGCCAGAGTCACGGCAGAGGCTGTGTCTACAGCGCGCAGGTATACGGAAGAAACGCCGCCCATTCGGTCGAAGTCCGACTGCATCTGGTTCACGTCGCCCCAGATTTCGGAGTCGTAGGCTGATCCGCCAGAATCGAAAACGCCGACGACTGTCCAATCGCCTTTTCCAAAACGCATACTCTGGCCAATGTCCGACTGCGCGAAGCGCCCGTGAATCGATTTGCTGACCACGATCTCGCGCTGGCCGGAGCGAAACCAGCGGCCTTCCGTCAACTTAATATTCGGACGGATCGCGATGCCCACGGGCTTCGTGCCGCGCACCGTGACGTTTACTTCTCCGGTGCCGTCTTTTCGCGGCAGCACAATAATGGTTACGAGTTCTCCCGAAGCCATCGGCTGCCCGTCCGCCGTTTTGGCGATTCCAGGAAGACTCCGCAGGGTCTGCACGGTGTCCAGTGAAAAGCCGCCATTCATTTCCGCGTCGGAGCCTTTGCGCAACGCGAGAACATTCTGCGCGTCGCCCGTGGTTGCGAATGCCTTGTTGAGTCCCGCCACTAGCGCCATGAGGAAGACGGCGGTGGCCACGGTCAACGCGATGCCCAACGCCGTCATGGCGGTCAGGCCTTTGCGCAGCCGCATATTCCGCAGATTGTAGCTGATGGGAATTGCCATATTGCTTTTAGCCGATGTGGCGGAGGCCCTCCACAATGTTGAGGCGCGACGCAGTGTAGGAAGGCGCGAAGGCGCTCAGGAATCCGACCAGGCACGCGACCAGCAAAGCCACAGCCATTGTGGCTGGGGTTACCTTCAATCCAGCAAAGAAACCGCCGCCCTGCGCGACCAGCGTCACTAGCCCTGTGGCTCCCAGAGAGCCGATCAGGCCGCCCACCAGCGCCAGCGTTACGCCTTCGCCAATGAACATAGCGAGAATGGTCTTGCGCGGGAAGCCCAACGTTTTCAGAACAGCTACTTCGCGCGTGCGCTCGCGAATCGACATCGCCATCGTGTTAGCGGAAACCAGCAGGATGGCAAAAACCACAGCTCCGCAGATAAACAGGATGAAGGCTTTCACGTTGCCTAACATGCTAATAAATCCCAGCAGAAAAGCTTTCTCACTCTCCGTCTTGGTCGGCTGCGGCGAGTTGCGAAAAGCATCGTCGATTGTCGTTGCAACGCGCCCTACGGTTTGTGGCGAGTCGGCCAGACTGGCGAACAAGCCTGCGCTGCCCCTGAACCAACGTATCGATTCCTCCACATACTGGGTATCGAAGTAGAGCGTATCCGTAGGGGCGGGAGGCTGGTAAATTCCTCGAATGGTGAGCTCGAGATTCATGGAAAAAATCGTGCCCTTCAGGGTAATTTTGTCCCCGACCTTCCAGCCATATTTCTTCGCCATGTGTTCGTCGACGATGGCGCCCGCGCGGTCGCGCTGCCAAGCTGTTGCCTGCTCCGGCGGAATCTTATAGTCGGAGTAGACCTTAAAGAATTCCGCGGGGTCGGTGCCGAACTGGGCGAAGAAATTCTCTGCCTTGTCGTCCTTATATTTGCCGCCAAACCAGGTGATGGGCACCACATGGGTCACGCCAGGAATGGATCGAATCCGTTGACGGTAAAACTCCGGCAGAAAGTTGGCCAGCGAAACCCGGTGACGAGTCATGAGCCGCTGCGCCGAATCTTCACTGCCTTTATCGAGGTAAAAACTTCGCCAAATCGTCATCATCAGCGTCAGCAGGAGTAGAGAGAACGTAATGCTCCCCACCGTCAGCAAACTGCGGCGCTTGTTGCGAAACGCGTTTTTGGTGACGAAATGAGTCAGGGTCATAAAAGTGATCGGATACTTCCAGTGCGCGGTCCCGCGCGTCGTCCAGAAGTAACTAATAAGTGTACGCAAAATCTTGAGCAACGGTTCTTCGGTGACTTCCGTAACTCGGACGCACCTCCGAGTGCGGGTATCATCTCGTAGGCCGCCCCCCAAGGCCGAATACGGCGACTTTCCTTCTCCCTGAAAGCGTCTGTCAAAAGCTTGTACTTACGAGGGCTGGAATGTCTGCGAGCAAGATTGGGCGTTTTGAAATCATCAGCGAAGTTGCGCACTCCGAATATTCGTCGGTTTACAAAGCCACAGATACAGTAACGAGTCGGCCAGTGGCTCTCAAAGCCTTCAACCTCGATTTAGCGGGAGATGGCCGCGCCGATCTGGTGCAGCGACTCTTGCACGAGGCCGAAAGCACGCGCAGCCTTAGCCATCAGAACATTGTGTCGCTATTTGGCGCCGGAGAAATCGATGGGCGCTTCTGCGTGGCCACCGAATACGTCGAAGGATTTACGGTGGCGACCCATGTCGCCAAGGGCGAGCGCTTTACGGTTTGGGATATGGTCGACATGAGCCGCCAAGTTTGCAACGGCTTGGACCACGCCGTCAGCCAGGGAGTCATCCATAAGCGTTTGCACCCGGCTAACGTTCTTGTGCAGTGGGACGGCACAACTAAGATTCTAGGCTTTGGCATCACCGGAATGTGGTCGGAAGAGGATAGCCTGGGCTTGCTGTCGCCCGCTTCCTACTACGCGTCTCCGGAGCAGGTTCGCGGAGAAGCGCTGGATGCACGCTCCAATCTGTATAGCTGGGGCGCCATTCTGTACGCCATGTCTACGGGACATGCGCCGTCGGAGGTCGCGGACCACCCCTCGGACCAGCCCTCCGATGTGGAGAGTGTTCGCAGGCAGATTCTTGAGGGCACGCCGGTTCCTCCGATCCAGCTGAACCCCAAGCTCATTCCTGCCCTCAATGACTTGATTCTAAAGGCGTTGTCGAAGAACCCTGAAGACCGCTACCAGAGCGGCAGGGAATTGCTGGTAGCGCTGGAAGGCTGCAAAGAAGCCCCGAAATCGGCAAGTCCGGCGCCAAAACCGCCAGTAGTGCCCAAGGTCGCCGCACCTCCAGCCGCGAAGGCTGCAGCAGCCGCCGTGGGTGCACACAGTCATTCCGGCGCGGACAATCTTGAAATTGATGCAAAGCCAGCGTCCCGGTTTGCCAGCCCCGTAGTTCGAGCCTCTGCCGGAGTTGCGGAAGAAGAAGATGCTGCCGGCATCGCTAAGTCGCCGGCATTTACGCCCTCGTCTTCATCGTCGGGCCAACGATCGTCGGGTCAAAGATCGTCGGGCCAACCCGGCTCAGCGGAGCCTGCGCCAGCCCACACAAAGATCGGGTTTGACCCGATGATGGCGGGCGAAACGCCCGCCGGTGGCGGAGGGCGAAGCTTTTCGGAAATCAGCGAACTTCCTCCGTTGAAGCAGCAGTATGCGCCGTCGATATCGCTGGCGCCAGAGTCCGTCGCCGAGACCGAGCCTGATCCCGCACCTGCGGTCACGCTTTCCCGCAGTGCGACAGGTAAAGGCTCTGGCAAGAAGAAACTAACCTTGCCCGCTATGCCTCAAGTGGACACCAAACTTCTCGTTCACGGGGTTATCGGCGGCTTGGCGGTCATTTTGCTGGTAGCTGCCCTTGTATTCCTTTACGTGAATACGCACACTACGGATGACGAAGGATCGATACCGCCGCCGAAGCCAGCGGCGCAGACCGACACCGAAGCGCCTGCCGCGGACTCAACCCCAGCCCAAGATGCTTTGGCCCAGGAAACGGCACCAGCCGCCCAACCGGAGTCGCAAGTCCGAGCTCAGGAGTCGCCCAGGAGTGCCGCTGCCGCTGCAAGCGGTGCCCGAGGTCGGAAAACCAAAGAGGTTGCAGCCAAGGCCGTCCCTGTGGCCGCTGCGGGGCAGCTCCTGTTGGATTCCACGCCGCAGGGCGCACAAATTCAGATTGACGGACGCTTTGACTCCACCTGGGTTACGCCATTCACCCTGAGTGGCATTGCTCCGGGCCAACATACCGTCACCGCGACCAAGCAGGGGTATGGCAATGAAGTCCGCGCTCTTAACGTCGCTTCCGGCAGCAAGAGCGTCTTAGCCATTCAGCTGAATGCGGTAAGTGCCGCCATTGCAGTGAGTAGCGACCCTGCGGGCGCAGCAATTTGGGTCGACGGGCGTGATTCTGGCCGGGTTACGCCTGCCCAAGTCACCTTGGAGAAGGGATCCCACACTGTTTTAGTGCGCAAACCGGGCTATCTTGATGAAAACAGTAATGCCGACGCGGTTCCGGGCACGACGCTGAGCTTTGGGCCACACCTGAAACAGCTCGGTAGCACGGACGAAATCCGCACCGTGAACAAGATCAAGAAGCTTTGGGGAGGCAATCAGACGGAAGCGGGGATGGGCGCTGTGGCGGTTCGGACGAACCCAAAAGGCGCCCAGATATCCGTGAATCAGCGCTTGATTGACAAGCTGTCACCGGCTGAGTTCCTGCTCAATCCAGGGAACTACATCGTCGAAATCAGTGCTACTGGGTACAAGCCGGTGCGGCGTGTGATTAACGTCGAGAAGAGCAGCAAGCTGGCCGTCGACGAAACGCTGGAGAAGCAGTAGAGCCCCTCGGCTTTCACCAAGCATTCACATATCCTTCATCTTGTTGTAATCTCCGATCGGTATTCCTTATCCTGAGCCTTGTGTGACATTTCGAGGCCGTGCCTCAAGTGCGAGGGAAAAGTATGGCGGCCCGTGCAGAAAACCCAGCTCCGGATTCCGCGATGGAGCACTCCTACCTGGTGCAACTTACCTTACGGGCGTGCGGAGTAGCACGAACCGCAGTCTCCAATGCAGCCGATGGCATCGCATCGAATAGCCCTTCTCTGTTCATGGCAGTGGATGACTGCGAAAAGGAGCTCGATGCGCTGGATCGCGAGCTCGACGAGCGACTTACGCACGCCTTGGGCAATGGCCCCGACGCGCAGCGCCGCGAACTACTCTCCTGCATGAAGTTCATGACAGACCTGGAAAGAATTGGTGACCTGGTCGCAACGTTTGCCAGCGGCGCACGCGCGTTAGGCGCAAAGCTGGAACCGCAGGATGTTCAGGATCTGATTCGTATCGCTTCAGTTCTGGAAAAGATGCTGGTGGATGTGCGGGAAGCATTTTCGAATCGCGATCTGGATCGTGCCATTGCCGTGCTCCGGGCGGATTCGGAAATTGACCGCTTACGCAACCTGATGTTTGTTCGGCACGTGGAAAACCCGGAAGGGCAGCCCACGCGCGAGAGTATTCAAGTGTTATTCATGGCGCAGTCGTTGGAGCGAGCTGGAGATCATGCCAAGAATCTGGCTGAGGAAATCTGCCACTTTGTAAGCGGCCACACGTTGCGCCACGTTTTACGTGCCAACGGGAAATCGCATGAGCAGATGTTTCTGGATTGGCTGAAAGAGAACCGGGTTAAAAGGCACTGAGAGATCGATCCCGTAGGCCCAGGCGTCTCGCCTGCGGCATCGGGCAGCCCGAAACTCATCGAAAACTTGTTCTAGCCTGTTTCATAAATGCTTCCTGGCGGAATCTTTTATTCCCTCAGGGGCTAAAGCTCGGCGTTTTAGCAGTTCTTAGCGGCACGGCTGAAGCCGTACCCTTTCGAAACGGATTTATGAAACACGCTCTAAGATTGTCTGGAACGCTGCTTTCTTCTTAATCCTTACTTCGGCGCCTTGAAGGCGATGCTGATCTGCCGCTCGACTTCAATGGGTTCACCGTTCAAAGTCGAAGTATGATATTTCCATTGGCGTACTGCATCGGATGCGGCTCGCGCCAGGACGGGTGAGCCTCTAACTGTCCTTAGATTTCGAATGCTACCGTCCTTGCCAATCGTCGCCTCGAGCACTACTGTGCCCTCCAAGTGCATTTGGATAGCCTGTGTTGGATAGACGGGCTGCACTTTCTTGACGAGATCACCGTCGGTTACTCCTTGTGAAACTCGTTGGGGCTGGAAAGAGACTGCCGATAAACCTTTGCTATTCGGCATTGTGATCGCGCCGAGCGTTTGTATGCCGGTGGCACCGCTCATGCCTGCGATCGAGGGCGGTTCAGGGCTTGCCTCTTGATGCGCGGCTGGTGTGCCTGCACGCTGTAACTGAGTCTTGACCTGAAGCGGCGCTGGCTGCGCCGATTTCGGAGCAGTTGGCGCTGAGACGTGATCCGGAGCGATGGCCTGAGCTGGACGCGCGAACCGGTCCGCAGTCTCAACCGGAGCTGCTGGCTGACTGGCTGGATGTGCGTCGGCTGTCGGCACCGCAGCCGATTGAGCTGGGGGCCCCGTTGAATCGTCAAACGTGGGTGGGAATTTTGTCGACTGCGGTGCCTGCGTCGTCGTGGCTGGCGCATGCCCTTTCAATTGTGTCCAGCCCAAGTAGGCGAGCCCAGCCGCAACTAACACGGCAGCAACCACCAGCAGCGGTGTTTTGCTGGAACGCTCGGCTGGCGTCGCGGAAAAGATCGCGTCTTCGTCGCCCGAAGGCTCGGAAGGCGTAACAGTGGTTTCGCTGCGTGCGGGGGATGCTACTTCGAATGGCGTTATCGTGGGCACGTCGGCCGCAATGGGCGCGGGGATCAATTCCCTGGCTGGTGCGGCCGCAGCTCCAAACGAACCGCCAATTCCCGGGGATCTTGCTGCGGGCTTCTGCGTAGGAGACGGAAGTGTCCGTGGCGGCGTCGTGTCGGCAATTTCCGCAAAAGAAACGAGCTCTCGCGTCCCTGCCGCGCGATTAAAGCCCGGATCTGTGACCTTCTGATTCAGCGATTCCAGCAAACCTGCGGAAGCTGCATCTGGTGAAGGCTGCTGTTCCACTTCTGTTTCCAGGTTTCCGAAGTGCGTTGTGGATGCGGAAGGTTGAGGCGCCAAAGTTACTGGCGGTGGAGGTAATGGGCGAGAGGAAATCGTTGGCTGCGCTGGTGCAATCTTCGCCACCATTGGAGTAGCAGCTGGGGCGGTACTACGCGCAGGCGCAGAAGTAATTGCGGGAGCGGCTGGCGTAACTGGTTGTGCGGTGGCAGATACTACAGCGCGTGTTGTTGGAGTGCTGCCTGCGGCCGGGGCACTGTTCTTACGCAGCAGGCCTCTTGCGACGCGGAGTGTTCCGCGAGCCTGCTCAATAGCGATCGGCTTGGTGAGTACGAGGTTTGCGCCAATACGGAACGCGGCGGCGACACCGGCCTGCCCTTCCACCACGGCGACCATCAGAGAAGCTTGATTCGATGCCGAATTGCGCGCAGTCTTCAGCAGCAAGCCAGCATTTTCCTCGTTCTGACAGTCTACGACTACAGCTTCAAAGGCTTGACTCGTCAGCTTCTTGACGGCGGCGAATGTTTCCGAACACGCCTCCACCTGGAAGTCGAGCTCACTGAGGACCTGCGTAACGGTACGCGTGGTCTTCTCGTCCTGACAGAAAAGAAGGGCTTGAAAACTCATACTTGCATCGTAGTACAGCGGTGCTGAGGGGCAAGTTACCGCCGTAACGGGGGGTGTTTCAAAATCAGTAGAACTATCGGTGTTTTCGCCCACCGTTCGACGCGAGGAACTGTCGTGACCCGAAGGTACATGTACTTTCGGCTGTAGCAATCAGGAGTCCGGCACAAGCAGTTGTGCCGATGACTATTGCAGACCCATGTCCCAAATGTCTCCTTCCGAATGAACTCGCGGAATCTGTTGCGTTGTGGCGAGACCCGCTAGAGTCCTTCACATCCGCCACGGCAAAGCCAATCCCAATAATGGAACAACTCCGAACGAGAATTATGCTCGCGGGATTATGCAGTTGTTCTCGAGCGTAGCTAGGAATGACAAGTACGCCTTTTTGTCGATAACGCCCCCCATTTTTTGGCTGGGCTAGTGCTGGGCCAACCCCTCAAACTTCCGCTTCGTCGCGTTCGACCACCCAGAAACCAAATCACTCACCTTACCGTTTTCGTCGATCACAATCGACAGCGGCACGGTAACTTCATCCCCGCGGAAAAGACTCTCCAGCGTCGTAGTGCCGCCCTTGAATACCGGATACGTCACTCCAGCTTGTTTCAAAAATGCGGCAATCCCCGCGTTCGGGTCCGTATCCACATTGATGCCAATCAAATCCACGCCACCCGGCGCCAAACTTGCCGCGAGCTTTTGCAGTTCCGGCATCTCGTGACGACAAGGAACGCACCACGTGGCCCACAGATTCACAATCGCGCGATGGCCTTTGCGAAGTTGATCGCGCAACCGCAGCGCTTTGCCATCCAGCGTTTCCAACTCCAGATTTGGCAGCGGTTCACCCACTTTGATCTTCAACGATGACGCCAGTACCTGCGCCTTCGTCGGAGGGTCGGGCAGGGAAGTTTTCGCTACGGCAACAGCCTCAGCCTTTCCAGTATTCTGTCGAAGAAGCAACGTCGCTCCCGCGCTCGCGTCTCCGCTGAACGCCTCAACTTTGCCGTTCGGCCAAGTCACTTCCACCGACTGCGCCCTCTCGTCTTGCCCCAAGCCAAACAAGAGTCGCGGATCGTGCTGCGATAGGAATCCAGAGCCGCCCGCTTTTACTTTGGTCAGTGTTCCGGCAGAAGTCTTTACTCGAACGACCGAGCCGAACGCATCGCGTCCAACCTCGCGCCCACCCTCCAGAATGACCCGCAGCCAGTGGTTGTCCTGGCCAACGTTGTTCCGGAACAGCAAATGCGACGGTCCTTGGATCGTGGTCAGAAAGATATCGTAGTCACCGTCGTTATCGAAATCCGCAAAAACTGCCGCGCGGCCATCGGTAATGGAATCAATTCCGGAAGCCCCGCCAATGTCGTAATACTTTTTGCCATCGCGATTCATGAACAGGCTGTCGCGTTCGTATCCGCTAAAGGAGAATCCCTGATCGAAAATCAAGCGGTTCTGGTCGTTGCGAAGTGTGCCCGTTGCTTTTTGCGAATTGTTTTGCGTCACGACCTGACGCCAGAACTGGCTTCAAGTGTCTTTCATCGACTTGCCTGAAATAAAGCCATTGGGGGAGTAGAGATCTTCCCAGCCGTCATTATCGAAATCAACAAAGCCGCCGCCCCAGGCCCAACCTGCGGACAAACCGCCGATGTCGGACGTGACATCGCGAAACATGCCCTTACCGATGTTCTGATAGAGACTGTTGCCGGCGGCCAACTTCTTAAGCACATTTTCCTTGGGAGTATCCTTTGGGAACAAGCGCGACAGAATTCGGTTTCCCGCCGTGGAAGACATATTCGTTACGTGCAGATCGAGCAGACCGTCGTTGTTAAAGTCTCCGAACGAAACGCCCATGCCGTTACCGGGGTCACTCACGCCGCGCGCTTCGGCTTCGTCGACAAAATGGTCGCCCTTATTCATGAAGAGAGCTTTTTCGCCGAAATCGTTGACGACGTAAAGATCGAGTTTGCCGTCCCCGTCAACATCCACAAACTCCGCGGCATAGCTCCAGCGGCGGTCGTCGACGCCCCATTTTGCGGCCTGTTCGGTGAACGTGCCGTCCCCGTTGTTGATGAACAGCAAATTCGCTGTTCCATTTGTCGCCTTATACCACGAATTTGGAACAACTTGACCATAATAGTTATAGCTTGTGACATAAACATCGGGCAGGCCGTCACCATTCACGTCGCCGACCGCAGCGCTAAATCCAATGGCTTCGTGATTTACGTGCGCCTTGACGGAAACATCCACAAATTTGAAGGTGCCGTCTTCCTTCAAGCGATTCTGCAACAGCATTTGCGAACCGACGTTGGTGAGGAACACATCGGTATCGCCGTCGTTGTCGTAGTCGAAGGCAACGGGCGCGACGCAAGGCTCGACGTTGTCGAGACCGACTTCGTGGCTCACGTCTTTGAAATGTCCCTTGCCGTCGTTCAGGTAAAGATAGTTGCGGTCGGCGCCGCAAACGAAGAGATCGATCCAGCCGTCGTTGTTGAAATCCGCCGCTGCCGCGCCACGATAGATGAAGCTGTTCGAACCGCTTTGTCCAAATGCCGGCAAAGTTACAGC
>JAYVEP010000054.1:0-15255 GCA_043749225.1 Acidobacteriaceae bacterium
CCTCTCCGGCCGCCCCGCCCTGGCGGCCGTTACTTAAATGCTACGGGGCGACAAAGTCTCGTTGCAGTTAATACGACATTTTCTCGTTGCATCAACACAACGCTCTCGGGAAACTCTTCCCGATGTCCCATACACAGGCAACGTTTTGACGCCAAACACTCTCCGGCCCATTTTTAAGCAGAATCGCAATCTACTCCATGACCAGCCTGCTATCGACGCCGCGGGCCGCGCCAACCATTTTTTTTTTAAGCGCTTGCTCCAGGACACTGCCGCCCTCCGGCCCCGGCTCGCTCCACTGCGCGAAGTAGGAATACACCGTTCGCCACTTCGGAAATTCATACGGCAGCATCCGCCACTGGCAACCACTCTTGAGCAGGTAGAGAACTCCGCAAAACACATCGTACAGATCGATCGTGCGCGGCTTGGTCCGCCTGCGCACGGACTCTAACAACGGCAAATCTTCTCAAATTGTTCCTGGCTGATGTCGCTCCCGTAGGCTTTCTTTCTCATCCTTCCACTAGTATCTCGTTCCCCTCCTCCTAACGGTTTACTGGATCGTGAACACGCTCTTAGAGGTCGCGTGCGGAAGACCATAGTTGCGGAAGTTCCCCTTGCAACATTATGGTGTTGCACCCTTTTCGCCTTGTGTGCTACCTTTCGCCCGACTAGGGTCGGTAACATACACGGCAGGCAATAAGCGGCCGGATTCGAGTTTGGCTTAGCCAGGCCACAGCGAGCGGCCAGGGGATAGCGGCTTTGGAGGGCACACGATGTCACGGCTGTTCTCAACCGAAATGCTGCCGCCTTCGGATCGCATTGATGCGTGGCAATGGAATGCGGGGCAAATCTGTGGTGGTTGCCGGTTCCAGCTCCCAAAATCCTCGTTTCGCGGATCCATTGAGAGCCGATACCTAGCGGGACTCCGACTGACACGATTCTCTTCCAGCCCTCTTTCATTCTGGAAATGGCCCTCGGACACGGTGACCCCGGAAAACCGGTGCTGTATCGTGATCACTCAGGTAGCAGGCATCCGGCGCTACCTGCAAAGCGGGAGCAGTGTACTGCTCAAGCCCGGGGATAGCACGGTAATTGACTCGGGGCAACCGTGGTCCTCGAGTTGCAACACAGAGTGCGCACGGCTTTATCTCCGCGTCCCGCGCTGGATGATGGAAGACCGCCTGCGATCTCGCGAGATTCCCATTGCTCAACGGATTTATGGCGGGCGTGGGTTGGGAGCAACACTCTCCCGGTTATTCCAGTCTCTCTACGAAGAAGCGGAACGGATGAAAGCAGCAGAAAGCGCAGCCGCGCTGGACGCTTGTTTCGACATACTTGGCACCTGCATTGCCGGCAGAGGAGTGTCGTGTCAGCACAGTCCCGAGCTGCGCGGTCAAATACGCAGCTTCATTGACGCTCACCTGTCTGCCCCTACGCTTGGACCTGCGGAGATCGCGTCCGCCTTACATGTGTCCGTGCGCCATGTGCATCGAGTCTTTTCACTTACGGGTCACACGACCGGAGATTACATCCGGTCGCGTCGCCTGGAACAATGCCGAGCTGATCTGGCAAGTCCTCGCCTGCGGGAAAGAACGATTACCGAGATCGCATTCTCATGGGGTTTCAGTGACTCGGCACACTTCAGCCACTCCTTCAGAAGTTGTTTTGGAATATCGCCACGCGCTTTTCGCGCCCGCACGATGGCAGAACGAAAGAACGGCATGAAACATGAGCCGGTGAGCGATTTTCTGCGAGCGGATAATGATTCCAAGTTCCGCTATTGCAGGCCCAACTAGGACACTGCAAGTTGCCAGAAGAGGCGAAGGAGTTTAGTGCCGCCCGAGATATTCGGCCAGAAATGCGTCTTTGGGTTTCGCTCTACCTTGTTGGCCCGCCGCATCAATGCGAAGGAATGCGTTCTGCATGTAGCGCGCAGCCAGCCAGCGCAGGGGCTCCGGCTCCCATGAAGGCGAGCGTCTTTGCGCGATCGGCAACCGACTAAGTTCGGTGCGGCGATCTGCGATGAGTTCCGCCAGAATTCTGCCTGTCAAATTGGTCGTAGAAACTCCCTGCCCGGTATAGCCGCGGGCGGTGGCAATCTTGGTTGCTGGATCGAACTTCGCCATCGGCATCCAGTCACGAGGCATGCCGACCGGGCCTCCCCACTGATGCGTGAACTTGACTCCTTTGAGCACCGGGAACCACTCCACCACGGTTTCCTGAATGCGAGCGTGGGTTTCCGCGTGGCGGTCTTGCTCATCGCTGATTTTCGAGCCGAAACGATAGGGAGCGCCCCGACTGCCAAAGAGGATCCGGCCATCGGCCGTGCGTGTCAAATAGTCGACTGTGTAATTGCAGGAAGCGACGCTCTCACGGTTCCGCCAGCCGATCTCGTCCCATTGACGTTCCGTGAGCGGTTCCGTCAAAACAATTAGTGAATATACGGGCAAAACGACTCGATGGAGTCGGGCGAGTCGCGTCAAATAGGATTCGCCGGCGAGAACCACGGCCTTGCTTGCACGAATCTCGCCAGCCGGGGTCAAGAGACGAGGAGAAGGTTTACCCTCGAAATTCATGACCTCGGTGCGTTCATAAATGACGCCGCCTCGTTTCTCGATGGCGCGCGCAATTCCACGGACCAGGCGCCCCGGATGCACGCTCGCGTTTTCGGAAGCGTACAGCGCTCCGCAAGTATTTGTTACACAAACTCGTTCTCGCGCCTGATCCGCACTCAGCAACTGGTATTGCTGGCCTAGGCCAAGTCTGCCATAGGCATCGAAGGCGGAACGTAGACTAGGGAGTTGATGCTCACCGCGAGCCAGGGTGAGAATTCCGCCCTTGTGAAAATGCGCGTCAATGCTTTCCTGCTGGCAGACTCGCGACACTTCATTGACCGCTCCATTCATCGCGACCATGAGCGCACGAGCCCGTTCACCACCGTACCGCTGCTCCAGCATTGCCGGTGTTACTGGAAACTTGGAAGAACACCAGCCACCATTCCGGCCGGAGGCGCCAAAGCCCACAATTTCCTTTTCGATAACCGCGACTTTCAGCCCGGGATCGGCGCAGAGCAGGTAGTACGCCGTCCACAGCCCGGTATATCCGCCGCCCAGTATCGCCACATCGACATCTATGGACTGTCCGAGCGCGGGCCGGGGTGTCAGGTCGTCGCCCGAGCTCTCAAGCCAGAAGCTGTATTTGGAGTAGTCGGTCATTGCTGGAAACCTAAGTGGCAATATTTTCTGTCGCCAGGTCCGGTTGGCGATCAAGATCCCGCCGCCGGGAGGCGTGAATTGCGGCGCCCAACACCGCCCAGATTCCCAGCGCCAGCCATTCATGCCAAGTGAAGTGGCCGGGCACGAACGGAAGAAGCTTAACCAGAATCATGGCGGAAGTAACCAATAGACCGAAGACTGCAGCGGCGCGGCGCAGCCCGCGAGGCTTCATGAGGTAATAGGCAAGACACGCGGCCATCCAGGTTACGCCCGCACTCAGGGCACCCACTTCGAGGATGGGCACCAGCAAAGCCTCGCCGAGAAAAATTACCAGCCCGGTCGCGATTCCGATAGCGAGGATGGCGGTGGAAGGCGCCTGGCTTTTCGGGTGAACGTAGCTCATCCGCGGATTCAGGAGATTGCGGCGGCTCATGGCGTACAACATCCGTGAAGATGCGACCATGTTGGCATTAAACGCCTGCAACAGTCCGGCCAGAGCGGCTGCCAGGATGAGCACAACGATCCAGTGCGCGTGCAGGGCGCGTTCGAAGGCAAGGGCCATCGGGAACTGCTGGGAGCTGTTCAGACTCTGCCACGGCGCCACGAATGAGGTTGCGGCGATCACAATCCAGAAGAATAGGAGACCGGCAAAGATAGTCATCAAAATAGCAACGGAAAAATTTCGCTCCTCGAAACCAGGGCTGGCTTCTTCGACGCACTTACCCACCGACTCAAAACCCGAGACCAGCCAAGGTACGATCTGCCAAACCAACAGTATGGATAAGAGCGGCGAATGACTGAACAGAGGATGGAAATTGGCTGCCGAGCCATGACTCGCGCCCGCCAGCGCGAAGATCATGACCAGCGTCAGGAACGTAAATGTGGTCGCCTTGCTCAATCGCGCGCTCGCCTGGACGCCCCGATAGTTCAACCAGGTCAGCGCAACTGTCAGGACAAGTCCCAACACCATGTGCGGCAAATAAACAGGATAGCCACCAAGCCGGTAAAGTTCGATCGTATTCAGAGAGGGGAACAAGTATCCGCTGATGCGGCCCGCCGCCAAAGCTTCGAAGGGGCAGGTCAAGGAATAGCCGAGAAAGGTCATCCAGCCGGTGGCAAAGCTAACGCTCGGCGGGAAAAACCGGGCGATGTAAGCGGCCTCCCCCGCGGCGTCCGGAATTTCTTTGATGAGGTTGCCATAAACATATCCAATGGGCAGGAGCATCAGCGCTCCTCCGGTAAAGCCGAGAATAGCGCCAAGAGGACCGCCACGTTGCAGGATGTCGTCCATCACGACGAGCCACGCCGTCCCCACCATGACGCCGAAGGCCAGCGTAAAGTAGTCCACCAGTCGCAGCTTGTGTGCGAGCTTCGTCATAAAATTGGCTTAATTAAAAGAGCACGGGCGATGCTAGCACGACAACACCGCCCGCATGCGGGTCTTAGAATTCGTACCGGAGAGCAAATTCCATGACGCGAGGATTTGTGAGCAACCCCGTGTAATTTCCAAACGATTGTGGTACTTGCTGTAGTGACGCAATACAGTTGCAGGCACTTGTCAACGAGCCCACATTGAAGCGGTGCAGGTTGGGAACGTTATACACTCCCCAGCGGAACTGCACGGTCTGGCCTTCGAAGGTCAGCTTCCAGCGCTTGCTAAGCGCCATGTCCAGGCCAGCGTATCCATCTCCGCGAATCACGTTGCGGGAACCGCCTTCGCCCGGAAATGGATGCGCGAAAGCTTTAAACGCTGCGGCGGGATTGGCAAAAACGCTGACCGCTCCGGTTACTGGATCGCGGTGATTGCCCGTCTGTACCGGACCGATTTTCTTGGCGATACCCTGCTCATCCCAGTTCGTCGCCCAGAAGTTGCCGTTGTCCACGGTAAATGGGAATCCGCTGGTCCAGCGGGCCACACCAGAGAGTTCCCAGCCTCCAATAAAAGCGTCCAACAAACCACCAGCCCCGCTGGCGAAGCGCTTCCCTTTGCCGAAGGGTAGTTCCGCCATCCAGTTCGCGTTGATCTGATGGGTGGTATCAAAGTCCGACACACCCCGGCGCGAGTTCGGAGAGAAGGCGTTGGCCAGGCGCGTGCCCGGCGACCCTACGTTGCCGCTGGAACTCCAGCTTAGTCGCGTGGCTGCGGAAGTGAAGTCGATGGATCGGGAATAGGTGTAATTGAAATCAAACTGAACTCCGTTGCTGAAATGCTTGCGTAACGTGGCTTGAAGGCCGTGATAGCTCGACTTTCCAATCGAACTCCAGGCAAACATGCTCGTCGCTTGATTGTTCAGATAATTGCCAGCCCCTCCCCCTTTTCCAGTGCATCCCGGACTTGTGCAGAAAGTGTACGGGCTGCCGGCCAGGTCGTCATTCAGACCGCCGTAGAGGTCAAGGTTCCCGATCCCAACCACCTCATTCCCCGGATAGGAGAGGTTTGGATCGTAGTAAAGATCGTAGACAGCCTGGATCAGCCCTGCGTTGCCGGGCGCGGCGGAGAAGCCGGAATAACTGGTGTAGTTGCTGGCGCCAAGTTGCAGTGGCGGCAGCAGATCATGCCAATAAGCGGCCGTCGGTCCTACCATGGCGTCGGTGACCACGCCGGGATTAATGCCGCCACCGGCGATCTGTGCCTGCGCCACCTTTGCCAACGCAGTGGCAGCCGCAAAATAGTCCACGCCCGTCTTTGGGTCAACGATGTCCAGCGGTTGCCGCATGTCACGCTGGGTCATGAGATTGTGCCCCAGACGTCCAACGTAGGCGAGTTGTAGGGACAGTCCCTTGGGCATCTCGCGTCCAAGGGAAAAGTCGATGGCGTACGCGTAAGGCGTCTTGACGGAAGGGTCAACTCCCCAACTAATAGCCTGGTTGCCTGGCGGAGGGTTCAGCGGGGGCGGCGGAGGCTGGAAGAATTGCTGGTTGGCCGGGTCGGAGCAGTTATCGACTGGCCCGCAGACTGGAATCGTGTTGATGTTTGATATCCGGGGTACGTGTGCGGCATCGTCGTAGCCCGGGGTGCAACAGAAGTTCTGGATGGTGGCGCCGAAACCGCCCGGCGGGTTTGCATCAAAGGTGCTGAGCATCTGCATCCCCGCGCGATCGTAAACTTTGCTGAACCCGCCGCGGATGACAGTCTTGTCGGAATCGCCGAAAATGCTCTTCATCCAGCCGCTGCTGGCCCGGGGCGAATAAGCGAAAGAGACGCGGGGCGAAAAGTCCGACTTCTCAAAGTTGTACCAGCCGGGTCCATGGTTCGCTGGCCCTCCCGGAACAAACGAAAGCAGCTTGATGTTGTCGTATCCCATGCCTTGCTTCATGTTGCTGACAAGTTGGTTGAACTGCGTTCCGAGGTTCACATCGGGAGACGCCTGAAAACCGTTCACCTCCCACGGCGGTGGGAACAACGACCAGCGAACGCCGTAGGTAAGAGTCAGGTTTGGCTTGACGCGCCAGGAGTCCTGTCCGTAGATCTCATACCATTCAAGGCCATACTTCCGGTGGACGGGAGTGCCTTTGGGTAGCGGGTTTCCTTGCTTGTCGTAGTTGTAGTTCCCGACGATGTCGGAAACCATGCCCAGCAAACCCAGTACCGGGTAATCGTAGGCAAAACTAGACGCGGGCTCGGGCTTGCCGATATTTATTGGGTCCAGGGGACTGCCGCCGCTGGTGTTGGCGAAGCCCGTCGGCGACATCCAGTTCGTGGCCCCTTTCCCCAGGCTGAACGAATGTTCGAGGCTGATCCTCGGGTTCCGCACGATGCCTACGTTGCCGCCGAACTGCAAGGTGTGTGTCCCCTTCGTCCAGGATAGGTCGTCGCTAAGGTTGTTTACTGGCGTCTGGGCGCTATGGCTGTAGGCGATGCCCTGATTCAGGCCGTAGAATACGTTCCATTCCTGCTTCGTATTGCCAACAAAGCCAGTGCTTTGCCGCGTGAATCCCCAATGGAACGTATTGACCATCGTCGGCTTAAGAACGGCCGTGTACCCGACCACAAATCCCTTGCTGTGGTCCACGATGGTAGTCTCCGGCGGCGCTCCGGGCAGGAAAGGAACCAGGGGGTTGCTCTTATTTTGTAACGCGCCGCGCCAGGAGAGAGCGTGCTTGCCGTCCGCCGTCAGGCGATAATCCAGTTTCGCGATAAAGACGTTGTTGTTCTCCTTCACAGGAGCGCGGAAGCGAAAGCCGGAATAGTTGAGGCCATCGCCGACCGAGGGATCATTCGTCACAAACTTCCCGGTGCAGAACGTGGTGTCGAAATAGCCAGTGTGCTGAGGGTTTTCAATGGCCGGATTGATTCCCGTGTGATTCACGGGATCGAGGGCCATCAGATCAGATGGCAAGATAGTCGTGATCCCGCCGTTGACATCCGCATACTTGATGTTGCCCTGGCAGAGGCTCGGTGTCGGAATGGCGCGGACTGTGCTCTCTTCCTCCCGCCGCCGGGTCCCTTCATAGTTGGAAAAGAAAAAGAGGCGGTCTTTCCGGATCGGCCCCCCAACGGACACGCCAAAGATGTTTCGTATCAACTTATCGGCCTTGTTGGGCAGCCCAGCTCCTACCTCCGCACCCTTCACGAAGTAGTCGTTCGCGCTAGTGATTGTGTTGCGGTGATATTCATAGAGCGATCCGTGGAAGTTGTTCGTTCCACTCCGCGTGACCAGCGCAACCTGCGCGCCGGAACCGGTCCCCTGGTCGGCGTTGTAGTTCGACGTGGTCACGCGGAATTCCTGCACCGAGTCCTGCGTGATCGGCAGCACCGAGGTAAAGGCATAACCGCCGGACTGGTCGTTCACATCCACACCATCCAGCGTGATGTTGCTCTGGTCACTGCGCGCTCCATTCACTGCGCCGTTGCGCGTGTCCTGGTCCCTGTCAATATCGTGGCGATTGCCGGTGTAAGCCACGCCAGCTTGCAGGCTGAGCATCTCCGGCACGTTGCGACCTTCAAGTGGAATGTCCCGCACCTGCGTCTGGTTGAACGAGTTGCCAATGGACGCATCCACCAGGTTCAGCGCGGGCGCTTCGCCGATGACCGTCACCGTCTCTGTCGCCGCGCCGACCTTAAGCCGGACATTGGCTGTAGCCGGGGTGTTCACCAGAAGCTGGAGTTCCTTTTGCTCGTAACGCGTGAACCCCTTGCCCGTGACCGTAAGCGTGTAGGTTCCCGGCGGCAGACCGAGAAAGTTGTACTCGCCTTGCCCACCTGTGATGGCGGTGCGCCCTGCCCCGGAACCGGCATTCACCAGAACCACTGTAGCGCCCTGAATCGCACTTCCGCTGGGGTCACTCACCGTCCCCTGGAGCGAAGTGGACGACGTCTGGGCAAATGCGCCGCCGCTGACCGCCATTAAGACCGTGATTAGGAATGCATACTGCTGAATACGTTTCATGGACCTCCTCCAACCGGGGAATTACATCACACAACCTTTGACACACAGCGTACTCCCCCCCAGCGGTGGCGGACTTGTCTGGGAGTGACACGCATGAGTTTCGCGCCGGTCATTAACGCTCTCGCCATTCCGCAGCAGGCGCTCGTGGAACAGCGGGTTCCAAAAAAGCTGCTTCTGGATAGAGACCGTTGCCGTCCCGATGGAGCCCAGGCTTCTTTACCCTAATCGCCTGCTGGTGACTCAGAACCGCTTGCAGTCTCCTCATCCGTTGTCGCTCCAACCCACGAACTAACCCACAAATTAGAATCGGACCCTATCGGACACGCTTGGACACGTCAAGACATTAACCTAATATATTCAATGAGTTACGGGATATTACTGGCAGGTACTGGACGTCAAAAAATGTTGTTCGGTGGACCCCCTCTCCGCCAGTCCCTTTTCTTCCTCTTCTTTTAATCTCTCTTCTGCCTTGAACCCGTGGACATGTGATGTGCTACACTTCCGCCGCAGTCAGGAGTGATCCATGCGCGGCGCGTACCGTCATTTTTTTTCACCCACCCTTGTTGTAGTGTCTGCTTCTATCTTTGCTGCGGCGCAGATGTCGCCTGCGCTCACTTCCGATTTACGCGAGAAGATTGATCAAATCGCGCATGAGGAACTTGCGAAGACTGGTGTGCCGAGTGCCTCCGTAGCCATCGTAAGAGAAGGGCAGATCGCCTACTTGCAGGCCTATGGAATTGCGCGGCTTGACTCCCGGGCACCAGCGTTGCCCACGATGCGTTACAGCATTGGATCGGTCAGCAAGCAATTTACCGCTACGGCGATTCTGTTGCTCCAGGAACAGGGAAAGCTTTCGCTGGATGATAAAGTTGCGAAATTTCTGCCTTCGCTCACGCGTGCGAACGAAGTTACCATTCGCCAATTGCTCTCGCACACTTCGGGATACCAAGATTACTGGCCGCAGGATTACGTTCCTCCCTTTATGTTGCAGCCGATTGCCGCCGATAAAATTCTGGACATGTGGGCGCGCAAACCACTTGATTTCGATCCTGGAACGAAATGGCAGTACAGCAATACGAACTTCGTGATTGCGGGCGTTATTGTCGAGAAGGCAAGTGGCAAGCCCTTGCTGCAATTTCTTCAGGAAAAGATATTCAGCCCCCTTGGTATGAAGAGCGTCGCCAACATTGACCAAGAAAAACTTGGCGATACGGATCCGTTGGGTTATATGCGTTTTGCGTTAGCCCCGCTACGGCCCGCGCCAAAAGAAGGGAAGGGCTGGTTGTTTGCCGCCGGAGAGTTGGCCATGCCCGTAGAGGATTTGGCCAAGTGGGATATTTCAGTCATCGATCGAAAGCTGCTGCGGCCGGCATCCTACAAAGAGTTTGAGACCGAGGTCTTTTTGAGCAGCGGTGTTGGCACGCATTACGGACTGGGCGTGGAGGTTTTGTCCAGCGGTGATCGGCGCGAATTGGAACATAGCGGCGAGGTATCCGGCTTCACTTCTGAAAACATCGTCTTTCCGGATGACCGTGTTGCCATCGTCGTGTTGACCAACCAGGATGCTGCTTCAGCGGCCGGAAATATCGCCCGCAAGATCACTCCTTTGTTGTTTACGAAGCAGGATGCGGATATGCCGAAGAAGTTGGAACAAGCGCGAAAAATTTTCGTCGGCTTGCAACAGGGAACGATTGACCGCACGTTATTCACAGAAGACGCCAACAGCTATTTCAGCGCTGGCGCGTTGCACGATTTTGCCAGCAGCTTGGCTCCTTTGGGTTCGCCGCAAGAATTTGATCAAACGCGGCATGAGCTTCGAGGAGGGATGGTGTTGCGCGTCTACCGTGCAAAGTTTCCGGAGAAAACTCTTCGCGTTTGGACTTTCGAAATGCCGGACGGTAAGCTGGAGCAGTACCAAGTCGCCGCGGTGGAGTAATGGAACGATAGCAGGAGTTTGTGGAAGTGCTGGCGACTTCGCCAATGCCTGGCGCAGATGCTTTACTTCGAATGCTAAAATTCCCATTTTGCACCTGATCCTCAATCGCACAATTGGCTGTTTGGAAGATCCTGGAGGACGCGTGAAGCGTATTCAAACGTTACTTGTATTGGCTCTACTGGCAAGCTGCAGTCTGGTTCTCGTTGCGCAGGACAAGGTTGATCTTTCTGTCGTGAACCGCATTAAGACGGAAGCTTTCGACCATTCCAGGGTCATGGACACGCTCTCCATGCTGACCGACCGTTATGGCCCGCGCCTGACGGGATCAGCGGAAGCTCGCGAAGCGGGCGACTGGACCGTCGGTCGACTGAAGGAATACGGCCTGCAAAACGTACATCTGGAATCTTGGGGCCCGTTCGGCCGCAGTTGGGAATTACAGGAATATTCGGTGGAGATGATTGAGCCGCGCTATTCCCATTTGCGTGCCACGCCTCTGGCCTGGACTCGCGCTACTGCTGGCCCCGTGATTGCCGAGCCAATTCTTGCTCCCATCGCGCGTACTTACAATCCCAAGAAGGCGCAGGAAAATCTCGAGAAATTTATCGCGGCTAACAAAGGCAAGCTGCAAGGCAAGATTGTTTTACTTTCCGATCCCGATCCCGTTCCGCCCGCCGCCACGGTTTTGTTCAAGCGCGATTCCGAGGCCGAACTGGCAGAGTTGTCGAAGGCCCCAGATCCCGCCGAGAAGGTTGCAGTGGATCCGAAGAACATGCAAATTCCGGAAGACACAACAAAGCTGCGGCGTTTCTTGCAGTCGCTTACAGAGGAGCAGATCGATAAGTTGTTTGACGAGATTAAAGACAGCCGTTCCAAATTGCATGAATTCTTGATTCAGGAAGGCGCCGTAGCAGCACTTATTTCCGACGACCGTGCCAAGGGTGGTCTAACCTTCGCCGAACAAGCCGTAGCCCATGAGGCGAAGTATCCGCTTGCGTTGCCGACGTTCTCTGTCACGCGCGAACAATACAACCGCATCGCGCGGTTGTTGGCGAAGAAGCAGACCGTCAAGCTGCGTCTCAACCTGAAGGCAACTTCCACCGATAAAGATGTGGATTCGTTCAACATCGTTGGCGAAATACCCGGTGGCGCGAAAAAAGACGAAGTTGTGATGGTCGGCGCTCACTTCGATTCCTGGCACGGCGGGACTGGAGCCACCGACAATGGCGCGGGCAGCGCCGTCATGATCGAAGTTATGCGTATCCTGAAAACATTGAACTTGAAAATGGACCGTACCGTTCGTATCGGCCTGTGGACAGGAGAAGAAGAAGGTCTCCTTGGTTCGAAGGCCTACGTCAAGAAACACTTCGCCGATCTAGCCACGATGAAGACGACGCCAGAGCACGCAAAGCTGGCAGGCTATTTTAATTTGGATAATGGCGCGGGGCAGATTCGCGGCGCATACCTGCAAGGTAATGACATGATGCGTCCAATTCTGGAACAGTGGCTGGCGCCATTCCGCGATCTCGGGACAGGCAGCATGACCATCCGGAACACTGGTGGTACTGATCACCTTTCTTTCGATGCGGTCGGTTTGCCGGGATTCCAGTTCATTCAGGACGACCTGGACTACATGACCGTCACTCACCACTCCGACATGGATACTTACGACCACGCGCCTCCGCCGGACATGATGCAGGCCTCCGCGATAATCGCGTCGGTGGTGTACCACGCGGCCAATCGCTCGGAAATGCTGCCGCGCAAACCGCTGCCAGAGCCGCAGAAGACCGACGAGGGTGCAGCGAACTAGCAATGGTAGTTTTGGCGAAACTGCGAAGGGGCTCCGCGAGAGCGGGGCCTTTTTTCTTTGGGTGCCACTATGTATTCGCGATTCTGCACCGCACATCCCGAAGATGTTAAATTGGAGAGTCCATGGCCGCTCCCAATTCTCTCTTTGTTCGCGCCTGCAGGGCTCTTCCGACCGAGACTGTTCCTGTTTGGTTCATGCGGCAGGCTGGCCGCTATATGGCCGAGTATCGCGCCGTCCGCAAGAGCCATTCGCTGATCGAAATCTGTAAGAAGCCTGAACTGGCAGCCGAAGTCACCATTACAGCAGCCGAGGCGCTCGGAGTCGACGCAGCGATTATTTTTGCCGATCTACTGCTGCCGCTGGAAGTGATGGGCTTACCCTTCCATTTTGAAGCTGGAGAAGGCCCGAAGATTGAAAAGCCTTTGCGCTCGGCAGAAGATATTGCGAAGTTGCAGACCCATTGTGCCTCTGAGCTCGGTTACGTCTCGGAGGCAATTCGGAAAGTCTGCGCACATTTTGGTTCGCGACTGCCGGTCATAGGATTCTGCGGGGCTCCGTTTACTCTCGCCAGCTACATGATTGAGGGCGGCAGCTCGCGCAACTATCTGCATGCCAAAAAAATGATGTGGAACTCGCCCGGTGCCTGGGACGAGCTTATGCACAAGCTGGTCACGGTGACCGCCGAGTATTCCATCGAGCAAGTTCGCGCTGGTGCGGACGTGATCCAGGTTTTCGATAGTTGGGTAGGCTGTCTCAGCGTGGAAGACTACCGCCGCTCCGTGCTGCCGCGCACCACAGAGCTCGTGCAAGCTTTGAAGAAGACCGGCGTGCCCGTCATTTATTTTGGAACAGACTCTGCAACATTGCTGCCGTCCATGAAAGAAACTGGGGCAGACGTAATCGGTGTGGACTGGCGCATGCCGATTGACGAAGGTTGGCGCAGCCTTGATTTCAAAGGGGCCGTGCAAGGCAATCTTGATCCCGTGCTGCTTTTCGCGGACTGGAAGGAAATCAAATCGCGCGCCGAAGAGATTCTGCAACGCACGGCCGGACGCCCTGGCCACATCTTTAATTTAGGTCACGGAATTCTGCCGGAAACTCCGGTGGAAAATGTGAAGAATCTCGCACGGTTTGTGCAGGAACACTCAGCAAAGTCCGTGCAACCATAGTCATTTCATGAAGCGCATTGCCATCATTGGTGGAGGGATCTCGGGCCTCAGCGCCGCTTACGAAATCGAGCAGCGCCGTAAGCAGGGCGCGGATGTTGATTACGTCCTCTATGAGGCGTCCAGTCGTTTAGGTGGTGTGCTGGTTACGGAACAGGTTGAAGGCTGCTTGATTGAAGCTGGCCCCGATTCCTTTCTCAGCGAAAAGCCAGCTGCTGCTGATCTTTGTCGAGAACTGGGTATCGGCGACCAGATTATTGGCTCCAACGATAGCGAGCGCAAGACCTATATCCTGCTAGACAATCGCCTCGTTCCCATGCCGGACGGCCTGATGTTCCTGGTTCCGACAAAGATTCTGCCTACGTTTTTTTCGCCTCTGTTTTCGAGGTCGACTAAGTTTCGTATGGCGCGGGAGTGGTTTCATCCGCCGCACACATCTGTTCTGGAAGACGAAACCGTAGCTGCTCTCGTAGAGCGGCACTACGGTCGCGAGATGGTTGAGCGTCTGGCTGACCCTCTGCTTTCCGGAGTTTACGGAGGCGAAGCCGATCAACTCAGCGTGCGCGCAGTGCTACCGCGTTTTGCGGATATGGAAGCAAAATATGGAAGCCTCGGCCGGGGCATGCTAGCTGCGCGCAAGAACGCTCCAGCTTCTGCGGATCCGCCCCGACCGATTTTCTCTTCTCTACGCGATGGTATGCAGAGTCTGGTTGCTGCGGTCACGGCGCGGCTCACCCCCTTGAATCTCCGCATCGGGCTTCCGATTCGCGAAGTGCAACGCCGGGAGTACGGCTGGCTCGTCAACACCGAAGCTGGCGGATCAAGCTTCGATGGAGTGATTCTCGCGACTCCCACGACTTCCGCCGCTCAGTTGTTGCGAAACGCCGTTCCCCTCCTCGCGCAGGAGTTGGCGGACATTCGCTACAGCTCGTCCGTAACTGTTGGCCTCGTCTACGACGAAACGATAGCCTCGATGCTTCCTCCGGGATTCGGTTTTCTTGTTCCTCGAACGGAAGGAAAACGCATGTTAGCCTGCACCTTCGTCCACAACAAATTCCCGCATCGCGCTCCAGTGAACCGTTGCATCCTACGTTGTTTTTTGGGAGGCTCGCGCGACGAAGCCGTTCTCGATCTCTCCGAGCAGGAAATTCTCAGCACTGTGCGCCGGGAGCTGCAAGACATTCTCGACATCGAGGCCGAGCCGTTAGCCGCCCGCGTCTACAAGTGGCGCGGCTCCATGGCGCAATACGGCGTTGGACATCTTGACCGCATGGAACGCATCCGCAATATTTTGCAGGAAACGCCTAGGCTCACGCTGGCGGGCAATGGCTACAGCGGCATAGGCGTCCCCGACTGTGTCCGCACCGGGCGCGAAGCGGCGAAGCAAATGCTGGGATATCTCGGATATCCGACTCTCGCGTAGCACGAGTGCAATTTCAGTTTGTCATTCCGAACAGTTTTATCGTGAGGAATCTGCTGTTTTTTGTGGATAGTAGTGCAGCTTGAAGGAAAAGATTCGTATCAGGGCATGCCTTCACGCATGCCGCAGGGAGATGAACAGAGCTACGGCTTTAGCCGCTGCCTTCGTGTAGAATAAAGCTCTGCCCCACCTGATGCTGATCTCGACGATCAGTCAGGTTTCTTCCTGTCGGGACGTGGCTCAGCCTGGTAGAGCACTCGCTTGGGGTGCGAGGGGTCGGCAGTTCAAATCTGCC
Source organism: Acidobacteriaceae bacterium (assembly GCA_043749225.1). Classification (GTDB taxonomy): domain Bacteria; phylum Acidobacteriota; class Terriglobia; order Terriglobales; family Acidobacteriaceae; genus JANXUC01. The sequence continues at coordinate 15,227 of JAYVEP010000054.1, forward strand.
CGTCCCGACCATTCAACAACTTACGGCGT
>JAYVEP010000055.1:0-15225 GCA_043749225.1 Acidobacteriaceae bacterium
GCTGCAGCCTGCAGGTTGGTTCCGGTCAAGAGCGTCGCGGCTCCCGCATATGCACTGACCCCCGTGTCTTCCAGGGCTCGTGACACGTTCAGGAAATCACTTTCATTGGCAAAGCCGATACCTAGAGCGTTCAGATTGATGTCGGGTTGAGACACAGCGCTCGTACCCAGAGCCGTCCGCAGGAAACGGACGTGTAAGAGTTCGTCCTGTGTAATTTGGGCAGCGATATCGGCTAAGCGAGGATCGGTAAATGTTACTTTCGATCCACCGGTGACGGTGCCCGTGCCTCCCGTGTCCGCCGAACCCAAGCCCGCTCCAGTTACAGCAAATGAGTAGAATTGGGCTTCGAGATATTCAAGGTTAAGCGCGAAATTGAGTACATCCGCTTCTGGAACAGTCGCTGCGTGTACACGATCAGTGCCGCAGCCAGCCAACATGCTGACCGCAGCAACGCCGACGCCCGCCATGCCTGCGGTTTGCAGGAAGCGTCGCCGGCCGAGTGCTCGGTTGTCTCTGATTGATTTGAGTTGTTGTTCCGTTTCATTCGCGTTGACCCTTGATCCTTGATCCAACGTTTCGGTGGACATGGTGTGTTCTCCTTAAACTGCTTAGTATTCACCCCATTTTGTGGGGAGCAAATTTGCTGCTATATGAAATACGACCCCGGTAGAGTTTTGGATTGCCGCTTACCAGCTTTTGCCAGCACACCGAGTCTCAAGAAAATGCATAAGAGCCCAGAGTTCAAGCTCATCGAGCGATTTAATAAGGTTGCTAGCTGTCAATCTGTGCAGAAACGCTCACTTCCAGGCAAATCTTGAGCACCGGACCGAAGCATGAGTCGACATTCCTAAATGGGAGGCGGAATGATCTGCACATATCTGCCCCCAAGAAAAAAGTTCAGACTGAGCAAATGTGAACAGATTGGCAGTTTCCAGAAAGGTAAGTTCAGAGTTCCAAGCTCGTCGGTTAGAACCGCTTCTGCCACCCCATCTCCTGCGGGGAACGTAGTCAATGCGATTCACAGATGAGGACAAAATTAGGAGCTTCGATGGCATACATCTGCGTTGGTCAGGAAAATTCAAGCGACATTAATCTCTACTACGAGGATTCCGGTACTGGCGAACCTGTTGTTCTGGTTCATGGCTGGCCGTTGAGCGGCGCGTCATGGGAAAAGCAAGTCTCCGCCCTGCTCAAAGCCGGTCATCGAGTGATTGCCTATGATCGGAGGGGATTCGGCAAATCGAGTCGGCCCATCGCGGGTTATGAATACGACACTTTAGCATCTGATCTGGAGAAGCTTGTAACCAAGCTGGACCTTCGCGATGTAACGTTAGTGGGATTTTCCATGGGGGGAGGCGAGGTGGCCCGGTATTTGGGTGCCTACGGGGGGAAGCGCGTGAAGAAGGCGGTCTTCATTGCATCGATCACGCCTTACCTCCTCAAGACCCATGAAAATCCTGAGGGCGTGTCTGGCACGATTTTTGATGGAATCGAGAAAGCCGTCATCGCAGACCGCCCGGCGTTCCTTTCTTCCTTTCTGGCTGACTTTTACAACTTTGACGTTCTAGGCGGCCACCGCGTCAGCAGCCAGGTCGTCCAGTCAAATTGGAACGTCGCCGCCGATGCCTCGCCCACCGCTACTTTGAACTGCGTTTCAGCGTGGTTAACTGACTTCCGAAAGGATATCGCAAGCATCAACGTTCCAACTCTCGTCATTCACGGCGACGCAGACAGGATTCTCCCGTTCTCGGCTACGGGCAAGTGCACCCACGCTTTGGTCGAGGGTAGCCAATTGAGCGTCGTGAAAGGGGGCCCTCACGGTATTACTTGGACCCACTCCGATGAAGTGAACCGGACCCTGCTGAGCTTCCTCGACGACTCTAGTACGACGGTTGAAAGAAATGTCGCTTAGAAGTGCATGTCTGCTTTGCCAATGCAGTTGCTAAGCAGAATCGAGATACGAGTGGGTGCCTTTACAGATTGCGGGAATCTGGCAGCAAGACAGCTCTGGGTAGGAACGTGTCAACTCACGCTGATGCTGGCCAACGCGGTTCTTGAATAGCAGCAGAGATCGGCTGTCCAATTGCCTATTGAAAGACTTGTTTCTTATGAAAACGTCAACAAAAAAAGATCGCTCTAAGCCGTTCGTGGCAAGTCCCCGACAGTCCGCCGGTGGCGAAATCCATCAAAGGCCAACCGCCCCTGAGAATAAGCTCACCACAAATCAGGGCTTACCGATTTCCGACAATCAGAACTCGCTGAAAGCTGGCGACCGCGGCCCCACTCTTCTCGAAGATTTCATTTTACGTGAAAAAATCACCCACTTCGATCACGAGCGGATTCCGGAAAGGATTGTGCATGCTCGGGGGGCGGGCGCGCACGGCTATTTTCAACCATATGCTTCTCAACAGCAGTTTACTCGCGCGGCGTTTCTTTCAGATCCAAAGGTGAAAACACCGGTATTTGTTCGCTTCTCCACGGTTGCGGGAGAACGAGGATCGAGTGATCTGGCGCGAGATGTGCGTGGCTTCGCCGTCAAGTTCTATACCTCGGAAGGAAATTTCGACCTGGTCGGCAACAATATGCCTGTCTTTTTTATTCAGGACGCGATCAAATTCCCCGATCTGATTCATTCTGTCAAGATCGAACCAGATCGAGGGTTCCCTCAGGCAGCTTCCGCTCACGACACGTTTTGGGATTTCATCTCCCTGATGCCAGAATCGCTCCACATGATTATGTGGGTTATGTCGGACCGGGCGATACCGCGATCCTTGCGCATGATGGAAGGCTTCGGCATCCACACTTTTCGCCTCGTGGACGCAGCAGGCAAAAGCCAGTTTGTAAAGTTTCATTGGCGTCCCAAGCTTGGTACTGCCGCCGTGGCATGGGATGAGGCGGTGAAAATCAGCGGCGCCGATCCGGACTTCCACCGCAGGGATTTGTGGGAGTCGATTGCTTCCGGCGATTTTCCGGAGTTTGAGCTCGGGCTGCAGATTTTCGATCAGGCAACAGCGGACCGTTTCGAGTTCGATGTGCTCGACGCAACTAAAGTCATTCCTGAAGAATTCGTGCCTTTGCAGATGGTAGGTAAGATGGTGCTGAATCGAAATCCTGACAATTTCTTCGCCGAGACGGAGCAGGTTGCTTTCTGCCCCAGTCATGTGGTGCCGGGTATCGACTTTTCAGAAGACCCTCTACTGCAGGGTCGCTTGATGTCTTACCTCGATACCCAGTTAAGCCGGCTCGGTGGACCAAACTTCCACCAGATCCCCATCAACGCGCCGAAATGTCCGTTCGCCAATCTTCAGCGGGATGGGATCCACCAGATGCAGGTTCCAACGGGGCGCGTGGCCTACGAACCGAATTCTCTGGACCCGAGCGGACCTAGAGAGTCCGCCGATCATGGATTTCATACCTCCAACCGTCCTGTAACAGGGAGCGCGGTGCGCGTCCGGTCTGAAACATTCGCAGACCATTACTCCCAGGCACGACTGTTCTATCGGTCGATTACAAAGCCGGAACAGAAGCACTTGGGGCAAGCTCTGACATTTGAACTGTCGAAAGTCGAGACTGAACCAATTCGCCTGCGAATGCTCGGGCATCTGGCCGTGATTGACGAAATACTGGCAAAACAAGTTCGGGAAGGCCTCGGCTTCAACGGACCTATCGAGAAGATCACACCCGCCAGACAACCGCTTGATCTCAAGATTAGCCCAGCGCTGCGTTTGTACGGGAAATATAAGGACACGCTGGCAGGACGCAAAGTTGGAGTGTTAGTCGGCGCTGGGTTTGACCCCAAGTTGAAGGACGCTCTTGCTGCTGCCGTTGCAAAGGAGCATGGGAAAGTCGCGATTTTGGCGTCGAAGATTCAGGGGGAGATCGATGCCGCCGGGACATTGCACGCCGCAGATAAGGCCCTACGTGGCTCTCCATCTGTTCTCTTCGATGCTGTGGTCATACTCGCGGGACCGAAAGGGGATCAAGCATTGGCGGCAGATCCCGATGTGATCGCCTTCCTCATGGACGCCAGCAGGCATTGCAAAGCTGTCGGTTGGGGCGGCATTCCAACATTGTCTAAGAAAGTCGATATTCGCGAAGGTCTGGGGTTCGTGAATATGGACGGCAAGTCAGGAGTGAAAGATTTCGTCAACGCGGCGCGCGCCGGGAGATTCTGGGAACGGGAAGAAGCATAGCATTCAGATTCGTTCACCCGCCTTAAAGACTGGCCCGCAAAAACTACGTAGAGTTCTTTTAGAAAACACATCACCAAGACCTACAAAGGAAAAACTATGGAACCGACAACTCCGGTCGACAACAGATCCAACTTCCCAACCGATACTCCGAGGTATGAGGCGTTCTCCTCCGGAGTTTCCTGGGCTGCGGTAATTGGTGGGGCGGCTGTCGCCGCCGCCTTGGGGCTGATTCTGCTCGCGCTCGGAACGGGCCTCGGTTTATCGTCCGTTTCACCTTGGTCGAACTCGGGAGCCTCGGCATCGACGGTCAGTCACGCCGCCATTGTGTGGCTGATCCTGATGCAAATCATCTCATCGGCAATGGGCGGATACATGGCGGGTCGACTCCGCACGAAGTGGGCGACAATCCACTCTCACGAAGTATATTTTCGTGATACTGCTCATGGATTTTTGGTGTGGTCTGTGGGACTTGTCGTGACTGCGGCGTTCCTGGCGTCGGCGGCTATGTCCATACTCGGCGGGACGGCACGCGCCCCGGTTCAGGGCGCCGCGATGTCCCAGCGAGCGATGGGCATGACCAGCCCAAGTAACCTCGACACCTCCAACTATTTCGTCGATACGATGTTGCGCTCCGATCATCCCAGTCTGGAAGGAAACGATATCTCGTTTCGCGCAGAAGTTGGACGGGCTTTATCGCACGCCTTGCTCCAGCAAGACGCTCGGGCGTCGGACGAAGTTTATCTATCCCAACTGGTAGTGGCAAAGACTGGCCTTTCTTCGAGCGATGCGCAGAAACGCGTCTCCGACGTGATCGAGGAGGAGCGACAAGCTGAGGAGAGTGCTCGAAAAGCGGCAGCACGCTTGTCATTGTGGATATTCATTGCGCTCTTGTGTGGCGCATTTAGCGCGAGCTACGCCGCAACCATCGGCGGCAGACAGCGGGATCGTGTCAAACTTGCGTAGTGTTGGATAATGTCCTAATTAATTAGGTCATACCTGGTGTGGACTGGTAACCGTCTAAAGAGTTGATCATTGAACGAAGGAGATAGATTATGCGCTCGATTTTATTGCTGTTGTTGGGTGTCCCGATTCCGATTGTGATTTTAATTGCTTTATTCAGCCATTGAGTACAAGATGTCCGTGAAGGGAATCCTACCTTTGATGGTCGGGAAGCTCGTGTGCGGCTGCTAATCTTGCTTCATGCCGCGACAACCCACCAGCGGGGCCCGCGAATTGCCAGCCCCTAGAGAACCTTTAGTGCTATGCTTCCGAAGGCACGTGCGAGTGCCAATCCCTGTTCCTTGATCGGATCCGACGGCCAGCAAGGAACTCAGAGTGAAAATTGTTCCAGATCCGTCCTGTAGTGCAACGAGAAAGTCGTTCGTAGAAAATGATGTTCCAAAACTTCCCTGGCAGCCATCAGAACGGCGATTGGACGAAGAAGCCGTGTCGCGTATGGACGATGAAGGTGGGTCAAATAATCCCGCAGTGACCTTACCAAAAGCGGCCCAACGAAAGCAGCTTGGCCTTCTGCAGGAAGAGATTAACGATACTTTTCTCGATTCTAGCCAACCACTCGCTGTCCTGGCTCAGGACTATCTGAACGCGCTGCTTAGTTACCAGCGACATGTTGCATCGGACCTCATCCTGCGCGCCGCGGAGAATCGAGTCGGGATTAAAGAAATCCGAGATTATTCACTTGACACAAAAGGAATTTTGCCGTAATCTTGTCTTGAAATGAACATCCGAGAGATCAACATAAAGTTTTCCACCGAAGAGCAGTGCTTGGCCTATATCGAAAAGATGAAATGGTCGGACGGAATCGTGCGCTGCCCTATCTGTGGCGACAAGAACATCACGAAGTACGAGCGTCCCACTCGTGAGCCGAAACGCCGCTCAGATTCTCGTGACGAGAACAAGACGAATCGCCGCCAGTGGTTCTACATCTGCTTGAACTCCGATTGCCTACAGCAGTTCTCGCCCACATCCGGCACGCTGTTCGCAGACACGCATTTGCCCCTGATAGTGTGGTTCCATGCAATTGGACTAGTCCTGAACGCCAAGAAGGGCATCAGCGCAAAGCAGCTACAGCGCGATCTCGGAATCGGCGGATACAAGACCGCGTGGTACCTCTTGCACCGCATCCGTGAGTCGATGAAGCAAGTCAATCCGCAACCACTTGGTGGCACCGTGGAAGTCGATGAAACCTACATCGGCGGAAAGCAGAAGGGCAAGGGCGTTTACTACGGCAAGAAAATGAAGCAGACAGTTATGGGAGCCGTAGAGCGCGGCGGAGAACTTCGCTTGCGCCACGTTGCGGACGGCAAAGCGAAAACCCTTCGCGGTTTCGTCTCAGCGCACATTAGCGCAGATACCAAACATCTCTATACCGACCAAGCAACCGCCTATCCCTTCGCCCTAGCGCCGGAGTTTACATCGCGGCATCAGACCGTGAACCACATAATCGGGGAGTATGCCCGTGGGGACGTTTACACGAATTCGATTGAATCCGCGTTCTCACTTTTGAAACGTGGAATGATAGGGCAGTTCCACAAGCTCTCGGGAAAGCACTTGCACCGCTATCTGAATGAGTTTGAATATCGCTTCAACAACCGCAAGACTGGGGATGTATTCATACAGACGGTACAGAGGCTTTGCGGGTGCAAGCCTCTTCCATTTGCGAAACTTACTTCTTAGGCTTTCGCTTCTTGGCCTTTATCTTCACGTTCTTCTTCGGCGGCTTGGAGAGCATGTGCGAGAGCATCGCGTCGAATTGGCCTTTGTCTGCCTTCATAACTCAAGTATACCGCCGCTTTTAGTTACTAACTAGGTTCTCCGACCACTCTCCGTCTTCCACAGCTTCTCCACAGAATGCCCCGATTTTAGGGCACCGCTCCCCTTGCACAGTTTGCGTTTCCATGCTCTCATTTAGGTGTCGCGCAAAAGTGAAAAGGCAGCCTTGCAGGGCTGCCCTTTCGGTAATCTTTCGCCCGGCTGGATAAGTGGGGAAAGTTGTTTAAGATGTCAAGAACAATCTTAGCTTCTTTCCCTTAAAAGTCAAGTGTGAACTGCTGTGGAAATCATCCACAAGCACGCGCCGAAGTGTGCGCGGGGAAAGAGTCGCTATGAAGATTAAGATTTAGCCGAACGCATCACAAGGGCTTGTCGTGCGTGAAGCCATAACAGAAAGGCCCGATTCGTCTCCTGCAAGAGACAAGCGAATCGGGCCATGATGAGCCAACTCATACTGTGCCCTCGCGGAGGGCGACTAGCTGGCACGCTAGGACGGCCTTATACGCCGTTTGTTCCTATCGGGAACGGGGTTGGAGTCCCCCGCCCTCCGCCATTATATCGAATGGAGGAAATTCAGTGTCCCCAAAATCTCTGGCCTTGATTACCTTAGCTTGCTGCGTCGCGTCCGCACAGGCTGCACCACACAAAAACCATCCCCCTAAACAACTGAGCCTTGAGGATCGCTTTCCAGCCCTTGCCTGTTCGCTGGTTGTTATCCAAACAGGAAACCGCCTAGGAACGGGTTTTTATATAAATGCGGACGGGGATCTGGTGACAGCGCTTCACGTGCTGGGAGATAAAATATTCGAACCTCAAAACACAGGTGGAATCAAAATAAGCCTTGTCCATGTGCCGACCGCCACAATCAAGAATCACAAAGAGGAATTTTCCGTTAAGTTGGACGGAAATCTACAAACTGACGGCGACACATGGGGAACTGACATTACGGTCCTCAAGACGGGGAGACCAACTGATTGCTGGCTCAAGATAGGAGATGACAAACTCACCAAGGTGGGGCAGCATGTAATCGCGATGGGGTTCCCTGGTTTGGCATTCGGCTCACTGTCCCTCTATAGCGGAATCGTGAGTGGAAAACTGAAGAGTAGTTTAATCACGGGGAAAACTCTAACGGGACAACCGCTGCTTCAAACGAATGACTTCATTCGGATACAGATGCCAATTTCTCCCGGCATCTCCGGTGCTCCCGTCATCAATGACATGGATGAAGCAATCGCAGTCGTGACCCAAGCCGGAGCATGGTCAGATGATCTCGATGCATTGACGAAATTGCAACAGGTCAGGGATTCGTCGGGGACTCCGCCGGATACGCAGATTGATGCTCTTTCGGCAGTGGCGCACCTAGCAGAGATTGTTCACAATTTCGCTTCTCCGGGGTACGGGGACTCTGTCCCTTTGAGCTATTTACCGCCGAAAACATTGCAAGGAATTCGGAAACCTTCATCATCTTCCCAGCAACGACGATAGTATCGTTTGCATCGGCAACACGAATACGAGTGGTGACTGCGGTCGATACCGTTGCCGAGGATGAGGGTTCTTCGGCGAAAGCAGCGACTGAAAGGATAAGGAAACAGAGCCAAGCAGTTGTGCGCATAGCAGCCTCGCGTGTGACCGCGAACTATACCTCAAGACCACACAGAATTCAACACCTTAGCTAAAAGCCTAAGCTACGGCGATCCTTGAGGCAAGGAGATTTTCAGAACTGCCCTGTCACGGCTTTTCCAACTTCCCATTTTTGGCAATTTGTGTCAAGTGAATAATCTCGAAGAAATCTATTGTCATGTCTTTGAACGGTGCCAATACGAGATCGGTCGCTTCTGGCAATCAAATATTATCAGCATCGCCCAGGAACATTACTGTACAGCGTCCACCCAAGTCATAATGTCGCAACTCTATCCCTACATATTTCGAGCGGAAAAAGAACCACGGGGTACGATTGTGGCTGCGTGTGTGACCGGTGAGTTGCACGAGATCGGCGCGCGTATGCTTTGCGATCTACTCGAAATGGAGGGGTGGAACACAATTTATCTTGGTGCCAATGTTCCTTCGGAAGGCATCGCGGCGGTCCTCTTGGACAACCAGTCAGACATTCTGGCGATTTCCGCCTCGATGGCGTTTCACATACCTGCAGTACGAGAAGTAATTGCGGCGGTGCGTTTACAGAGCCCTAAGACCAGAATTTTAGTCGGGGGTCAAGCCTTCAAGATTGCACCTAATTTGTGGCGCGATGTAGGGGCCGATTACTTTTCACGTGACGCTGTCGCGGCTATCTCGGTCATTGCTGAATTGGACCACAACCTTGCCAGGGAAGGTTGAGACGAATCCCGGAGAGGAAGTGTAGTGGATACCGAAGATCACCTATACGGTGAGCTATCCCGGCTGAACAATGAACTGATCAACGCGCAGCGGGATCTCGTCCAGAGAAATGTCCGAATGGAGCGCGCTGAGGAATCGTTGCGAAAGGCACAGCAGGACCTCGAACAGCAGGTCCAGGCGCGGACGCAACAATTGGAGCATACCCTCTCTGCTTTTCAAGAAGAGGTCAATGTACGGCGCTCGGCGGAAGAGAAGTTGCGCGCGCTGTCGCTAACTATACTTCGCCTACAGGACGAGGAACGGCGCCGGGTTGCGCGCGACCTGCACGATACCGCTGGACAGACTCTGACGGCGCTGAAACTCACCTTGAACAGGCTTCAGGCGATAGTGTTGATCACACCTCCAACCGCCGAAATGTTTACCGACCTCAACCAGCTTGCCGATCACGCTTTGCAAGAGATTCGAACTACATCTTATCTTCTGCATCCTCCCTTATTGGATGAGGCAGGTCTTGCGTCCGCTGCAACTTGGTTCATCGACGGATTCAATAAGCGCAGTCCGATTCAGGTTAAACTGCACCTCCCGGAGCACATTCGTCTTCCGAGTGCGGTAGAGATCGTTTTATTTCGTGTCCTACAGGAAAGTCTCACAAACGTTACGAGACATTCCGGAACTTCAATCGTTGAAGTTTTCTTGGAGTCCAACGAAAGGTCGGTCCTCCTGTCTGTTCGGGACTATGGAAGGGGTATTTCAGCCGAGGATCTCCTTAAAATAAATCGCACTGGAGGGGACATAGGTGTTGGGATTTCCGGGATGCGCGAAAGGTTGAAAGAGCTCGGCGGAAGCCTCGATATTCAATCCGATAAGACGGGTACGCTCTTGATGGCGTGCGTCCCCAAGAGTGTAAGAATATCGCTTGCAAGTTAGGTGGGGACGATCGTTTGCATCTCGATCAACACTCTGAAAGCAACTTAGTTGCAAATCTCCTCGGTCACGACTGAGATCAAAGATAGCGACTCATGACCGCGCAATTGAGTGATCGCTGGTAACCATTCGCTCGCTAAACAATCCTTGGGCACGAAAATGTCAACGTGTACCAAAACGTATTCGGGAACAATCCACGGCCCCCGAAAGCATAATAATTGGTGCGTTCGGCCGGAGTTCCCTCACCGCGCAAGCAAACTCCCTGGTCGCTCACTCTGCGATTGACGTTGTCATCGGAAACTTTCGGGTATACCGTCCTGACGGCATCCAGTGCACGTGAAGGGCTGGAAAGAACCAGTTGTTGAAAGCGCTTCCCAAAATGGCCAAAGCCTCCTCTTCGTATGAGTTGCGGCGAGGTTTCGAGGATCACCTGCAGCAAGCGGGCACGTTCAGCGTCTGGAAAAGATATTTGAGTCCCTAGACGAAAGCCCCAAAAGGAAAAAGTGTAAGGCAAATGGAAGGGTGGTAGAGGAAGGCTCCGAGGTCGTCGAAGGAGATTTTCAAGATTCAGTGAAAGATGCGGCTCTAAGGACGGGGTTTTTCTTTGTCCTGAGGCAGAGCGCTCGATTTCCGAGAACTTACTCGAACCCGAATCTCGCTGGCAAGAAGACCCGCCACATAAACCATCTCCGCGATACACTAACCACTGGATACTCGGACGATTTCAGGAGACGAATGGCGGACTGTACTCGGTGTGGGCGTAAGCTTCCCGCAATCTCATTCGGCAGCGGAGGCGTCTGTGCCAACTGCCGTCAGGCGGAACAAGACGAACTCCAGCCCGGAGGCCATGCCTCGCAGCTGATTTATTCCTGGCGCACCGGCCCCACCGTGACTATGGCCATCATGGGCCTGAACATTGCGGTCTACGCGGCGATGGTTCTGAACGGCGTCTCAGCGTTCAATCCCTCCCTTCCCAGCCTCATTAAATGGGGAGCTCTGACTGGTCCGCTTGCTTTTGGCACTCCCGAATTTAGGGCCGAGCCTTGGCGTGTATTGAGCTCGGTCTTCGAGCACGGCGGCTTCTTCCACATCCTTATGAACATGTGGTGCCTATGGAATCTTGGTCGCACAGCCGAACAGATTTACGATAAGGGAACATACATCGGAGCCTATTTGCTCTGCGGCGTTGGCGGCAGTCTGGCTTGCTTGTGGTGGAGTCCGATGGCGGCGACCGTCGGCGCCTCGGGCGCGATTTTCGGAGTCGCCGGTTTGCTCATCACAACATTCTGGTTGGGCCAACTTCCAATTCCGCGTGAGCGTACGAATGCGATGTTGCAGAGCTTACTCGGCTTTGCAGGCTACAACTTGTTTTTCGGCGCTGCTATACCTGGCATCAGTAACTCCGCCCACATCGGAGGCCTTTTCACCGGCTTGATTCTTGGTGGACTCATGGCGCCTCTCCTGACTCGCGATCCCCGGGATTCGCGAGGAGTGCGCTGGCTGATTCTCGCGGGAGCCGCCGCCGCGCTGGTCTTCGTGTTCCACTTTCTTAAAACGCAGGCGCTGAACTCCTAACTAACGTCCAGAAGCTTGTTGAAAAACTGCAGAAGGTTGTTGAAAAACGCCAGAAGGTTGTCATTCCGAACAGTTTTATCGTGAGGAATCTGCTGTTTTCCCGGGGCTAGACACGTTTTACATATGGAATTACACTCGAGACGCCTCCAATATATGCTTTTTCAACAACCTCCTAAAAGTCGATGAAAATCCGCATCCTCTATTTCGGCATTCTTAAAGATATCGTAGGACACGCGACCCAAACCGTCGACTTGCCCGAGCCCGCCACGCTCACCGACCTGCTCGCATATTGCAAATCCAGAACGCCGCGTCTCGAGGAACATCTCGCCGGCATTGCTTTATCCATCAATCAGGAATTCGCGCATGCTGATGACGCTCTGCACGAGAATGATGAAGTCGCGTTACTACCGCCGGTTTCCGGAGGCTCCACTTCTTCGCGGGACGCTTGCTCCCAGCACAGCGTCATCACGCGCGCAGCCATCGATACAGCCAAAATCGCCAACGCGCTCAAGCACCCAGAAGACGGCGCTGCCGCAATCTTCGAAGGCATTGTCCGCAACAACACTCGCGGTCGTCAGACGCTCTATCTTCATTACGAATCCTACGAAGCGATGGCGCTCAAGAAGATGGAAGAGCTGGCCCTGCAAGCGCTGACGGATTTCAAGGTTCGCAACGTCGCCATCGTGCATCGGCTGGGTCGCATCGAAATTGGAGAGACCAGCGTATTGATTGTCGTCGCTTCGGCGCATCGCGGCCCAGCCTTCGACGCATGCCGATGGTTGATTGACACCCTCAAGCGCACCGTCCCCATCTGGAAAAAAGAATACTTCACAGATGGCGCTGTCTGGGCTGATGGTGCGCCTTTTCCTGAAAATGTGGTCAGGCCTGAGACCGAAAAACACGGAAAAGCCCAAGATTCTCAGGCGACGCCCAGCCCGAAGAAGGCATCTCACTGACGTTGCTTATGCGCCCCTGCCTCCTGTCACTAATCTTCGTCGCCGCATCCGCTTTCTCCCAAGCCCAGGACGCTTCTGGCGACATTAAAGTAGACGTCAAGTTGGTCAACGTTTTCGTCACGGTGACCGACCAGCGCGGCGCGCCCGTGGGCTCCCTCAATAAAGAAGATTTCACGCTGGCGGAAGACGGCAAGGAACAAAAAATCGCAGTCTTTGATCGTCAATCCGAGCTTCCGCTTTCCATCATCACGGCCGTCGACGCCAGTGGCAGCACAAAGAAGGATCTCAAGCTCGAACTGGAATCCGCACGCCGTTTTGCGCACGCCATTCTGCGTCCCGTCGACGCCATGTCGCTCTACCAGTTCAGCGAAGTTGTGCACGAAGTCGTGCCTTTTACTTCGGATGTCAATCGCATTGATCAGGGAATTGCGCGAGTTCACGCGGGCGGAGCGACAGCCCTCTATGACGCGATTTATCTGGGCTCCGAGGCGATGGAGGACCGTCGCGGCCGCAAAGTGATGGTCGTCATCACCGATGGTGGCGACACGGCTAGCCAGAATAAATATGCGGATGCTCTACGCGCCGCCCAACAGGCCGAGGCGATTGTCTACAGCATCATCGTCGTCCCCATCGAGGCCAGTGCAGGGCGCGATACCGGCGGCGAGCATGCACTCATCCAAATTTCCAACGACACCGGCGGCAAGTATTACTATGCAACTTCGTTGCCGCAACTCGACGAAGCTTTCCTTAAGATCAGTGAGGAACTGCGCACGCAATATTTGTTGGCATACTATCCGTCCAAACGTTACTCCGATTCGGACTTCCGCCGTATTGACGTCAAGCTCGCTGCCCCTGCCTCGTCCACCTATCACGCGCGCTATCGCACCGGTTACTACACCAGCCAGGGGCATTTTTGATAAAAGGCGCCCCGATTTTGCCAGCCCTCAGGAACCAGCCGTTCCTCAGTGAGACTCTGTGTTCTCCGTGGTTCAACGACCTTGCGGGAATCACCGCAAGAGTTTGCCGACCGGAGCGACTCCGCAAAAGTTGGTCATGCCGAATGTCGTCAGCCCTCAGGAACCAGCCGTTCCTCAGTGAGACTCTGTGTTCTCCGTGGTTCAACGACCTTGCGGCAACCCCGATTTCCCGACACCCCTTGAAATCTGTACAATCGAAGCTGGCCATTTTGATCCAAATAATTGCACTTCCAGCCCTCATGCTCTTGCTCTGTGAACCCCTGTGTCCTCTGTGGTCGAGAGTAGTGGCTTCTGTAACCCCCCGGAGATAGCCCATGAACGCAATGAAAACAATCTTCTTTTCTTTCTGTCTTGTGTTTTTCGCCGCGCAAGTCTTGCCCGCGCAGACCACCATCGCCACCGGCAGTATTCAGGGCACAGTCACGGATTCCACGGGAGCCGTTGTCGAGGACGCAAGCGTCGTCATCACCAACAAAGCTACGGGCCAGTCCATCTCCAGGACAACGAGTGGCGGCGGCGTGTATAGCTCGGGAGCGCTCACGCCCGGTTCCTACGATGTCCGCGTTGAAGCCAAGGGTTTCAACTCCGCCCATCTTTCTCTTACCGTGCAGGTTGCAAACACCGCGACGGGCAACGTAAAGCTGGCGGCGGGAGCGGGGAGCCAGGTTGTAGAAGTGCAGGGAAGCACGGTTGGAGTCAATACCGAGCAAGCTACCATTCAGGGCGTCCTTACCGCGCAACAGATCGAGTCGCTTCCCGTCAACGGGCGCAATTTTCTCGATCTGGCCCAACTCGAACCGGGCGTGCAGATTCAGGACGGCGTCAACTTCGATCCCACCAAGATCGGCTACTCGTCTATCTCGTTCGGCGGTCGTTTTGGACGTACTGCTCGCATTGAGGTCGATGGCGTTGATATCAGCGATGAAACTGTCGGAACCACCACGCAAAACATTCCCGCCAGCGCTATCGCCGAATTTTCCCTAAGCCAGTCCAGTCTCGATCTATCCAATGAACTTACGTCCTCCGGTTCGGTCAGCATCGACACCCGTACCGGAACCAATGTTTGGCATGGCGAGGCATTTGGCCTCTTCCGCGACAGCCGCACCGCCGCCTCCTTGCCCGCACCCAAAGGAACGAAAGCGCCCTTCCAACGCAGCCAGTTTGGCGGAAATTTCGGCGGCGCCATCATCAAAAACAGGTTGTTTCTTTTCCTTGATGCCGAGCGCATCAAGCAAAGCTTGCAGGCCCCCATTGTGTTGCTCACTCCATTTGCGGGCTATTCAGGCACCTTCAGTTCGCCGTTTAAGGAATTCACCACAGACGCGCGTCTCGACTACAACTTTGGCAAAGGCGCGAAGTTTTTCCTCCGTAACAACTACTTCCAGAACCAGGCGTTTGGCACTTCCGCAGTCTCCAGTTACCAGGTTTACAAAAACAAAGACTATGCCCGCACCACGGTCGCTGGCCTCGATT
>JAYVEP010000056.1:0-5890 GCA_043749225.1 Acidobacteriaceae bacterium
GCTGCTGCGTCCGGAAATCATTCGCGATCTCGACCTTCCACGCCACGGCCTCGAAATCCTACCCCTCGACGGCACGTTCACGCCCATGCTCAACGGCGATTATCTCTGGCGCGTGAACGACCACGGCAAGTCGCGCCGCGAAATCGCCCGCCACTCCAAACTTGACGCCGAAGCTTACGAAGAGTTCGGCAAAGCCATGCAAGCCATGTGCCGCTTCGTGAAGCCGATTCTCAGCATGGTCCCGCCCGATCCAACTTCACTCAATCCAAAAGACTTGATGAAGCTGCTGTTCCTGGGCAAGCGCTTTCAGGGTCTCGACGCGCAAGCCAAGTACGATCAAGTCCAGCTCATGACCATGAGCGCCATCGACTTCCTCGACCAATGGTTCGAGACCGATGTGCTGAAAGCAACCATGTCGGCCTCGGGAATCATCGGCACGTTCCTTGGTGTGCGATCGCCGGGTACTGCCTACGTTCTGCTGCATCACTACATGGGAGAGATCGACGGCGCATTCCGCGCGTGGGGATTCGCGCGCGGGGGTACGGGAGCCATCTCGAACGCCATTGCCGGTGCGGCGCTGGAGCTCGGCGTGGAAATTCGCACCAAGGCGGGCATCTCGAAAATCCTCGTCAAGAATGGCAAGGCCAACGGCGTAGTGCTCGCCAATGGCGACGAAATTTATGCGGACGTCATTTCCTCCAGCGTCGATCCACGACTCACGTTCACCAAATTCCTGGAACCTTCCGAACTTCCCAGCGACTTCCTCGAAGAAGTAAACCGCTATAAATTCCGCGGGTCTTCCGGCAAAGTGAATCTCGCACTCGACGCCCTGCCGAACTTCAAAGCCATGCCGGGCGATGGACTACATCTCCGCGGAGCAATTTCCATCTCGCCCAGCGTTGAGTATATGGAACGCGCCTACGATGACGCGAAATACGGCAACTTCTCGCGCAATCCTTACATCGACTGCGTAATACCAAGCCTGACCGATCCTTCACTCGCGCCTCCGGGCAAGCACGTGATGTCGTGCTTCGTTCAGTACGCGCCGTACAAACTGGCTCCTGGGCTGCATTGGGATACCGAGAAAGAGAAGTTTGGCGACACCGTGATCGACACGCTCGCTCAGCACGCGCCGAACATCAAAGACATTATTCTGCACCGGCAAATTGTGACGCCGCTGGATTTGGAACGTGAGTTCGGCCTGAGCGAAGGCAACATCTTCCAGGGCGAACTCTCGCTGGAGCAGTTGTTCTTCCTTCGACCGGTTCCCGGCTGGGCGCAATTCCGCACACCGATCAAGAACTTGTACATGTGCGGTTCGGCAGCTCATCCCGGAGGTGGGATCATGGGCGCTCCGGGTCGGCTCGCGGCTGTAGAAGTGTTGAAAGATACTGGCTCAAGCAAAAACGACAAAGGCAAGGTGGCCTAAGCCATGGGTGGAACTAAAGCCGAAATTAAAGCCGAGACGAAAACCGGGACTCGCGACGTTCTAATTCTAGGTGGCGGCCACAATGGCCTCGTAACCGCGTTTTACCTGGCAAAAGCTGGCTTTAGGCCTCTTGTTTTGGAACAGCGACCGCAAGTCGGCGGCGCTGCCATTACGGAAGAATTCCATCCCGGCTTCCGTTGCTCCACTTTGGCCCATGCAGCCGGACCGCTGCGCGCTGAAGTTGTCCGCGACATGCAGCTCGGAAAATATGGGCTGAAAATGATTCGCCCGGATGTGGGCGTCACGGCTCTATCGCCCGATGGCCCGGCATTGCAGCTCTACAACGACGCTCAACGCGCCGCGCAGGAAGTGGCAAAGTTTTCCGCCAAAGACGCCGCCAAATATTCCGAACTCAAAGCCACGCTCGAAAAACTGGGAACAGTTTTGCAGCAAGCGCTCGCCCTCACCCCTCCCGATATCGACAAACCCGCCAGCAACGACCTGTGGTCCCTGCTCAAGACAGGCAAGGCTCTCCGCAACCTCGGCAAGAAAGATATGTACCGCCTGCTGCGATGGGGCCCGATGGCGGTAGCCGATTTCGTCAGTGAATGGTTTGAAACTGACCTGTTGCGTGCCGTGGTCGCCGCTCGAGGCGTGTTTGGGACGTCTCTGGGCCCATGGTCGGCGGGCAGCACACTCGTCTTGTTGCTGCGTTCTGCTGGCGATCCCCAGCCCGCTGGCTCGACCTGGCTGGCACAAGGCGGAACCGGCGCCATCACGCAAGCGATGGCGAAAGCCGCGCAGGCTGCAGGCGCGGAAATTCGTACGGGCGCTCAAATCATCGAAATCCGCGTGAAAGACGGCGTTGCTACCAGCGTAGTCCTCAGCACGGGAGAAGAAATCAAAGCCCGCGCCATTATTTCCAACGCCGACCCGAAACGCACTCTGCTCAAGCTCGTCGATCCAACGAACCTCGACCCCAGCTTCCTGGAAAAGCTGCGCAACTACCGCTCGGTGGGGACCGTCGCCAAAGTCAACCTGGCACTCAGCGGTCTCCCCGAGTTCACCTCGCTCGCCGGAGCAGACGCTGCCGCCATGAGTGGACGCATCCACATTGGCCCCGGCATCGACTACATTGAGCGCGCCTTCGACGAGTCAAAATACGGCAACTTCTCCAAGCAACCGTATCTCGATATCACAATTCCGTCGCTGACCGATCCGTCGCTCGCCCCAAATGGAAAACACGTGATGTCGATCTACATGCAGTACGCTCCCTACAAGCTGAAAGGCGATACCTGGGACAATCAGCGCGTCGCCCTCGCGGACACGGTGGTCAAGACGCTGGCGCAATACGCCCCCAAGCTGCCTGGGCTGATCCTGACCCACAAAATCATCACGCCCATGGATTTGGAAGACACCTACGGCCTCACCGGTGGCCACATTTTCCACGGCGAGTTGTCGCTGGATCAATTCTTCACCATGCGCCCGCTGCTCGGTTGGGGACGCTATCGAACTCCGGTAAAGAATCTGTTTCTCTGCGGATCGGGAACCCACCCAGGCGATGGCCTGACAGGCGGCTCGGGTGTAAATGCCGCGCGGGAGATATTGAAAGACCTGAAGAAGTAGCGAAGAAGGGACTGAGCGATATGGCACGCACTCCGATTCACCCGGGCGAGATTCTCGCCGACGAGTTGGAAGAAATTGACCTCTCCGCCAAGCAGCTCGCGGACCTGCTTGAGGTGCCTCCCAACCGCCTGTACCAGATCCTCGCAGGCAAGCGCAACGTCACTGCGGACACGGCCCTGCTCCTGAGCCGGTATTTCGGCACTTCTGCCCACTTCTGGATGAACCTGCAAACGGCTTACGAGCTGGACCTCGTCAACAGGATATCGGCAAACAGATTCAGCGCATCCCGAAACGCGCCGGAACACCGGTCGAAACAAGAACCCACGCGTAAAATCAGGGTGCCCCGCATCCCAGAGACGGCCTCACAGGCGGATCGGGCCTGAATGCCGCGCGGCAGATTTTGAAGGATCTGAAAAAATAAGAGGCAAGGAACGATCGATGGAGCGGCGGGCGTCCTCGCCCGTCGGGCCTTGCTTTAAAGGGCACGGCCTCAGTCTTGGGGCCATGACTTAAAAGTGACAGCGCCTTAGCCGCCCTGATGATCCAAGGGTGGAGGGCCCACTGGTTCTGAGTGTAATGGCGATGTTACGACAGTTGGAACCGTCCAGCCTCGAACTAGTGAACGCGGAACTAGTTTGTACCCAAGTCTCACGGGCCCTTAGGAAGCATCGCACGGCGATATCGAATACATACGATGACCGCATTGATTGCTGCCATTAGGCCGAAAAATACGGCGGGCGTTAGGCTTCCGGGTGTGGAGTCCCGTCCATGGAGTCCGAGCCAACGACCAGCGGCAAAAGCGAAGACCATCACCATCAATACCAAGAACGCCATATAGGCTTCGCTATGCTTGGCCTGCAAACTCATCGTTTGTCCTCCACCAGAAAAGCATTGTAGCAAAGGCTTGCTTCAAGCCAAGTATAGGCCCACGATGGTTGACGAAATCAGGCGTTTACACTCACAACCGCAAATTGTCGCTCTAAAAGTCGCGCGAGGAATCCCTAACCTACGAGGGCACTTGCCGCCAAAGGGATTCCTCGCTACGCTCGGAATTACAATTTGATCGAACGTAGTCTGCGATTGACTGCTGCCGCGATATGAAAAACACCTCCGTCCTCCTCATCTCCTGCCCTGACCGCAAAGGCCTAGTCGCGACGGTCTCCGATTTCGTTTTTAAGCACAACGGCAACATCGTCCACACCGACGAACACACGGACACCGAGCTCGGGCGCTTCCTGATGCGCGTGGAGTGGGCGAACGAAGGGTTCGATCTTTCTCAGCAAGATTTCACTCAAGCCTTCACTCCCATCGCCGAGCGATTTGAGATGCAGTGGCGAGTGGCACCCTCCAACGACCGACCGCGCATGGCGATCTTCGTCTCGAAGTACGATCACTGTCTGGCAGACTTGCTCTACCGCCAGCAAAGCGGCGAGCTAGGGTGCGAAATTCCCTTAATCGTCAGCAACCACGCCGATTGTCAGAAACTCGCAGAGTTCTACCGAATCCCCTACGTCGTCGTCCCCGTCAGTAAAGAAACCAAGCAGCACGCAGAAGCCGAGCAGTTGCGCTTGCTGCGCGAACATAAAATTGACCTCATCGTGCTGGCGCGCTACATGCAAGTCCTCAGTACGGAATTCATTCGCGAATATCCCAACCGAATCATCAACATCCACCACTCTTTCCTGCCCGCGTTCGTCGGAGCCAGGCCGTATCACCAGGCCTTCGAGCGCGGCGTCAAACTCATTGGCGCCACCAGCCATTACGTCACCGAAGTTCTCGACGATGGCCCCATTATCGAGCAGGATGTCGCACGCATTTCACACCGCGACGCGCTCGATGACTTGCTGCAAAAAGGTCGCGATCTGGAGAAGGTTGTGCTCTCTCGGGGCGTAAGGTGGCACTTGGAGAATCGCGTGCTTCTCTATGGAAACAAAACAGTTGTATTTGTCTAAATTATTCTCTTGGCATAAGAAAATATCCTCCTAGAATTGAAGTAGTAGCTCCTAGCTGCTAGCTTCTAGCCCCAAGCTAAAGGCTCCCTGGGCCCTTCAACTTTCGTCAGCCTTTTGGAGGTGTGCCCTTGGGGAATTTCTATAGCGACGTCATTGAGTTCGACCCTCGTTTTCACTCCACCAATCCAGTTGAAGATCTGAACTTGCTAGAGCCAACCATGCGTGGGCTAGTGCGGCAGATCATCCAGGACGCGGCCACGCTAGGCTTCAAACTGATGGCGTTTGAAACCTATCGCAGCCAGGAGCGGCAGGAGGAACTTTTCGATCAACACGCCACGCAACTGAAGAAAGCAGGCGTCCACCGTTACGGATTGGCTTGCGATCTGGTGAAGGTCATCGGCGGAGCGCCGTCGTGGAAGGGCGACTTCACGTTTCTGGGGAGGCTTGCGTATCAGCACAAACTGATTTGGGGTGGAGACTGGGGCACCCCGAACCTGCCGCACAAGTCATTCGATGCGGTGCATGTGCAACGGTGCAGTGTGGCGCGGCAGGCCGCGCTGTTTCGAGGGGAATGGTATCCGGGCGAAAGCTATGATCCATATCGAGATTTGGACGGAGGGAGTGGCACAGCTACGCTGATGGCCAGTGCTGAGCATCTGCCGAAGAAGTCGGCGAGCAAGAAATCACCACGGAAGAAGCGACGTCAGTCGGCAGCGCGGGAGCCCTGATTGCGGTCCGATGAATCGAGTCCGCCTTTGAGATCGGCGGCTAGCAGTCGATGGAAGAGGTGCTCTCCGCCTTCGCGACGCACGGAGAGACGGCCTGCTCCATAAGCCCGTGACTTCAGGCCGCGCTGTACGGCTTCGCAGATGCCTACGTCTTC
>JAYVEP010000057.1:0-5889 GCA_043749225.1 Acidobacteriaceae bacterium
TCGCCACTCTGAATGTGGCGCGGACACTCTTGTCCGCGGCCCTTAGCCCAGCGCACCGAAAACACTCGATAAATTTGTCATTCCGAAACGCAGTGAGGAATCCCTTTCCCTCCAACACCCTCACCACAACCAGTCTTACGGGAAGCGCGCGACTGTGAGCATTCCCACCGCGGTCCGAATTGGAAAGGCGCACGCAGAAAAAGCCTTACGGGAAGGGCCCGACTTCAGTCGGGCCATAAAGACCAATTAGATTCCGGGGCTTCAGCCCCCGAGGCCCCCGGCCGCACAACACCCTCAACGTTCGCCCTTCCAAATCGTTCCATCTAGAGAACTCGCTCGGGTGGCCCATCCAAGCCTTCTTTCTGGCTTGAGTGGGCAGTGCTGGGAAGTAACCTCTTTCTATGCCTTGAGGGCTAAGCTTTCGCAGATCGGCGAGGCTGAGCATTTTTGGCAAAAGCGATATTACGATTTCAACATCCGGAACAAAGCGCAGTCCCTGGAGAAGCTCCGATACATCCACCGCAACCCCGTCAAGCGCGGATTTTGTGAACGTTGGGGGAGACTAAAGGTGTTTCATAAATGCTCTTGGGTAGGGCACGACTTCAGTCGTGCCATTAGACCCGCCAAAAACTTGGGCTTCAGCCCCCGAGGTAACGCCCCGACGGGCCAGAACGCATTTATGAAACAATCTCTGGAAGTGGAGCAGTTTTCCGCAGTACGCAACAGGCTGCGAGAGACTCAGAAATTGAATCCGAGCGGGCGGGTGGGCCAGCCTTTGACCTCCCCAACAGAACTAGAACAGGTCGGGTGGCCCATTCAAGCCTTCTTTTTGGCTTGAGTGGGGCAGTGCTGGGAGCTAAGCTGTCACTATGCCGTGGGGACTGCAACGATTCCAGGAATCCGGGCAGAGTCATTTTGTGACTTTCTGCTGCTACCGGCGGCGTGCATCCGTCTTAGCGGAAGCGAAACACACGTTCGAGCTCGCCTTGGAGCGTGTGCGATGCAGCTTTGGGCTTTGCGTGTATGGCTATGTGGTGATGCCCGAACATGTGCATCTACTCGTCAGCCAGCCGGAGGGGAAGACAGTCGCCGATGCGCTCAAGTCGCTGAAGCAAGGCGTAGCGCGGCGCTTGATCGGCGATGCTAAGCATTTTTGGCAAAAGCGATACTACGATTTCAATATCCGGAACAAAGCGCAGTTCGTGGAAAAGTTGCGATATATCCACCGTAATCCCGTCAAGCGCGGATTGTGTGAACGTCCCGAAGACTGGGAGTAGAGCAGTTTTTTGCAGTATGCAACCGGCTGCGAAGGACTCGTGGAAATTGAATCCGAGTGGACGGCACGCCAGCGGCAACGAATCGAGGACAGGCTTTGCGCCCGCGTGGAACTGCCCCACTCAAGCCAAAAGAAAGCTTGAATGGGCCACCCGTCCACCCGTCCAGGCCGCGAACGGTTCCCGCTTGACGCTCAGACGGACGCGATTGGATTGCATGAGCTAGCCAAGAGTCTGTCATCGATGTGACGCAATGTCAGACGGGGCACCCGACAACCTGAAAACTCTAAACGCTTGTCATTCCGAACGGTTTTATCGTGAGGAATCTGCTATTGTTGCGGGTTCAGAAGATCGAGAGCTGCTGAGGAGGTTGAAGGATGCTTGGAAAGAGATTTCGTTGGGGATCACTCGCACAACGCTGTGTTCCGTTATGTGAACATTATGTCCCCCACACTTCAAACGCCGAAGGGTGGGCCACCCCTAGTGTTGGTTGTGTCAGAGAAATCAAAAGCCTCGGCCACCCGCCGAAAAAACTCCAAGTTACGCGGAAGAAAATCTAAATGCAGGAACTAAAGAAAACAACGAACTCGAAGCCGATCCCGCACATCCCGCTCCCGTTCAGGGAAGTGATAGCGGACGTGCTCAAGGTGAAGCCACCGGAGAAGGAACCAAGGGCCAGATCAAAAAAGAAAGCTAAGTAGAAATCAGGAGCCTATGTTCCAAGAGATTCCGTTCCCGCCAGCACCGCCAAGCCAGCGATTATCGGTTGTGGCCTTTGGCGTATATTTTGCATCTTTCTTGATCGGATCAGTAATCGTATGGTTCCGCTGGTTCGGTCCAATGTCGTTCATTCGTTGGCTTATAGTCGGCGAATTTATCGTGGGCGGTGTGCTTTCCGGCCTGTTTCTGCTGATCGCGAAATCTACTACCCCAGATAGCAATCGAAAACGCATGATTGGCCTGTTCTTGTTCGTTGGAATAATTCAGGTGGTCATTGACGTTCTGCAATAGGCGGGTGGCAGAGCCTTTGCCTTTGACCTCCCCAGCCCAACAGGACAAAGGGTGGGCGGGTGGCCCAGCCTTTGATCTCCCAACCCAACCAGAACAAAGGGTGCCCCATCCTTCGCGCACTTTGCGAAGGGTGGGAATAACGAAACTCAATTCACCTCAAACCCGGCTTGGACGGCCGTCCAACTTTGTATATCATGGGCTGAGCGATTCTGGGAACTGGCTCGAAGAGGGGCTATGCACTTCTGTCCAACTTGTCATGGCATGGGTACCATCTTCTTGCTGTGCATTGGGCTATTGCTGCCAGGGGTGCGACGGGTCCGGCCAAAGGGACGGCCAGACCTGCGGTGGATGCGGCGGCAGCGGACGCTTTGCCTGCTCCACATGTAACGGCTACGGCAGGAAATCGTGCCCGGATGGTTGGCACCGCCCGGTGAAGAGTGTTCGGAGGGATGCCCTGAGGCAACAGGAGATTGCTCTCGCTAAGACTATTCAGAAGGACAAGCTTTTGGAGTTTCTCTACAACCGCCGGAACCCGAAACCCGGTTCTCTTTAGACCTAGTTCACCTTATACCGCGTCTTGCACTGCGGACATTCGGCGACGTGCATTTTGCCGCTCAGCGGGATGGTCGGAATGATGAAGAAGAACGTGAGGAACCGCATTCCCGTCTTCCGAATAAACTGGGCCGTGTTTCCACACGTGCCGCAGCGCATGAGTTCGGAAGTCAGATCCGAGCCCCAGAAAAACACCTTGGTCCCAATAATGAGCATGGCCGGAACAGGCTACCAGCCGATGGCGACGCAGGCAAGAAGCAGATTCCTCGTTGCACTCGGAATGACAAACGTTAGTTTTGAGGGCACCCTCAACTCTTGTCATTCCGAAGGGGCTTTAGCCCTGAGGAATCTGCTTTCTCTGGCGGACTTCGGTACTCTTTCCGCTGCTAGCCTTTCGCGGACAAGAGTGCCCGCGCTACATTCCGCCTTCCCCAATTCCTTCCCCCAATTCCATTGACCCTCCGCCGCTAAAATGCTATAAAGAATGGCTTTGCAAAGGACTGGCGGGACAGCTGATAAGCTCCCGCAGGCTCGGCAAAGCTTTTTTCCGACGCGGCCAAACGCAGATTGCCGTGGAAGCGTGTTCGGAACTTCTACCCTTACAATCTCGCGGTCGGCTCAGATAGGCAGGCGCGAGACGTGTGCGGCTGGAAGCGGATTCTCAAATTCTGGGCACCGTCTTTATTCTCTGGAGGAATTTCATGCGTAACCGTTTCAAAACCCTGGCGACCCTGGCCAGCCTAATGACCCTGTGCTCCATCCCCTCGTGGGCCCAACCCGAAGCCAGCGGCGAAGCCGGACTCCGCCTGCCGGATATGTCGTCCGTCCAGTTCCTCGGCGGCATCGATGGCCACAAGCTACTGATGATTGGACTGATCTTCTGCGTCCTAGGCCTCGGCTTCGGTCTCATGATCTACACCAAGCTGAAGAACCTCCCCGTCCATCAATGCATGCTCGATATCTCCGAGCTCATCTACGAAACCTGCAAAACCTACCTGACGACCCAAGGCAAGTTCATCATGATCCTCTGGGCGTTTATCGCGGTGGTCATCTCCATCTACTTCGGATGGCTGTCCCCGGTCCCCGGAAAATCCATCGCCTTGACGCTCCCCATCATCCTGGGCTTCAGCCTGGTCGGAATCGCCGGAAGCTACGGAGTAGCCTGGTTCGGAATCCGCGTCAATACCTTCGCGAATTCAAGAACCGCCTTCGCAGGCCTCCGCGGCAAACCCTACCCCTTACACCAAATCCCCCTAGAAGCCGGCATGTCAATTGGAATGATGCTGATTTCTGTTGAGTTGTTGATTATGTTGTTTATTTTGCTATTTGTGCCGGCGGATTATGCTGGGCCTTGTTTTATTGGGTTTGCTATTGGGGAATCGTTGGGTGCGGCGGCGTTGAGGATTGCTGGCGGCATCTTTACGAAGATTGCGGATATTGGTTCGGATTTGATGAAGATCGTCTTCAAGATTAAGGAGGACGATGCGCGCAATCCGGGCGTGATTGCGGATTGTACGGGCGACAATGCTGGCGACTCGGTTGGACCTTCGGCGGATGGATTTGAAACTTATGGCGTGACCGGCGTGGCGCTGATCACGTTTATTTTGCTGGCGGTGAAAGGTCCAAACAGTTCTACGATTCAGGTGCAGTTGCTGGTTTGGATCTTTGTCATGCGCATCATGATGTTGGTGGCTAGCGCGTTGGCTTACTTCATCAATAGTGCCGTGGTAAAGGCTAAGTACCAGAATGCGGACAAGATGAATTTCGAGCATCCGCTGACGTCGCTGGTTTGGCTGACGTCGATTATTTCGATGGTCATGACGTATGTGATTTCTTACCTGATTGTTCCGTCGCTGGGTGGGGATACGTCGCAATGGTGGAAGCTGGCTTCGATCATCTCTTGCGGAACTTTGGCGGGAGCGGTGATTCCGGAGTTGGTAAAGGTGTTTACGTCGACGGAATCGCGGCATGTGCGGGAAGTGGTGACATCGTCGGATGAGGGCGGCGCATCGCTGAATATCCTGTCTGGGTTGATTGCTGGAAATTTCTCGGCGTATTGGCTGGGGCTGGCGATGGTCGGATTGATGGGGCTTTCCTACTACTTCTCGCTGATGGGATTGCACGAGAGCTTGGGAATGCTGGCGCCGGCGGTGTTTGCTTTCGGCTTGGTGGCGTTTGGATTTCTGGGGATGGGGCCGGTTACGATCGCGGTGGATTCTTATGGCCCGGTGACGGACAATGCGCAATCGGTGTATGAGTTGTCGCTGATTGAAGTTGTTCCGAATATCAAGGCTGATCTGAAAAAGAACTTTGGCATGGATGCAAACTTCGAGCGGGCGAAAGATTTGCTGGAAGAAAACGATGGTGCGGGCAACACGTTTAAGGCTACGGCGAAACCGGTGCTGATCGGGACGGCGGTGGTGGGCGCGACAACGATGACCTTTTCGATCATCATGGCGCTGACCCATGGCTTGACCGAGAACGTAAACAATCTTTCGCTGCTGTACGCTCCGTTTGTACTGGGATTGATTTCGGGCGGCGCGGTGATTTACTGGTTTACTGGCGCTTCCATGCAGGCCGTGACGACTGGCGCTTATCGCGCGGTGGAGTTTATCAAAGCCAACATCAAGCTGGATGGCGCTGAAAAGGCTTCCGTCGAAGACAGCAAGAAGGTGGTTGAGATTTGCACAAAATACGCGCAGAAGGGCATGTTCAATATTTTTCTGGCGGTATTTTTTGGCACACTGGCTTTTGCGTTTGCGGAACCCTTCTTCTTTATTGGGTACCTGATTTCGATTGCGATCTTCGGGTTGTATCAGGCGATCTTTATGGCGAATGCCGGCGGAGCCTGGGATAACGCGAAGAAGATCGTGGAAACCGAACTGAAGAAAAAAGGTACGCCACTGCATGATGCTTGCGTGGTTGGCGATACGGTGGGCGATCCATTTAAGGACACGTCTTCTGTGGCGTTGAATCCGGTGATCAAGTTCACGACGTTGTTTGGATTGTTGGCCGTGGAGTTGGCGGTGAAACTTACGACCAACGCTCCTGT
>JAYVEP010000058.1:0-39676 GCA_043749225.1 Acidobacteriaceae bacterium
AACCTCTCCGGCCGCCCCGCCCTGGCGGCCGTTACTTAAATGCTACGGGGCGACAAAGTCTCGTTGCAGTTAATACGACATTTTCTCGTTGCATCAACAACTCGCTGTACTCTGGCGAGCCACCAATCCCCGTTCACCCGCCAATTCCAGCCAGCCAATGTTGGTAGTGGTGCAGTTTGAGGCAACTCGACTTTCCTGAAATGAATCTGATATATAAGATTGGCATCAAACGTGCTTAGGAGGAATGGCTAAGCTTGGCTATAGACGTATTCGTCGCTACTGGCGATAATACTCGCGTTCCAAAATTAGCTCATGCTTGATGATCCTACAATTGAGGCCGCAACCGAATATTCAATTTTCAGATTCAAACGAGTAATCGAGTTAATCACCAATTTTTTCAGTGAAGCATCTGTACTCGTTTTGGTTTTTGGATTATTGGATATGTATTCCACGAATCGGCTAACGTGGAATATTGGTGAGCTGGTGGCGGCTGCATCCGCAGTTCTCTTTGCAGCCGCAATAAGTGTGCGACCGGTATTTTTCGTGATCCTGCGGTGGATGATTAGACACTCCATCACTGCAATTGATGGGGCGGCAATTGACGGCGCGTCTCCACGGAGGGAGCTATGATCTGGGTGGCGATTGGGTTGATATTTGCGGTGTGCGCGCTGGCGTTCCTAATGGTCCTGCTGGATGTTGCCATACGTATGCGGAAAGAACACTACCAGATTCCTTACGTTCGAGAAAAAATGTCACAAGGCAATTTGTTCGACGAAGATTCAAGGTGTGATGACTTATCATGGCGACGTTTCAAGGAATCTAGCATTCATCGTTAGCTCAGTAGGTCTATCAGTTCCTCGATTGTCCAGACGTGATCCGCAATGCCAGCTTCCATCGCGGGGGTGACTCGCAAAGTCTTGTGTACTCGGCAAAAGTTGTAGTGCAAAAAGTACAAGGCAACCGCGTGCCCGTGGTTCTCCAGTTTCTTGCTGAATCCGTTTGTTAAGCGCGTGAAACGGCGCATTCCCATTCGCATCGAAAGGTTCTGACGTTCCACGAAGGACGTGCTGACATGCTTAGGATCGGGCGATCCGGCTAGGACTCCTGTGCGGCATCCGATGCAGGTTGCAGGGCTGTAGCGGGACTCAGGATTGTCATTGGATGCTCCGTAGATTTTGACCAGCATTGCATAGTCAATATCCCCACCGAATGCATTCTCCACGGCTTCCGCATAGACCCTATGGCCATCGGTCGTGAGCTGGATTCGTGTCTTGATGCGGCTAGCAACGTCCTGCATGAACACGTGCGCTGTTTCCGCCCCGCGCTGCCCTAGCGTGTAGGAGATGATGAGCTTGGTATCCGCGTCTATTGCGGTCCAGGTCCAAATATCGCCCCAGCCCTGCTTTACTTTTTCCTCGCTGGTATTTTTCATCTTCGCGCCCACAAAAGCCCAAATTTCGTCGGCCTGTACGCGGCGCACGCGGAGGTTACGCACGTTCCGATTGTGGTACGATGCTGCGGCGCATCCTAGGTCTTTGAGGAGCTTGAGAACGGTGTGCTTCGCGACCCCTGTCATACGACAGGTGGCGTTGATGGACGTGCCCTCAACTAGCGCTGCAACCACATTCGCTTTTCGAGCCATACTCAAGCAGTTCATTGATATATAATAAATATGTTATATTGATCTAGTCAAGAAAAAAGCGTTTACATATAACTTTTATGTGATATTATGAAACCTGACTGGGAATTCCGGCCCGTAAAGACCGCCAAGAGGAACGCCTTGGTCGCTTGGCTGTCCGGAAAGCTACAGCTTCAGGCGAAGGTAGATGCCACACTGCGCCGTCTGAAGGTTATATGGCCAACATGGCCGATGCCCTACTACAGGCCACTAGGGGGCGGGGCTGGCGAGATCAGGCTGGACGATGCGAAGGTGGAGCACCGGATTTATGGATATTTCAGTGGTAAGTGTTTCGTAATTATGTTTGCTGACAGTGACAAGAAAATGCAGCAACAGTCGATCAAACAGGCCAAAAAACTAAGAAAACAATTCGCCGAAACTCCTCCCCCAACGGAGCGATACGATGTCTAAGGAAGTTCTCCTTGAGAAGCTCACAAGCCAGACCTATCGGGACGCTTTCATATCCGAGGAAATTGATATAGGACTCCCGATGCAATTGCGCGCCATGAGAGAGGCGCGGGGTTGGCATCAGAAATATATTGCGGAAAAAATGGAAACCAAACAGCCGCGTTTTTCCTTAATGGAGAAACCTGGATATGGAAAGTTCTCGCTTAATACCCTGAAAAAACTGGCATCAATTTTTAATGTGGGGCTGATTGTCAGCTTCGTTCCATACAGTGAAATGATTGATTTTGTGGATGGATTCAGCAATAAACGGTTAGCTGCTCCCAGTTTCACTAGTGAATATTTGGCATTACAGCGCCGCTTTTCCAAGCGAAACAATCTTAGTGAGGAAGCAGGCAGCCAACAAGGGTTGGATTTTTCGGGAGATGCTTCCCGTCCAGCCACTCCAGCCGATTATAAGTTTCCTACGGATAAGACTTCGCCTGTAGACAGCGGGGATGAAACCGAAGTCGCGGGTTCTTTCATGGGCGCTGGTGACCCGAAGCCCGCTCAGCAACAATTGGGATACTGAGGAGATTATGGATACTGAACCAATCGTGAAACCGACAAGAGAGATCGAAATTCAGATTCCCGAAGGTGGGCTGTTCAAGTTTTACGCTAATAACCTACAGATGGCATCAACTGCCTTTGATATTAGAGTTTTGTTCGGGCGGGTAGCAGGTGCAACGGAGACCAAAGTTCTCATCGATCAGCGAGTCGAAATCACTATGACTTGGCTAGAAGCCAAAGTCTTAGCGGATTTCTTAAATACTAATATTAAGGCATTCGAGGATCTTAACGGACCTCTGAAATTGCCGAAGAATCTTGACAAAATCATCGCGCCCGATACATTCGGAGACTCTAAAAATAGACCTATTGATTCTCTGTAGCGTCCCTGACAATCCGTGCAGCAGCTTGGCTAAAATCCTCGCGCTTGCGGGTCGTTTTCTTTTTAGCGGCTTTCTTGGGTGCAACCTTCTTTTTCGCCATGCCCACAGTTTCCCACAGAGCCTAAAATAGCGCCAGCCCTGTGGATTTCAAACTGCACCACTACCCCAATGTTGCTGATCTTGCACTTCCCAGCGTTGTGTGTTGCCATAGTAGTTAGCGAAAAGCATGTCCTCTACATCCACCAAACTCCGCAGACGCATGAAGGGTCTGGTCCGCGACGCTCGCGGCTTGCGCGCCGTCAGCAAGGCCGTGCTGTCGACGAATCATCCTCTGCTGGCCCATATCATTCCCATGCGGCGTTGCAATCTTTCCTGCACTTATTGCAACGAGTACGACGATGTTTCGAAGCCCGTTCCTTTAGACGACATGTTCCGTCGCGTCGACAAGCTGGGAGAACTCGGCACCTCGGTGATCACAATCAGCGGCGGAGAACCTTTGCTGCATCCGGAGTTGGATGACGTCATCCGGCGCATTCGGAAAAACGGCGCGATTGCCGGCATGATCACCAACGGATATTTACTTGTCGCGGAACGCATTCAGAGGCTCAACTCTGCTGGCCTGGAATGGCTGCAGATCAGCATTGATAATGTGATGCCGGATGATGTTTCGAAAAAGAGTCTGAAGGTTCTGGATAAGAAGCTGCAACTGCTGGCTGAACACGCCGATTTCCACGTGAACATCAATTCCGTCGTCGGCGGAGGCGTGAATAATCCACAAGATGCGCTGACCATAGGCAATCGCGCTTTAGAACTGGGCTTTACGTCGACGGTAGGGATTATTCACGACGGCAGCGGACAGCTCCAGCCTCTCCGCGACGAAGAAAAGCGCGTCTATCACGAGATGAAGGCCATGGAGAAAAGCAGCTTCACGCGCGTGAATTCCTTCCAGGACAATATTGCTCTTGGCAAGGCGAACACATGGCGTTGCCGCGCAGGATCGCGATATCTCTATATTTGCGAGAACGGCCTTGTTCATTACTGTTCGCAGCAGCGCGGCTATCCTGGCGTTCCACTCGAAGAATACACAAAGGAAGATATGCGCCGGGAATACATGACCGAGAAGGGCTGCGCCCCGCATTGCACCGTTTCATGCGTGCATCAAGTATCGATTTTTGACCGCTGGCGCGATCCACAAACGCCTTCAGCAGCCGCAGCGGAAAACCGGGAATTAGTCCAGATCAAGTAAGCAGCGAGGAAATCATGTACGAGACACCGCAAGAATACACGCAGCGAATCCTGGCGAACCTCGATGGCAAACCAGCTTTAAGTGTGCAGAAATCTACGCCGCAAAAGCTCGCCACGCTAACGAAACGCATGGACCGGAAGCGACTTACGAAGCGACCAGCCCCGGGCAAGTGGTCCGTGGCAGAGATTCTTGCGCACTTGGCCGATTCCGAGTTGGTCATCGGATGCCGCTTGCGCATGATCTTGAGCTCGAATGGCACGCCGATCCAGGGCTACGATCAAGATGCCTGGGCTTCCACGTTTAACTATGCCAAGCGCGATCCAAAAGCTTCGCTGGAGACATTTCGCGTATTGCGAGAAAGCAACCTCGCTGTATTGAAGACTGTTCCGAAGACTCTTTGGGAAAACTACGGCATGCACTCGGAACGCGGCAGGGAAACCGTGACGCACTTCACAAATCTGGTTGCTGGTCACGACTTGAACCACCTACGGCAGATTGAGCAGATTCTAAAGCCGAAAAGCGCAGCGAAAAGCTAGCTGCAGCAACGCGCAACCCCTACGCTTGTCATTCCGAACGGCCTTATCGTGAGGAATCTGCTGTTGCGCTGATCTAGCGCTGCGGCGCCATCGCTTTACTTCTTCGCCGTCGGCGGCAGCAATCCATTCAGTCGCAAATACATTGCAGCAGCCGCGTAGTGGTCCGCCCAGTCATTGGTGAGGGCAATGGCAGCCCAGGCACGCGGAACAGGCTCCCCGCCATGTCCTTTAACGGTGTCACCGAGCTTCGAGTCATCCATCTTCTCGACAGCCTTGGCGCAATAATCGAAAGATTGCTGCAACTCGGCAGCTAGTTTTTCCTTGGTATCTGTTTCTTTCAATTCGGAAGCCTTGGGCGCAGGCGCGTCTCCGAGCAGCGAACACAGATGATTGTTGGACTCGGTGATATGCATGACCAGATGCGCGAACGTCATCTGCTCCGGCGTCGGCTTGTAAGAGAACTTCGCGGCAGGCATTTCGTCGACGGCAGCGATCAGCTTCTTCTGTTGGCGCGGGAGCATGTCACGCAAGACGGTGCTGACAGGGTTCTTGATTTGAGCAAGCGCGGCGCTGGCAGTCAGGATGAGGGCGATACAGAAAAGTTTCTTCATGGTGTACGTCTCCAGAGGGAAAGAATACATGATTGGCTGGAAGAGCAGATTCCTCGCCCTTGCTTCGGAATGGCAAATTCGTCGGAATGATTATTGAAAGAATTACGCTTGTCATTCCGAAGGGCTTCAGCCCTGAGGAGTCTGCTGCTTCCTGTGATCTATTGTTAGAACGGAATAACCTTCTTTAACCCTTTCTTCTTCTTGCCTTTGCTGGACGACATCGCATCGGTGCTCTGATTTGTAGCACTCCCGGGCGGAGTTCCTGCAGGAGCAGCTTGAATTTCATTCGTCTGCGGTGGAGCGGGCGGCGGCGCATCCGTAGTTGGTGCGGCGGAGGGCGTGGCAGTAGGCGCAGCGGATGTATCCGGCTTCAACTCGCCGTAGGGAGTTGGTGCAGTCGGAGCAGCCGTGTCCCCCGTCGCAGGTGTTGTCGCTGGCGCAGCGCCAGGAGCCGCATCCGGAACAGGCGCAGCGCCAGGAGGCGCGTCGGATCGCGGCGGCGCTTCGTTCGTTACCGTACCTTTAATCGTTTCCGCGGAAACCTTCCCCGTGGGCTCCGCCACCGGAGTCATGGCGCGGACCGTCTCCTGCGCGATCTGGGTAGCGCTCACAATCTGCGGATCCACCAGAGTGGGGTCACCAACGTTGGCTGCCTGCCGTACATCAGGATGGCGCCTGAAGTTACCCATGAACTGGCTGACCATGCCCGCCTGTTCGCGACCTTCCATTTCCTTCTTGTTCCGGGCAATAGCTTCCGGGGTAGGCGTCGGTGCCGGATGATGCAGCTCTTCGAGGCGCAACTTGGCAGCGTCCGCACGCAAACCTACGGGATAGCGCTCCACAATGTGCGCGTAGGCGGCGGCGGCTTTGCTGGAGAAATCTCTTATCCCCTGCGCCTTCAGCGCTTCGCCCGCCGCGTTGCTCTGCGGTATCGCGCGGACGCGCGCGACTTGTGCTTCGTAGGACTGTCCTAGCAAGTAGTAAGCTTCGTCAGCTTTGCTATACAGGGGATATTTTTCAGTCATGGAACGCAGGCGCGCAATCGCCGCTGGATAGGACTCGCGCCAATAGTAGAAGCGACCCACGCGGAATTCGCGTTCTCCAAGCACTTCCTGCACTTCCAGCAAACGCTGCTTGGCTTGCGGCAGAAGCTTGCTGTCGGGATATTGCAGAATCATCTGTCGATATTCGTCTTCGGCGCGCAGGGAGTGGGTAAAGTCTCGATCCGGCTTCTCCATTTCCTGGTAGTGGATGTTGGCGATCTTGTACTGCGCCTCGGCCGCTTCCGGCATGTTTGGGAAGAAGGTCTGAAAATCTTTGTACTCGATTTCCGCTTGCGTATAAGCGGCGGTCCCACCTTCGGCGTACCACGAATCAGCAACGCCTAGTTTGGCGCGAGCGATATATTCCGAATCGGGGTAAGTATTGATCAACGTCTGCAACGAAAGGCGGGCCACCTCAAACTTGTTGTGCTTGAGAGCGTCGAGCGCGCGATCAAACAAAACCTTATCCGGCTGCTTGGAATTGACATCCGCGAGCGGGTTCACGACCTTCTTGTTCGTGCATCCGGTCGCGAGAACGAGCACAGCGCACAGGACAAAGACCACAGACAGACGACGTTTCATGGACAGCCTCAATTCAACCTTGCAACTTGAAATTATGCTCTTTGCAGATTTGCTTCGGTGGCAACTTTCAGCAATTTCTCCGCGTTCTTCTTGGGATCGCCGCTGCCAAACACGGCGTTGCCGGCCACCAGAATCTCTACGCCCGCTCGGACAATCTCCGGAATGGTGTCGAGCGCCACGCCACCGTCAATTTCGATGCGGTAGTCGAGGCGGCGCGTTGTGCGTAAGTCCACAAGTTTACGGACTTTATTTAAAACCTCAGGAATAAACTTCTGCGCGCCAAACCCGGGATTCACCGACATCACCAGCACATAGTCGACAATATCCAGCACTTCGGACAGCGTTTCCACCGGAGTGGCGGGGTTGATGACGACTCCTGCTTTCAAGTCATGGCTCTTGATCAGATGCAGAGTCCGGTTCAGGTGGCGGCACGCTTCCTGATGCACCGAAATCCAATCCGCGCCCGCGTCCGCAAATTCCGGGATGTACTGGTCGGGGTTCTCAATCATCAAGTGGCAGTCGAGGACGGATTTCGTAGCCTTCCGTAGAGACTTTACGATCGGTGGCCCGAGCGTGATGTTGGGCACAAAATGGCCGTCCATCACGTCCACATGGACGACAGAGCCTCCGCCAGCAATGGCGCTCTGCACCTGCTCGGCAAGGTGCGCAAAATCGGCGGACAAGATCGAGGGAGCCAGTTCAATCACTGTGGAAATTCTACCATCCGGGCAGGGCTGCGGCGGCGATATTCAGGCATTCAGCATGATAAGCTCGGTCGTTTGGCCCACTCGTAGATGGCACACTCGATACAACTCGTTCCAACCGCCTTTGGCGTGACAGCAGTCTTGGCTTGGGGGACGTCGGATTTCCTCGGCGGATTCGCGTCGAAGCGGGCCAATGCCTTCTTCCTGACGGCAATCTCACATGCGGGCGCGTTGGTATTGGCGGTGGCGCTTGCGCTAGGGACTCATGCGGTCATTCCGCCCCGGGCCAGCATGCTTTGGGCGCTGCTGGCGGGCGCGTGCGGAGGCGCAGCGCTGTCCCTATTTTACGGAGCGCTAGCGTCCAGCAAGATGGGTCTGACGGCTCCAGTGGCGGCCTTGGTAGGGGCAGCTATCCCCGCAGTTGTGGGAATCGCTACTGATGGTTGGCCGAGCAAGCTGGCATTGACGGGGTTCGCGCTTGCAGCCATCGGAATCTGGCTGATCGCCAAGCCCGAAGACGGAAAGCTGCACACCGAAGGGCTCGCCAAAGCTATTCTGGCTGGAGTTGGGTTTGCGTTGTTTTATATCTTGATTAAGCGCGCAGGAGATGCCTCGGCGTTCTGGTCGGCTGTCTCTTCGCGATTCGCGGCTCTAGTCATGGTGAGTGGGATTGTCCTGATCGGGCGGCACGTGCAAAAGATGGATGCGTCGCGGGTTGGCATGGGCATCGCCGCGGGCATGCTTGACGTTTCTGGGACGATGCTTTTCATCCGAGCAACGCAAACCGGACGTCTCGATGCAGCGGTGATGTTAACTTCTCTCTATCCGGTGATTACGGTATTGCTGGCTCGGTTCTTTTTGGCCGAGCGGCTCACGGGATGGAAGTTGCTGGGCATGCTGGCGGCGCTGGTAGCGGTGCCGTTGATCGCGATGCGATAGGTTGACAACATGGCGCTAGTTGAAATTCGCGATCTGGTGAAAACGTACTCCGGGAGCAGCTCCCTTTTCGGGGGCGGTGCGCAGCGAGAAGTTCGCGCCGTCGATGAAGTCTCGCTCGACATTCAGGCCGGAGAGACCTTGGGCTTGGTCGGCGAATCTGGGTCGGGCAAGAGCACACTGGGACGGCTCGCGCTCCGTTTGATCGAGCCAACCTCGGGCAGTGTTTGCTTTGATGGCAGTGATTTGGTCTCTGCCAGCAGCGGCGATTTGCGGCGGATGCGCCGTCACATGCAGATCATCTTTCAAGATCCTTTCGGATCACTCGATCCCAGATTCCGAGTGGAGGACATCATCGCCGAGCCGCTGGTCATCCATGAAGCTTTGACTAAGCAAGCACGGCGCGTTCGCGTTGTGGAACTGCTGCGGGCGGTCGGGTTGGATGAGTCAGCGTTGCAGCGCTACCCACATGAATTCAGCGGAGGTCAGCGGCAACGCATCGGCATCGCACGTGCGCTGGCGTTGCGTCCCAAGTTCATTGTGGCGGATGAGCCGGTATCAGCGCTGGATGTCAGCGTCGGGGCACAGGTAGTAAATCTACTCGCCCAACTGCAACGCGAGTTTGGATTAACCTACCTCTTCATCTCGCACTCGATGCCGGTAGTGCGTTACCTGGCGACCCGCATCGCCGTGATGTATCGCGGCAAGATTGTGGAACAAGGAACCACGGAACAGATTACAGAACGCCCGCAGCATACCTACACGCGAAGCCTGCTGGCGGCTACGCCAGAGATGGTTGGGTAGCATTCTTGTTCTTTCCCTTGCAGTTTCCCACCGCGATTTTTGCTCGGCCTGTGGTTTCTGGTCGGGAACCGGTTTCGTTTTGACCAGAGATCGCACGTAGTTCACCAAATCCCACCCCTCTTCCGTCTTGATGCGCTGGCCTTCGGCAGGCATACTTTCGCGCCCATTCTTGATGATGTAGAAGAGTTCGCCGTCGGTGCAATCTTTCAGCGCGGCGGGATCGGTGAAGTCGGGGATCGTGAGTTTTGTTTCTACCGCGGTCTCACCTTTGCCATCGCCGGTCTTGCCATGGCACGTCGCGCAGTCCATGTTCCACCACTTCTTGGCTCGCTCAATGGACTCAGGCGTGGCCTTAACCGGATTGGGCTCTTGAGCGGCTTCGGCCGGAATAACCGCTGCGCTGGATATTTTCTGGGGTGGTGGGGCTTGGGCGAAAATGACGACTACTAGAACAAACAGGATGGGAAAAACCAATGTAAATCTGGGCATAGGAGCCTCCTTCTGGATAGATGAATGGCTCTAATAAAAAATTGTAGCACCACTGGGTCGCGGGTTTAGCCATACCGAAAATGGAGAACGACTAGGAGTACGACTTCGGTAACTGTTTTCTCGTGAACGCGGTCTTTCTGTGACCAAGGCGTCGAAATGCGGGGGCTGCACGAACTTTCTCGTCTCTTCTCCCGTTTCGCGGCCCGCGAGAAAACGGAGGTAACCTCACCCCTCCCCTCCCCTCATTGACTAAAGACGTGGCACGAGATAACTTCGGTCAGCCCCTAACTCTAGTGTGTCTGAAGGACCGTCCGAGTGTCGCGAAAGATACTGCTTGCCGATGACAGCGTAACTGCCCAAAATATGGGCAAAAAGATCCTGTCAGATGCGGGCTATGAAGTAATTACCGTCAGCAATGGCTCCGCAGCTCTGAAGAAGATTGCGGAGCTGAAGCCGGATATTGCTGTGCTGGACGTCTACATGCCCGGGCACAGCGGCTTGGAAGTCTGCCAGCAATTGAAAGCCAATCCGGAGACCGCGAATATTCCGGTCCTTTTGACCGTTGGCAAACTCGAACCCTTCAAATCGGATGAGGCGCTGAAAGCGAAAGCCAACGCGTTTATCATCAAGCCGTTTGAAGCAAGCGAATTACTAGCGGTGATTCGAAAGATCGAAGATGCGAATCCCAAGGCTGCGGCGAAATCCAAAACAGCTTCCAAAAGCGACCGATTTGCACAGGCGTTTTCTCCAAATGCCTCGGCGGAGACGCCGGATCCGGACGCGGAGGTTGAAGTCACGGGATGGAAGAATCGCATCTCGATGCCAGGGAAGAAGAAAGAAGAGCCTGAGCCGCCACAGGAAGATTTTTCCGGGATGGGGACGGGGTTTCGCGATATCGCCGCGGCTCCGACAGAAGCGTCGGGCCTGCGCCGGGAAAGCCCGTTTACTGCGGACGCACTAGCCGAGAATGCGGCTGTTGAGCAAACTAAAACCGAACCCGCTGAACATCCGCTCCGAAGAGCCCGCAAGGAAATCTCCGACTCGAAGCTTGTTTCAGAAGAAAATTTGTCACCAGCCTTAGCATCTACCGAAGAGGTCCCGCTCGACATTACACCTGCCGAAATTGCAGCCATCAAAGCAGCCGTAGAAATGCTGAGTGGCGAAGGTGACAACGCGCCTGTATTGCATGTAGCAGCGGCCGCCATGGAAGGGATCATGCCGTCTTCGAAGGGATTGGCGCCGGAGCCGGAATACTCGGCCGATGTACTGGCTGATCCGCTCGCCCTTACTCGAAGCGTTGAGGCTGCAAAAGTTGATATCCTAAAAGTAGAAATTGCTGACGCCGAAGCTGCGCAGGAACCCGTTGTAGCAACTCCACCAGTAGTTCGTTGGCGCGCCGAAGTTGCAGAATTGACGGCTGCGGAAGTCACTGCCTCCCTCGAACAGGAAATGCGGGCTGCCATTCGCGACGCCGCGGCTGAGACGGCGGCCCATACCTACGACTTGGCACAGTTCGCGGAAACAGATATAGCGTCACCGGTGGATGACGAGCCGGTGTTGTCGGATATCCCAGGCCTTATTGATCCTGTATCAGCTGTTCCTGCGGCAGAATCGGAGCCGGAAACTCTTGCAGTGGCGGCGGCTGCTTCTGGCACAAGCAATGCGGTATCGAAGGCAGGGAGCACTGCGACCGCTAACGAGGAACTTGCCCAAGTTGAAAAGCCCTTCACACAAAATTTTGCGGCTGTGCCTTCCCTGACTCCAAACGTTGCGTCGCCCGTTGCTTTAGGATCTGAACCACAAATTTCGACCGGTTTTCAGGATCTGCGCCCACAAGGCGCGGGGACTCTGGGCGGGACGACAACAGAGACCGCAACAACGCCAGCTGCCCAAGTGGATAGCTTCGTGGAGATGGCTTCTTCTGCTGCGCCTGCACCCGCGCCAAACGTAGACCGTTCAGTTCCGGAAGACGAGATTGATTCACGCACTAGGGCACAGATGGATGCGGCGTGGTCGAATTGGCATGATATTCGGAACACGATCGTGAAGTCGGAATTGACCGACCAGATAGCCGACGTGGCCGAAGCCAGCGCTAAGGAACAAGCGCAGACTGCATCCGACGCAAGCCGCGACAGTTCAGACATCGCCAATATTGTCGACAATATGCTGGCTGAAATGCGACCTAAACTCCTGGAAGAAATTGCTCGCAAGCTTGCGGCGAATAAAAAGGAATAGTCGCTGCCGACCCCGGCGGGGGTCAGCTCAAAACAGCTGCGTTGTAGACCATGTGCAGGACAACTGCCGGAGCCAGGCGCCCGGTTTTCTTAAATAGAAGTGCGTTCGTCATGCCCAGCATGGCAACCGGCAGCCACGAAAGCGCCGGATGGTAGATGGCGAAGAAGGCTGCACTTCCGACTATTGCGCGCCAGCCTCCCCATTCTCGATCCAGGGCGCGAAAAAGCAATCCACGGAAGAGATATTCTTCGGCAATGGGGGCGCAACCGAAGGCCATGACGAAATATGAGATTCGCAGGTAGGGTATTTTCGCCATCTGCTCCTGCCCTGTGCGGATCAGATCAGCAGTCGCCGGAATATGTTGCAAGACGAAGAGATAACCATGCGCGAATAGACCTAACGCTAGCCCACCAACCACTCCAAGTAGGAACAGGAGCAATACCGCGCCTTGGCGAGAGTCATCTCCCCGCCACCACGGGACGGTCCTCCCAATGACGCTTGGCCAACGCCAGACATCTCGCTGCGACACGCCCCGATTGCCCAGAAAGCTCGATACACCAATGGAAACGATCACAGCGCAGATGCCGTAACTAAAAGCTTGCGCGATGGCGATGTTCTCGCGTCCGGCCGCTGCCAGGAGGATTCCGGTTAACACTGCTACTCCCTCGACCAAGATGCTGATCGCGACCATGGCATGCATGAGCGTGGGAGGCGGCGGCAATTTTTCCGACCATGGATCGTAGAGGTAGGGTAAGCGGGCGCGGAAGTTTTCCCACATTGCCGCTGCTGTCAGATGGGAATAGACAATCCCGATGACGGCCAGCTGCCACTGTTGCGTAAAGATTCCGATGGCGAACGTAAGCATGCCGAGCTGCGCGGCCCAGCGGCGTCCCTTCGGAATCTGTTCCGGTTCGCCTGAGGACGAAGTTACGGTAACCAGCGTTACGCTCTTTTCCGCCATGCTACGAGCAAAAATGAACCAGCCAATTCCCACCAGCAGGATTTTCCAAATGCTGGCTGGAAACAGGAAGGCTGCGTAACAAAGAATCATGGCAACGATGCCCGAGGAGAGCAACGACCACAGCCAAGCCTTGGCCTTTAACAGGCTCTCCAAGCCGCGAGGCCACGTAAGCGCAATCCACAACGCGGCGCCTTCGGAGGCGAGCGATTTTGGACCCAGAATCCAAAGGAAATAGGTCCCAAATAAGATACCCGCGCCACAAAGATAATTCCACGCACTCTGAGCATCGCTCAGCAGGCCGCGCATGTTAAAGAGCTGGAAACCAGCCACCGTCAGAGGGATCAGAATAGTCTGCACGATAGCGCTGCGATCCCGCGCGAACCAAAGCAACTCCTTGCGATACAGGGGATCTTTGCCAAAACCTATTCCCTTCTTTTGCGAAACCGAAGGCGCCGAATCAGCTCGACCAAAGTTCCCGCTTAATCCTTGTTGCGCACCCCAAACGCTGAATCCGATGGCGCTGGCGACGGTGATGCCCGCCACGGTCCAGCAGGTGAGCATGCCTGCTAGAAGCGAAAACGAACCGCCGGACTGCCCGCCCAGAAACAATCTGAGCCACGGCCACGGCAGCACCGTGAAGAAATAGAGAAATTGCCCGGTCGCGGAAACTAATTTAGGCAACAGGGCGATGCCCACGAAGAAAATCATCATGGAGGCGTATCCCATCCAGCTCATGAGCCCCATCATGGCACCGCGAGAACGTGGTGAAAATCGGAGCGTGACTCCGATCTCAAGAGCTTTGCCCATGCAAGCTGCCGCCACGGAAACAGGCACTCCTATGAGAAGGCCGGCCAGCACGCCGAATCCCGAACCGTAAACAATTCCGTACAAAACTGCCGCGAACAGAAGTGCAGTCCAGTAAATAGGATTGGCGGCAATGGGAGAGAGCATCTCTGCGAGAAAGACTGCGCAGGACGGGACTGGGTGAGAAAAAAGCCATTCCCACATGGGATGCCTGCGCCGCTGGATGTCGAGTTCAAGACCTTCGCCCTGGAAAACCAGCATCACTCCCCACAACAACAGCATCAGAGAACCCAACATCGCAGGAAAACGCCCCGCTGTGGGAAGGTCAGCGATTCCGGGAGCTGCCTCGTTTTTCGTGATGAAATCCCCGGTCCGGTGATCCCGCACTGCATCACGAAGTTTTTGTTCAATCGCGGCCCGCGAACCTCCGTACTCCTCGGCGATTCGTTTGGCCTCAGACGCATAGTCAGGGGAAGGAGCCGGTGCGCGGTCCAAAACTTGCAAACAGAGCGTGTGGCCATTGTCCACAAAGCAATTTGACAGCGGCTCTTCGGGCACCTTTTCCGCTGCCTTCGCGGCATCCAGGAACCATCGGCTAACGACGATCTTGCCCCGTCGCTCGGCTTCCAAGCGCTCACCGGAATCAACCGCAGTTATCACGACAAACGCTGCCAAGCAGTTAAGAATTGCCATGAAAAAAACTGTTAAGGCAACCCCCAGCCCAGCCCAATTGGTTGAATCCTTGCCCGTTCGCCGACGCAGCAATTCCTGCTGACGCTTGCGCCGACCAGCCGCGCGTTTTCGGGCCGCGCCGAGCAGCAGTCGCACCGTGCTCCAAAAAGTGAGTGGTTGGCCCGGCTGACTCGTCATGTCTGTGGGGGCCTGGCCGTCAACTTCAGGAAGATGTCCTCCAGGCTGGACTCGCCGAAAGCGGCGGAGAGCTCTTCCAGCGACCCTTTGGCAACGACCGTTCCCTCATTGATGATCACGGCATGAGAACAGAGTTTGGTCACATGGTCCATGAGGTGCGTTGAAAACAGGACGGTCACTCCCTGCTTGGCTGTTTCAAAGATGAGGTCATAGAAAAGGTGGGTGGATTCCACATCAAGCCCGTTGGTAGGCTCATCGAGAACCAGAAGCTTTGGCTGATGGACCATGGCGAGCAGCAAGCCGAGCTTCTTCTTCATTCCGCGAGAGTAGTCTTCGGCGTAGTTGTTAATGTCCTCGGCGAGCCGGAGTTGGGCGATGACTGGCGCAAGTCGATCCATGGTCAAGCTCACGTTCAGTCCGTGCATGGCAGCACTCAGTTCGAGTACCTCTCGGCCAGACAAGTAGGAATAGAACACAGGTTCGTCAGGCAGGAATCCAATGAGGCGCTTGACTTCAACGCGATCCTCAAACGCGTCGCACCCGTCGATCAGTAATCGTCCCTCGGTGGCCTTAAGAATCCCCATGAGGAGACGGAACAAAGTCGTTTTCCCTGCTCCATTGGGACCTAACAATCCACAAATTTGCCCGGCTGGAACCGAAAAAGAAACACTCTTGAGGGCTGTTTTGTAGCCGAAAGACTTCAGCACTCCATCGATCTGTACTATATCTGGAGGTGACGGCTGAACTCGACCCTCGGCAGGAGAGCCGCCGGTTGTGTTTCCAGTCCGAAAATCATTAACGCGGAACTCATTGTTGTGGAAGTCATTGTCGAGCATCTGGGCCCCGAATCGTGAACGGAGGTCGAACGAATTCCCAAGTATCTTTTAGAAAGATACGACAAAACCCGGAACCTGGAAATGGAACCTGCAATCTGGGCTGCCTAGTAAAGCAGCATTCCGGCAATCGAGGCCGACATCAAGTTGGCCATCGTCCCAGCTAGCATCGCGCGTATGCCTAGCTTCGCCATTTCGGCTTTACGGTTCGGCGCTAGAGCTCCAATTCCTCCGATTTGGATGCCGATGCAGCTCAGATTCGCGAAGCCGCATAGAGCGAACGTGGCGATCGTGAAGGATCGCGGATCAAGGACGTTCTTCAACGCACCAAGCTTCGAAAAAGCTACTAACTCATTCAGCACCATGCGGGTGCCGAGTAAATCTCCGATGCGCACGCAGTCGTGCCACGGAATCCCAATCAACCATGCTATCGGTGCGAAGAGCGCTCCGACAATGCTCTCCAGGCTGGACGGGAACCAACCGATGCCGACGTGAGCCAATCCGTTGTGCAGTCCGAGCATAATTCCATCGGCCAGAGCGATCAGCGCCAAAAACGAAATCAACATGGCAGCAATGTTGATCGCCAAGTTCAAGCCATCGGTTGTGCCACGAGCCACTGCGCCCAGAAGATTTTGGCTCTTTCTCTCTTCCTCGTCTTCTTCATTCATCACTACGCGGCCAGCCGTCCTTGGCTGTTCCGTTTCCGGCACCAACATCTTGGAAACCAAAATCGTTCCCGGTGCCGTCATGATCACCGCACTCAGCAAATGCTTGGGCTCGGCGCCCAAGGCAATATACGCCGCCATCATTCCGCCGGAAACATGGGCCATACCGCTGGTCATAATGGTCATCAGCTCCGAGCGGGTGACGTCGGGCAAAAAAGGGCGAATAGTAAGCGGGGCTTCCGTCTGCCCCATAAAAATGCTGGCAGCCACATTCATGGATTCCGCGCCACTGGCTCCCATAACTCTGGTCATGACTTGGGCTAACAATTTGATGACGATTTGCATCACACCGAAGTGATAGAGGACGGCAAAAAATGCGGCAATAAATATGACGGTTGGCAGTACCTGGAAAGCGAAGTAGAAGCCCATCGGCGAACCTTGCTTGCCGAGGTCTCCGAAGACAAATGAGGAACCTTGGTAGGAATAACTCAACAGTCTGTTGACGCCATCTCCAGCGTATTGGAACATGGTGCGACCGAACTCGACCCGGAGAACAAAAATAGCGAAAGCGATTTGCAGACCCAGCCCCCAAAGGACGGTCTTCACCCGAATAGCGCGTCGGTTCGTGGAAAATGCGTAGGCCAGACCCAACATCGTCAGCAGGCCCAACACGCCGGTAAATCGCCCCATGGTTAGTTCCTTTCTGGTTGTTTCAGATTTTGGTTTCTGCCCTGGATCACGCGATGCACGATCGCCTTCTTTTGATGCGGAGGAGCGCTTTCGATTTGATAGCTGTCGATCAGCAACTTAGCGGCGGACGCCGCTTTTGTTTCTGAATTGAAATGTATTGTGCAGAGCGGTGTTCCCACGTCTACGCGGTCGCCCACTTTGGAGTGCAGCACGATTCCTACCGACGGGTCGACGGAGTCTTCCTTTTTCTCGCGCCCGCCGCCCAGGACCACACACGCCGTCCCAACTGCTTCGCATTTCATCGCGGTTACATAACCCGCCTTGGAACTGGTTAC
This sequence comes from Acidobacteriaceae bacterium, assembly GCA_043749225.1. Classification (GTDB taxonomy): domain Bacteria; phylum Acidobacteriota; class Terriglobia; order Terriglobales; family Acidobacteriaceae; genus JANXUC01. The sequence continues at coordinate 17,357 of JAYVEP010000058.1, forward strand.
AATCTGTGTGTTTTTCGCTTTTGGAAGGCGCGCAGGGTCGTCAATCGCGGACACATCTCCGCCCTGTAGGGCAACCATCTGGCGAAAACGTTCCAGCGCTTTTCCGGAATCGATTAGCATCGCTGCATCCAGCTTGCCTTGCGCCACCGTCGGAGCGACCCCGCCGAGATGGAGCAGCCAGGCCGCCAGCTCCAGGCACAACTCGCGAAGATCCTCCGGCCCTTGCCCGCGCAACACGTCAATACATTCTTCCACTTCAAGCGCATTGCCAACTTTCAGCCCGAGTGGCTGATCCATATTCGTGATTAACGCCACCATGGATTTACCCATGCGCTCGCCCGTCTCGACCATCAACTCGGCGAGAAATACGGCGTCTTTCTCTTCCTTCATGAACGCGCCGGACCCCGTCTTCACGTCGAGAACCAGCGCGTCAACGCCCTCGGCGAGCTTCTTGCTCATGATGGAAGCACAAATCAGATAGGGACTTTCGACGGTGCCAGTTACATCGCGCAGGGCATATAGCTTGCGATCAGCGGGAGCAATCTCGGCCGTCTGACCGATCATGCAGCAACCACAGTCCGCCAGCACGCTACGGAATTTTTGAACGGACAAGTTTATCTTGAATCCAGGTATGGCTTCGAGCTTGTCGAGCGTGCCGCCGGTGTGGCCGAGCCCACGACCGCTGATCATGGGAACAACTAATCCACCTGCCGCAGCCAAGGGGGCTAACACGAGAGAAGTCTTGTCGCCGACTCCACCCGTCGAGTGTTTGTCTACCTTCCTGGCCGCAAGGTCGGACAGGTCCAGCACATCGCCCGAGCGCAGCATGGCGTCGGTCAAGACCGAAGTCTCTGCGCGCGTCAGACCGCGCAGGATCACCGCCATTAGCCACGCAGAGACCTGATAGTCGGGCACTTCGCCGTTTGTGTAGGCGCGAACGAGATATTCAATTTCCGCACGCGATAGCTCAAGCCCGTCGCGTTTCTTGCGGATGACGTCAATCATCCGAATGTCGGTAGGGTTAACGGACGGCTCGCTCACTTGAGCCGGAACCCTTCGGGGAGAAGTTCCGTAATGTGGCACTTTTTCCATGCCTGCTTGCCCTGAAACAGAATCGTGGCCTCCGGGCCGAATTCGTAAATCACTTGCCGGCAGGCGCCGCAGGGAGAGCACGGCACTCCTTGATTGTTGACCACGGCAATCGCACGCACCTCGATTCTTGGTCCAAGCTCCGCTACCGCAGAAAAGATGGCTGTCCGCTCCGCGCAGTTCGACAACCCATATGAGGCGTTTTCCACGTTACAACCCGCGAAGATTTCGCCGTTGGTGGTCAGAAAGGCTGCGCCTACATAAAAATTCGAATACGGAGCGTGGGCATTCTTCATCGCCTTCCGTGCCGCTTTCAGCAGGCGATTGTCTTCGCTGGTGAACGAATATTGCTTCGAAGCATCGGAAACTCTCTTTGCGGCCAACTTCGTCCTCAGTTCGTAATTCGAAAAATCGTGCTTACCGCTCCATCAGAAGCACTTTCTCTGTGCCGTCAATCTCGGTTAACTTCACTTCAATCACTTCGCTCGCCGTGGTCTGAACTTTGCGCCCGATAAAAGCCGCTTCGATGGGCAACTCGCGATGCCCGCGATCGATCAAAACGCAGAGTTGTACGCGACGCGGGCGCCCCAGCGAAAACAACGCATCCAGCGCGGCGCGGATGGTGCGTCCTGTATAAAGCACGTCATCCACCAGCACAATATTCATATCCTGAATGAGAAATCCGATTTCCAATTCCTTAACAACAGGCCGCGGACCTACGGTCGAAAGATCGTCGCGATAGAACGTGATATCCAAGGTCCCAACCGGAACCGAAGCCTTCTCAATTCCAGCGATGATCTTGCTCATGCGCTCGGCCATGGGCACGCCGCGCCGCCGGATTCCGATCAGACCTAGGCCTTCGATTCCGTTCTCCTCTACCACCTGGTAGGCCAAGCGAACGAGAGTGCGGTCCACGTCCTGGCCCGACATGATCTGCGCCTTTTCGCGAAGGCCGAATTCGTGCACAGTTTCTTGAGTATTCATAACGCTTTGGATGATACGCGTTCGGCCAGCAGCTGCGCCAAGATCTCCGGAAGACTCGCGGATTATTATGCACGTAGGTGGCAAAGTCAAGCCATTCACCATTGCAGCGGCCCTTGGCCAAACGCTTTCATTAGAAACCCAGGACCTCGAAGTTTGACCGCGTTTTCCCTCCGCCTGATAAGATCAGAAATTACCCTGACCATTGCAACGCTTCTCGTTAGTTATAGCGACGTCTCACTCATAAACTCATGGCCCACGAACTCCCTAAAGCTTACGAACCGGGCGCGATTGAAACGCGCTGGGCCGAATACTGGACGAAAGAAGACCTCTTCGCGGCACCAACTCCAGCGGCCTCTGATACGCGCGAACGTTTCGTCTTGATGTTGCCTCCGCCCAACGTGACGGGCCGTCTGCACATGGGCCACATGCTCAATCAGACGGAAATGGATGTGATCACGCGTTGGCACAGGATGCGCGGCCATCTTGCGATGTGGGTGCCGGGTACGGACCACGCCGGCATTGCGACGCAGATGATGGTGGAAAAGCAGTTGGCGGCGGAAGGTCAAACTCGCCAGCAACTCGGGCGCGAGGCGTTCCTGCAGCGAGTGTGGGAGTGGAAAAAGCTGTACGGCGGGGCAATCCTCGACCAGATGAAGCGGTTGGGCGCGTCGGTGGATTGGGACCGAGAATACTTCACGATGGATGACCGTCTTTCGCGCGCGGTGCGTGAGGCCTTCGTGCGCCTATACGAAGAAGGATTGATTTATCGCGGCAAATACATTGTGAATTGGTGCCCGCGCTGCATTACGGCTATTTCGGATTTGGAAGTTGTACACGAGGAAGTGCCGGGAAAGCTGTATCACATTCGATATCCGGTGATGGGCACGCAGGAATTTGTGGTGGTGGCGACAACGCGACCCGAAACCATGCTCGGCGATACTGCCGTGGCGGTGAACGCCAAAGACGAGCGCTACAAACATTTGCATGGCAAGTCGATCAAGCTCCCGTTAACCGACCGACAAATTCCGATCATTCTGGACGACATGGCGAATCCGGAATTCGGTACCGGCGCTGTGAAGATTACGCCTGCACACGATGCCAATGATTTCCAGGCTGGCCTGCGCCATTTATTGCCGCAAATCGACATCATGGACGACACTGGGCGACTGAACGAGAACGCGGGCGTCTACTCCGGGCTTGATCGCTACGCCGCACGTGAACGTGTGCTGCTAGATTTGCAGGATCACGGGCTGATTGAAAGCGAAAAAGATTACATCGTGCCGCTGGGCAAGTGTGATCGCTGCAAGACGGTGGTCGAGCCGCGCCTTTCGACGCAGTGGTTTATCAAGATTGCTCCTTTGGCGGAACACGCAATTGAAGCTGTAGAGAAAGGTGAAATTAAGTTCATCCCCGAAAACTATGCGAAAACCTATTTCGAGTGGATGCGCAACATTCACGACTGGTGCATTTCGCGGCAGCTTTGGTGGGGACACCGGATTCCGGCATGGCGTTGCGAAGATTGCAAGACGATTCTCGTAGCGCGCGAGACCCCCGAAAAATGCACGCACTGCGGGAGCACCAGCCTGCGGCAGGATTCCGACGTGCTGGACACGTGGTTTTCGTCCGGGCTTGTACCGTTCAGCACACTCGGCTGGCCCGACAAGACGCCCGACTTGGATGCGTTTTATCCCACGACGCTACTAATTACGGGCTCCGACATTCTCTTTTTCTGGGTCGCCCGCATGATCATGCTGGGCTGCCACTTCATGGCGGATCACCCGCAGGGCAATGTTCCATTTCGACAAGTCTATATTCACGCGCTGGTGCGAGACGCCGAGCGCAAGAAGATGTCGAAAACAAAGGGCAACGTTCTGGACCCTATTGAAGTGATCGCCGAGTACGGTACCGACGCCACCCGCTTTACGCTGGCGGCGATGGCCGCTCCGGGGACAGATATTGCCTTCAATCCAGACCGCACCCAAGGCTATAGAGCCTTCGCCAACAAGATTTGGAACGCCGCTCGCTTCATGTTCATGAACGTGGACAAGTCGCAACAGGCAGGCATTTGGTCGCTGGATGACTTCCGTAAGTCTTTAGTGGACGGGAAACCAGGCGCGGTGATTCAAGGCTTTCAGGCGCTCGCTTTGGAAGACCGTTGGATTCTTTCGCGCTTTAACACGGTCGCCGGAGAGGTTCACAAGGCGTTGGAAGAATTCCGCTTCCACGAAGCGGCAAATTGCATTTACGATTTCTTCTGGGGCGAATTTTGCGACTGGTATATCGAACTGGTCAAGCCCAGGGTCGCCCTGGGAGATACCAGCGCGGGCACCGTGCGGGCCGCATCACAGAATCTTGTGGCGCTGTTTGAAGCCGCCCTACGACTGCTCCATCCGTTCATGCCCTTTATTACGGAAGAAATTTGGCACGCGATATACGATGGCAAGCCCCCGTATAAATCGATTGCGCTGGCAGCGTATCCGCGACTGGATTCGGCCCAATCGGATAGCGCAGCGGAAACGAACATGGCAATTCTGCAGGACTTGATTGCGAATATTCGTAACCTGCGGGCTGATCTTAAAATTGAGCCGAAGGAAAAAGTGCCTGCGCAGATTTATGCCAACAGTGAGGTTAGAATTTTTTTGGAGCAAAATCGAAACGCGGTCGAGCGATTGGCGGGGGTGGAAAAGATAGCGTTTGTGGAGTTGTCACTGGCCAAACTGCCTGGAGCACGCAGCACTACGCAGTTTGAAGTCCGCGTGGTGTATGAGCGGAAGGTCGACGTTGAAGCTGAACGCCTGCGCCTGACCAAGGAGCTTGAATCCATCGAGAAAGAGTTGGAAAGCGCTCAGCGGCAGCTCGGCGATGTTGAATTTCTTTCCAAAGCTCCGACCCAGGTCGTGGAAGGAAGACGCAAACGAGCGCAGGAATTAATTGTGCTGCGGGAAAAAATCAGGAAAGCGTTAGACGATCTCCCGGGCAAGAAATAGCGAAACCGAATCATGGATTGGAACAGCCGCCGCCTAACCGCGATCATTGAAAATGCGTTGCTCGAAGATCGTGCCACGCGCGACGCCACAAGCTATTCCTGCATTGATCCACAGCAACGTGCTTCTGGAACGATCTTGGCGAAACAAGATTGCGTTCTGGCCGGTATCGGTTGCGTAGCGCGTATTTTGGACGTCTACGCCGCACTCGATGGTGCGGTAGTTTCTCACTACGGAATAACCTCCCATCCTTCGATATTCGATGGGGTGCGGCTGCACAAGGGTGACTCGGTGGCGGTAATTCAGCACAATGCTCGTGTGTTGCTTTCGTGTGAGCGCGTGATTTTGAATTTCCTGCAGCGCATGAGCGGCGTCGCAACTATTACACGGAAGTTCGTTGACGCCGTAGCAGGTACAAGCGCCAAAATTCTTGACACGCGCAAGACCGTGCCCGGTTGGCGCATCCTGGACAAGTACGCGGTACGGTGTGGCGGCGGTACGAATCACCGGCTCGACCTTTCCGACGGCGTACTTATCAAGAACAATCATATCGCGCTGACGGGAAGCGTCGTCGAAGCATTGGAACGCACACACCGCAACCGACGCGGTACGCAGCCGATTGAAGTAGAAGTTCACAACCTGGAGCAGCTTGATCAGGCCCTGCAGCACGGAGCCGAGGCCATTCTACTCGACAACTTAACGCCCGAGACGGTACGCGCCGCAGTCGAGCACGTGCGCAAACTCGAGCGACCTGTTCCCGTGGAATGTGCGGGCGGTATTCGGCTGGAAAATGTCCGTGCTTATGCGGAGACCGGCGTGAACTTCATCTCTGTAGGCGCGCTGACTCATTCCGCTCCGGCCGCGGACATGAGTTTGAGAATCGTTCCGGCACAATAGCTTTCGCGCGACGAAGAATCAAACACTATGGAAATCCCCGATCTTCTCTTGCCGGAACTCCTGGTTCCCTTGATTTCCGAAACAATTTTTGCGGGGAAACTCCACCATGCGATAAGCGCCGGGTCAACCAATGTCCTCGCGTTGGAAGCTGGCGCTGCTGGACATCCCGAGGGCAGTGTGTTTCTGGCAGAGGAACAGACCGCCGGACGGGGGCGGGGTGGCCACACCTGGTATTCCGCGCCGTCGCAAGGAATCTATTGTTCCCTCCTCTTGCGACCCCAGCTTCCACCCGATCAAGTCCTTCTTCTTTCGCTTGCCGTCGGGCTAGCTATCCGATCAGCGGTGTCGGATGTCACCGGATTGCAGGCCGATTTGAAGTGGCCGAACGACCTCTTGTTGAACGGCAAAAAGTTCTGCGGCATCCTTACTGAGATCCAATGGGAAGGCACGCGTCTACGCCACGCTGTAGTCGGCGTCGGGCTCAACGTGAATCACACATCGTTTCCCGATATATTACACGGGGAGGCGACGTCTCTCCGCTTACAGTCTGGGGCTATTCAGTCTCGAGTCCAAGTTGCGGCAGCTTTGCTAAAATCGCTGGACCGGGAGTATCGAGCTTTGGCGTCGGATCCGGATGCGCAGGAGTCGGTCCTGCGGCGTGTCGAGGAGCATTCTTCCTGGACACGAGGATGCGCGGTCCGAGTTAACGAAACTGATAACTTTAATGGAGTCACGGAAGGCTTGAATAGCCAGGGATTCTTATTGGTTCGCACGCCGCAAGGACTGCAAACGGTGGTTTCTGGGACCGTGCGGCGCCAGGTTTAACTAACGCAAGGTCGCACAGGAAAGATAGGCTCTCATGCTGCTCGTGCTCGACGTGGGAAATACGAACACCGTCCTCGGCGTTTTCGCGCGCGCGCAAACCCGGGCTGGCACTGGTCAGGAATCGTCACCCCACTACGAACGCCTGGTTGCAAGCTGGCGTGTAACAACCAGCCAAACTCAGACTGTCGATGAGTACGGCGTGCTATTCCGCAATCTTTTTTCTATGGCGCATCTTGAAGTCAGCGAAGTCCACGGCATTGTGATCTCGTCCGTGGTTCCACCGCTGGATACAGTGTTGCGCTCGGTGTGTGAGCGCTACTTCAGCTTGAAGCCTCTGTTCGTTGAACCCGGCGTAAAGACCGGCATGCCGGTGCACTACGACAATCCTTCCGAAGTTGGCGCCGACCGCATCGTAAACGCGGTCGCCGCAGTCGAGAAGTATGGGGCGCCGTGTATTGTGGTGGATTTTGGAACAGCAACCACCTTCGACTGTGTCTCCGCCAAAAGTGAATATATGGGCGGAGTAATTTGTCCCGGCGTTGGAATCTCTGCGGATGCTCTGTTCCAAAAAACGGCACGACTTCCGCGTGTGGATATTCGCAAACCGGCACGGGTGATTGGCACCAACACGGTGGGCAGTCTACAATCTGGCCTCTATTACGGTTATCTGGGACTGGTGGACGGCATTCTAGAAAATCTGCTGCGCGAGATGGGGCCGCGGACAAAGGTCATCGCAACTGGCGGGCTTGCTCCACTGATTGGGCCAGGTTCGAAGCACATCGCCCAAGTGGATGAGTTGCTGACGCTGGAGGGACTGCGAATTATATGGGAACGCAACCTTAACGCCCGCCCCATTTCGGGGAAATCCAGCTCGCCTACCAAGCCTGCACCAGTTCATTGAGGGGTTCCGACGCCGTGGAGAATTACTTCAACTACTTCACGGAAATCGAAGAACATTTCCAGCGCCAGCGCAGCTCCACGCTGTTGCTCACCACACTGGACTGGGCGCTGATCGAGACCTGGAAAGATGCAGGCATTCCCCTCGAAGCGGTGCTGCGTGGAATCGATTCCACCTTCGAACGCTACGCCAAACGCCCAGTACGCTCACGGAAGATAAACGGGCTCGCATATTGTTCTCAGGAAGTGCTGGCCGCTGCGGAAGACATGAAAGAGGCTGCCGTCGGTACTGCCAAGCCTGAATCCTCCGAACCGGGATTGGATGTGACCGACATTGTTGCATTCTTGCAACGAAACGCGGAATTTATCGCGGTGGCAAATCTGCCCGAAAGCTCCGCTGCATCGCCGCGCATCGTGGCTGCGGAAACCGCGCGGGCTCTGCGTGAATTGGCTGACACTCTTAAGACCGCTCCCGCCACCAGTTTGGAAGATATCGAACGCCGCCTCACAGTGATGGAAGAAAAGCTGTTCGCAGTCCTTCACGTCGCAGCTTCTGACGAAATCTTAGTTCAGCTTCGCGCGGCAGCGGATCGTGAGTTGGCTCCGTACTTACGAAAGATGCCTGCTGCCCAGATCGCGCAACTTCACAAGCAGTTCGTCAATAAACGCTTACTGGAACAACATGGATTGCCTAGGCTGAGCTTGTTCTACATGTAACATTTTAAATCGAAATTCGCGAAAAACAAAAAACCCGCCAGAGAACCGTAGCGTCTCTGGCGGGGATTTACCTGACGGAAACTTCTTCCCCCCGAAATTAATTTCCGTTCGGTAAGTTCAAACTCTATTGGCGGGCCAGGACTTCCACTGTCTCCGGCTTGGCCCCACTCACAATTTCTCTTTCCAGTTGCATCGGAGGAATTTCACGCCCGACGCTGTCACCCTGTTTCCAAATCTGTTTCAAAAAGTAGAAGTTCCCAATACGGCGGAACACTAGTTTGCTCTGGTTCGTCGCCACCGTGGATGTCGCCACATGCGAGTTCACTGCCTTCACGATCGTGCCGCTCCCCTGGAGCCAAATCGTGCCCTGCCACGTCACCGAAACTTCATACTGGCCTGGCTGAAACGTCGTGTTGCAGAGAACGAATTTGAACGGTATGTCCGCCTTCACGATCTTCGACGCATTCGATTGCGAATGCGAGACAGCAGACAGCGCTACCACTAATGCTGCAATTAGGTAAAACACGTTCTCTGGCTTCATAACATTCCTTTGCATCGAGGGCGCCCCTTCGTTCTCTTGCCACCCTTCGGTAAGCGACATCCGTGTTTCGTCGCTTGACCTTGTAATGGCAAGGCAAGGGCCAAAGTCGTATACGTATTCTCATGACGAGTGCACGATTCCATAACCCATTGCCGTAAATGGACTTACACGGAATCATCAACGAAACTCCAAAACCATTGCACGGTGCGGGAAGCGAGCGATCCTATCCGCGCGTGACCTCGATCTATCCGTTGAGATAGCGTTCGCGGCCAAGGGCTACTCGGGGCGCAAGCATGTATGCTGGAGAATCCGCGACGCATTCCAACTCAGCATGCAATTGACGATTGAAAAACTCGTGTACGGCGGCGATGGGCTAGCTCGGTTGCCGGGCGATGATTCTGGCAAAGGTAAGGCCGCGTTCATTCCCTTCGTTCTCGCGGGCGAGGAAGTTGAGGCGACTCTCACAGAACAACGTCCCGGTTTCGCGCGAGGACGTCTCGACTCGGTCGTGGAGGCCTCCCCCCAGCGCGTTGAGCCGCATTGTCCTCACTTCACGGTGTGCGGAGGTTGCTATTACCAGCATGCGCATTATGAAGAGCAACTGAAGATTAAAGCTGAGGTCTTGCGCGAGAATCTCCGGCGGCTCGCGAAGTTCGAATTGGAGACAAAGGTCGTTGTCCACCCTTCTCCGCCCTGGAACTATCGCAATCGCACGCGGCTGGCCCTGCGCGGGCAAGACTCGTCCAAAGACGGTGGGTTCAAGCTGGGCTATCGGCGTTTCGCTTCCGACGAAGTGTTAGCGGTGGAAGAGTGCCCCATCGTCTCGCCCCTGCTGCAGCAAGCCATGCACGCGATTTGGAAGCTAGGCCGCGACGGATCCATTCCAGCTTCACTGCGTGAGGTGGAGCTCTTCGCCAATGCCGAAGACGAAAAGCTGATGGCGGTCTTTCATCAAGCAACTGGTGACCAAGACTTCACGGAGCGCTTGATCGGACTGTTGCAAACCGAGTTGCCGAGCCTTGAGTCCATCGCGACAGTCGTCGAGCGAACTCCATCGCGCAAGCAACCATATCCCGAGCCTGCGAAGCCAAAGACCCTTGCGGGAACTGGCTTGCTCACCTACAACGTTGGTGGGCATGCTTACCAGGTCAGTGCGGGAGCGTTCTTCCAAAGCAACCGACATCTGATTCCGGAACTGGTTCGCATCGTCACTGAAGGACCATCTGGAAGCTTGCTCAAGGGAGAGATTGCACTAGACCTCTACGCGGGAGTGGGCTTGTTTTCCCTGCCGCTAGCAGCAAACTTTCAGCGCGTCGTGGCCGTGGAATCTTCGCCACTTGCATTTGGAGACTTGCGTCGCAACCTGCCGGCGCACGCCAAGGCCGTCCGCGCAACCACTGAGTCGTATTTAGAAGACGCCGGCCGTAAACTGCGCGCGGATTTGATTGTCGTCGATCCCCCACGCACGGGCCTCGGCGCTCGCGTCGCTAAAAACCTGGCACAAAGCGGTACGCCGCACATCACCTACGTATCGTGCGACCCAGCGACCTTGGCGCGCGATCTGGCCGTCTTGATTGAGGGTGGCTATCGCGTCGCCGAAGCACATCTGGTGGATCTCTTTCCACAGACCTTTCACTTGGAAACAGTTCTCCATCTCACTCAACCGCAGGCGCGTAAATGACTGCGAACGAACTGAGTTTGCTCAAGTTGTTGTTTGTAATTTGTCTGTTTTTTGCACTCGTTATTTATTTTGGACTTCTGGTACGCAAACGAAGCATGGCAGAGGCTTTGCAGTTAAAAGCCCAAGACATCTGGGCACCCTTACAGACCTCGGAATGGAACATGGCAAATCTGCTTTATGGCGTTTTGCAAGATTTCTCCGCGACGGAAATAGGGTTGATTGTGAGGGATTTCCGCGATCAGCAGGTCGGGAAGATTACTTTCCACATGGGAGTCAGGCAAGGCTGGATTACCTTGGAGACGGATTCCGGGGGCTTTGAGGTAGACGTCTCACCGACGCTGAGACAGAGCATGGTGTTGCACCCAGCCGGAGACAACTCGCAAACTATTTGCCTGTTCAAGAAGCTGCCACGCGGAGCCTTTAGTTTTGAAGCCAAAGGCTTTGGTTTGTTAGAAAGCAAGGCTCCACACCGACTAAGAATCGCTCCTTGGTTCGAGTATCGGCTTAATGGCCGACCCGTCGGCGGCAGCCAGCACATTGGAGGCTGGACCGATCGAGGGAGTTTGCTTGTGCTCCCCAGGGACATCCCTCTCCCGATTCGCCTGTTCATCCTCGCCATGCAAAAGCAAAGGGCTTAGTCTGGTTATTGGAGCCCGCCCATGGTTCCCAATTTCCCCTCAAGCTGCGACAATCTTGATTCGCCGCCAAATCATCTTGGAGTCAAGTCCTGAACTCAACTTCCCGCATTGATGTCGCCGTAATAGGCGCAGGCGCCTTCGGGCGCAATCACGCCCGCGTCTACCACGAACTCGAACAGCAGGGAGAGCTGGTCCATCTGGCTGCCATTGTGGATGCCGACCCCGTTCGCGCGGACGCCATCGCCAAGGAGTTTGGCGCGCGCGCTTTCGGATCGCTCGACCAGTTACTCACCTGGAATGAGATTCAGGCCGCCTCGGTGGCGGTGCCGACCCAGCATCATCTTGCGACGGCGCGTCCTTTGATGGAGGCGGGCATTGACGTCCTCATCGAAAAGCCCATCGCTGCAACGTTGGCCGAGGCTGACGAATTGGTGCAGGTCGCTAACCGGCATCAGCGTATCGCCCAGGTCGGACACTTGGAGCGCTTCAATGCTGCCGTCCGCGCCACTTACCCGCTCCTGAACCACCCGCTATTCTTTGAAATTCACCGGCTCAGTGTTTTCACGCCGAGGTCGCTGGATGTTGATGTCGTCCTCGACCTGATGATTCACGACCTGGATATTGTTTTGTCCTTTGTAAACTCTCCCATCGAGCGCCTGCACGCGGTCGGGCTGCCGGTATTGACCAACAAAGTGGACATTGCGAATGTTCGCCTGGAATTCGCTTCCGGGTGTGTGGCGAATTTGACGGCCAGCCGTGTCTCGACCGAGCGCGTCCGCAAAGTTCGCTTCTTCCAGCCACACCAATATCTCTCTATCGACTACGGGCGGCAGGACTTACTGGTCTTCACCGTCGACCCTTCCGGAACGAATCCGGTCCCCGGACAGCCTGATTCCATGATTAAGGTCGCCAAACCCGTAGTCACCGCCGAGGAGCCTCTGCGGGCCGAGCTGCGGGCCTTCTTGAACTCCGTCCGCACCCGGACCCAGCCTGTGGTGCCCCTGGAAGATGGCCGCCGAGCCCTTTCCGTGGCGCTGGATATTTTATCTTCCATCCGAGAGCACGGTCAGCGCATCCAAGTGCCAAGCATGCAATAGGTTGCCTTCCATTGCGTCCGCGTCCGATCCGATTTACACCGGCGAATCCGGGACGGACTCATGTGACGGTCTGGATGCCGCCGCCAGCGCCTGTAACTTTCGTTTTTCGCGTACCTAGCTCAGGGATGCGACAATGGAAGTACCTAGGACAGCATCCACTTCCATGCAGCTGTTTCTGAAATTCGGGCCCGTTCGGAGGCGGCCCCAACATCTCTGCTGATGTCGACGACCCAAATCCCGCCGCGCAACCCTACACCGCCGCCGCCGAAGCCTGCCCCCCGGCCCTCCGGTACCGAGCTTTTCGACCCTAACCACTGGGAGAATGCCTACCGGCACTCCGAGGTATTCGACCCGCCCAAGCTTCTGCTGGAAATGCAGGACGAGCTTTCCCGGTCGCGGCGTCGCGAAGCGGTCTGGATCTCGGCGGTAGCGCACGTGATATTTTTCGCGGTGCTGTGGAACTCCGACAAGTTCATCCGCTTCTTCCCTGCCTCCCATACCAAGCTGACCGCGCCGAACTGGATGAAGCAGGAAGACGCTACGTTTCTTGAGCTTCCGGCGGACGCTCAAAAGATCACCAAGCGCCCCGATACGAAGATCATTTCCGACAAAGACCGCGTAGCTGCGCACACCGCGCCCATCGATGCCAAGGAACTCCGGAAGATCATCGAAAGCGCGCGCGCCGGAGCCAAAGGTACCTCGGCTCCGCGCGAAGCTGAGCAGCAGGGCCCAACCCAGACAACCGCCCAAAATGCACCTGGTCCGAACCAACCAAGCGTTCCGCGTGAGGACCATCCGCAACCGCGGCAAGAGATTGCTGAGATCAAACCATCTCCTGAAGGCCCCAAAGTCTTGTTTGGTGGCACTGTCTCCGCCGGGACGGCGGTTGAGCAAGCAGCCCGCGCCGCTGCAACGAATCGCGGCGGCACCTACGGCGATAACGGCGACAATGGCCTTTCGCAAGGACGCCAGGGCGGCGTCACCAGCGACCTGGACGTTTTGAGCGATACCATGGGTGTCGATTTCGGCCCCTATCTCACGCGCATTCTGCACGACATTCGCAAGAACTGGTACAACCTGATTCCCGAATCCGCCCGGTCGCCGCTGTATAAAAAAGGAAACCTCTCCATCGACTTTGTGATTTTGAAAGATGGGAAGCTGAGTGCAATGCAGCTTTCGTCCACATCTGGCGATGTGGCACTCGACCGTGCAGCCTGGGGAGGGATCAACGGCTCCAATCCATTCCCTCCGTTGCCCAGCGACTTCCAGGGACCGAATCTGGTTCTACGCATCCGATTTTTCTACAACCCTGACGGCAAAGATTTGCTGCGGTAACGTGCGACCGGAGACTGGCCATGCATAAAACTCTAAGTGCCAAGCTTTCGCAGGTCGTGCTCCCCGACTCGGAGGGCCAGCAGATTCGTCTGGGTTCGTTGTGGGAGAAGCAGCCTTGTGTGGTTGCGTTCCTTCGCCATTACGGCTGAATCTTCTGCCGTGAGCATGTCGCGCAGTTGCGCGAACGCGAAAAGGGATTCCACCTCAAAGGAGCGCAGATCGCCGCCATCGGCCTCGGCGACATGGCTTACGCTCGTATCTTTCGCGCAGATACTGGTATCACTTTCCCTTTGCTAATCGACGAAAACAAGATTGCTTATAACGCCGTGGGATTGCAAAACGGATCAGTTTTTCATGTGTTACGCGCAGACAACCGGGAAGCCCATACGCGCGCAAAGGCGGCCGGTCATCAGCAACACAAACTCGGCAGGAACCCGTTCCAGCTCGGAGGAAGCTTCATCTTCGCTCCCGGCAATGTCGATCTCTACGCGCACCTGAGTGCAACGTTCGGCGACAATGCGCCGATGGCGGATTTATTGGCGGCGTTGCCATAAAGTTCGTGTGGCAGCGGAGCTTGCTCCGTCGAGGTTCACGTAGGGACAAGCACCCTCGCCTGTCTTCGAGCGAAGCTCGATTTGGTTCTGGATGAATTTGCGCAATAAGTGCACGCCCAGGCGAGGCGCCCGGGGCTACGCGATTTCGGGCGTCGCCAATAGCCGTTCTTCTACCAAACCCGACAGCGATCCTTCTTCACCATCGTCGCATCCGCTTTGCAATGAAACGCTTCCTGGAATTCCGGCATATTGACGACCACGCCGCTGGCGCGATACTTATCCGGAGAATGCGGATCTGTTGTTGCGCGCAGGCGTTTGTCTTCGTCGCGTTGGTTACCGCACCAGCTCTGTCCGTAACCAATGAAAAAGCGCTGCTCTGGAGTAAAACCTTCAATCGGCTCCAGCTTCTGATCTTTCGTTGCATCCTTCCATGCGGCGTAGGCAAGAATTAATCCGCCAAGATCAGCGGTATCCTCACCCAGCGTCAGCTTGCCGTTGATCTTGATGTCATCGACGACTGTGTAGCCCGAGTATTGGTCCGAAATGCACTTCGCGCGCTTTTCGAATTCCTTGGCGTCTTCCGGAGTCCACCAATCTTTCAGATTCCCGGTCGCGTCGAACTGGCGACCTTCGTCGTCGAAACCATGCGTCAGTTCGTGGCCGACGGTGCCACCAGTATTGCCGTAGTTAGGCGCGTCATCACTCTTCGCATCGAACAGGGGCGGCTGCAAAATGCCCGCCGGAAAATTGATGTCGTTCACTTGCGGGTTGTAGTAAGCGTTGACCGTGGGAGGAGTCATGCCCCACTCGCCGCGGTCGACAGGCTGGCCGATCTTCGCGAGCTGTCGTCGATATTCGAAATGCGTGCCCCGGTTCCCGTTGCCAGCGTAGTCGCCGCGCACAACTTCCAGCTTGCTGTAGTCGCGCCATTTGTCGGGATAGCCAATCTTGTTAGCCATGCCGTGCAACTTTTCCAGCGCTTTCTTCTTGGTCGTGTCGCTCATCCACGGAAGCTGTTGCAGATCTCGCTCCATGGCTTCCTGAATTCCCTTCACCATCTTGGCAGCGCGTTGTTTCGCATCGGGCCCAAAGTATTTCTCTGCATAGACCTGGCCTAGCGCTTCGCCCAGATCAGCGTCCACGCCGTTGACGCATTTCTTCCAACGAGGCGGCATCTCTTCGCGCCCCTGCAGGGTCTTGCCATAGAAACTAAAATCCTCTTTCAAAAACGGTGACGCCAGGTACTGCGCTTGCGAATGCACGTAATGCCAGCGCAAGTAAGTTTTCCAATCGCTCAGTTTTTCTTTCTTCAGCTCAGCTTCCAGGCCACGAAAGAATCCGGGTGAAGCCACATTGAGCGAAACCACCGGCGTTCCTTCCTTGGCAAAAAAAGTACGCCAATCGAACGATGGAGTGACCGCCGCCAATTCCTTGAGCGCCATACGATGATCCAGATTGTGCGGATCGCGCCGCTCGACTCGCGTCTGCGAGGCCTTGGCTAGCGCAGTCTCAATTCGCATCACGGTATCCGCTGCCTTCTTGTCGGCGTCCGGCTCGTCCCCCAGCAACTCGAGCATCTTCGCAACGTGTGCGACATAGGCTTTGCGCAGGTCAACGGATTTCGCATCGTCCTTGAAATAGAAATCGCGATCCGGCAAGCCAAGCCCGCCCTGGTCCACTCCGGCAATCTGCAGCGTCGAATCTTTGAAGTCCTGCAAAGAGCTGTACCCAAAGAAATACAACGACGGATCCGGAGCGTTCGCGACCCAGGAGGCAAGTCCGCGCTTATTCTTTAACGCGGCAATCTGCGCAAGTGTAGGCGCCAGAGGCTTCGCGCCCAGGCCTTCTGCCGCGCTCTCATCCATGCACGACGCGTAGTAATCGCCAATCTTCTGCTCATTGGGGCCGCGCCCCGCGCCCGCTTTGGCAGCATCTTCCAGAAGCGTCCGCAATTGCAGCAGCGTTTCATCCTGCAGCTTGCCGTAAGCACTCCAGCTGGACTGGTCGGCAGGAATCGGATTCTTCTTTTGCCAGTTGCTACACGAATACGCGTAGAAGTCGGTGCAAGGATCAATGCTCGCATCCATTGAAGTGGTATCCAGAACTGGCTGCTTGGGAGCGGCATTAGGGCTCTGCGCCGCAGCGGCAGTGACGAACAACATGGCAAGAAAAGTGGCAAGAAACAGTCGCATGAAACTCTCCTGAAAAGATAAGACGTTTAAGATGGCAAGTCGTCAGCAGACAATATTAACTTGAAGCAGTGCTATTTCGGGCAATCCACGCCGATAATGCTTCCTCGTCGAGTTCGCCACTAGCTACCCCAAGGACGGTTTGTATGGCATCAATCGGATCGACTCGCAAGCGAAACCCATTGATCGCTAGAAATAGCCCGATCGATAAGAACGAGGCACGCTTGTTCCCATCTACAAAGGGATGGTTCCGCGCCAGTCCGTACGCCAAGGATGCAGCAAGGTCCGCGATCGTGCTGGCAGGTTTGTAAGCCTGGGTGTTCTGAGGACGTGCCAGAGCAGAATCTAAGAGCCCTTCGTCCCGAACAACGCGAGCGCCTCCAAATTCCGCTAGACTCTCTTCGTGCAGCAGAAGCAGGGCTTTCTTGCTGACCCACTTTGTGTTCGGGCCGACGACGCCCACTGGCTCAGTCATTTCGCAAGCGCTTTGAACACGTCGCGATGCTCTTGCATGAACTTCCGCCCGGCCTTGAGCTGTTCGTCGATGGCGGGGTCATAAGGAGTGAGCAGATAACCTTCCGGCGTTTCGATGGCGTAGAGCACGTCTCCCTTGCCGACTTTCAGCCGTGTCAGCATTTCTTTCGGAATCACAACTCCTGCTGAAGTACCGATGGCAGTCAGCTTCAACGCAGTCATGACGCATCTCCATACATATGTTCATTATAATAGATGGCGGATCGCGGGTCCATTGGTTCTTATATTTTGATTCTAAAGTACTTACGCAACTACGGAGACGAAAAGCTGCCCACCCTACTCAATCGGATAAGCCATCCGGATCAATGCGCGTTCCGCAAAAGGCACATAGAGCAGCGCAGCCATTGCGGCAATCGCACCACCCAATCCAAGCTGCTGCAGGATTAAGAACGGCGCACACGCCCACAGCAGGTCCGAAAGCAATACGGCAGGAAAGAGGCGCCGGAATTTCTCTCCCAGACGCTTCTGATCGAAAGCCACGCTCGATAGCAGATAGAGCCGCAGGGGAATTCCAACAGCCGCTGTGAGCAATACAATGCTCACGATGGTCTCTGGCGTCAACGGTGTGAGATGGATTCCCGCAGCAATCCCAACTTCCTCCAGCCGCACCAGCGCCAGGACGTAAAAAATCAGATACATGATCTGCAACAGGGCGAACCAGATCCTCGACCAGACTCGGCCTACAGCTGGGAGATCGCTCTCGACGACATCGCCCTTCGCACGAACGGCGGCAGGCGGTTGATCTAAAGGCAATTGTTCCGAGGACGCTTGATTCGATACGGAAACTACCGCCTCTTCCCAACGTACCGGTGCGATAAATCGATATCCACGCCGCGCCAGTGTCTCGACAAATCTAGGATTCGCGGCTGAATCGTCGAGCGCATCTCGCAGCTTGTTGATGGCGGTGTTCAGGCTGTGGTCAAAATCTACGAAGGTGTCGTCTTTCCAAATGCGCGTCCGCAATTCTTCGCGAGCCACAACTTCGCCAGGCCGCTCCACCAGCGCTGCCAGAATTTGGAAAGGTTGCTCCTGCAGACGAATCTTGACGCCACCCTTGCGCAGCTCCCCAGTCGCGAGGTCAGCCTCAAAAATTCCAAAATAGACGACGCGCCCCGAGGCGCCTGATGGCGTGGATGACATACGAACGCGCTAGTGTAGCATTCGCGAGCCGTTGCCTTGGTAGCGCTGGCGTCCCGCCGGCAGTCGCGGGGGCATCTTGCCCGCGCAGGTGGACGACATACCCCGACGACGGCGCTACGTTCGCGCATAGAATACGCATATGCCCGATCCCAACGAGAAGCCGCCAGAAACTCCAACCCGGCAAGCTCTGCGTGCCGAGACTCGTGGCATCCTCGTGGTCGCATTCGCAATTTTCGTCTTCTACGTTATCCGCTATTTCCATCTGGTGCAGGGGAGCGCACACTAGTGGGCGACTCGCCTCCGGCCCAAAATGCCAACCGGGATCCACTTCTCGTCGTTATCCTCGGTCCCACCGCCAGCGGCAAGACTTCGCTCTCTTTAGCCCTCGCCAGGCGCTTCAACGGAGAAATCGTCAATTGCGATTCCGTCGCCCTCTATCGAGAATTCAATATTGGAACAGCTAAGCCCACTCCAGAAGAGCGCGCACAAGCGCCGCACCAGTTGATCGATGTGGCCGAACCCACACAGTCCGTCACCGCCGGAGAATATGCTCGGCAAGCTCGCCAGGTTTTAGGGGAAATTCGCAGCCGCCACAAACTGCCCATCGTCGTGGGAGGAACCGGCCTCTATCTGCGCGCGCTGCTCAACGGCCTTTTCGCCGGACCACAACGCTCGGAAGAACTTCGCGATCGACTTCGCGACCGAGCCGCCGCCAAAGGATCGAAGCATCTTCACCGAATATTGCTTCGCCTCGACCACGCCGCTGCAACAAGAATTCACGCCAACGACACACCCAAACTCATCCGAGCCATCGAAGTCTGCTTAACAGCCAAGGCTCCGATGACGGCATTGTTGGAACAAGGAACCACGCCGTTGACTGGTTTCCGCATTGTGCGCCTCGGTTTGAATCCGGACCGCCGAGCCCTTTATCAACGCATCAATCAACGCTGCGTTGAAATGTTCGAAAATGGGCTCGTCGAAGAAACGGAATCCATGTTCCAAAAATATGGTAATGCTGTGATCCCGCTCGCAGCCCTCGGCTATAAGCAAGCGGTTCAGCTTCTGCGCGGAGAAATTACCCGAGCACAAGCCATCGAGGCGGCACAGCAAGCGCACCGCAATTACGCCAAACGCCAGATGACCTGGTTCCGCCGCGAACCAGACGTCCATTGGCTCACAGGCTTCGGGAATGCGCTGACAATTCAGCAGGAAGCCGTGGAACTCGTCGCCCGCGCCTAATTCACGTGGCGCTTTCCTTTTTTCCTTTGCTTCCTGACTCCACAGCTTCCCACCACAGAAACCGCGTTTCCTGTTGATCGCTTCGCACTGGCACAATTTCTTCCACCGTGCCGTACCCGCGCTTGTGAGCGGCTTTCGAAACTCTGCAGCTCTTGAACGCGCTCCCGGGCCACCGGCTTGCGAAGCGGGGATTTCCACACGCGCAGAACAAGATGTATTCGTCCGACAAAGTATAGTTGCCCGACAAATACGGTACTGCTGGAACAACGTAAGAACCGTTGCTGTACGGACTGGACGCGATCAGATATCGCGTGAGGCACTTGGGACATTCCACGCAATGGCGAATTCGGACTGGCATGGCTTCTTCGACCCGGCAATTCTGCGAAGTTCATCCTCGACGACGTGGACCGACGATATTGCAATAGATGCGCGCGCATCGGACGTTTGCGGACCTCTATCCCTATCAGGCTGAATGCATCGGGATCGTGGTCCGAAAACGTCTAATTTGGCGGCCTGCGTCCGCTATCATGAGTACTCAACGGTAGCTGGCGAACCCGAAAAGTATGACTCTCGACTGGCAAGCATGTTCGCGAGCAAGACTCTCCCGCGATCCGCGCTTCGACGGCAAGTTCTTCATTGGCGTGCTGGGCAGCCGAGTTTATTGCCGCTCGATTTGCCCCGCGCCCACCTGTAAAGAAAAAAACGTTCGCTACTTCCCTAGCGCTGCTGCCGCCGCCGAAGCAGGGTTCCGTCCCTGCTTACGTTGCCGGCCGGAATGCTCGCCAGGAACTCCAGCGTGGCTGGGAACGTCCAACACCGTTTCACGTGCCTTACGCCTGATCGGAGAAAGCGGCCTCGAAGACGGCGGAATTGAGGTCCTCGCTGAGCGGCTCGGTGTCGGCTCGCGACATCTGCGACGCCTGTTCCTGCGACATCTGGGAGCGACGCCGAGTGCGGTGGCTCACACACGCCGCCTGCATTTCGCCAAGAAGCTGATCGACGAAACGAAGCTGCCCATGAACCAGCTAGCCCTGGCGGCAGGCTTCGGATGCGTAAGAAGATTCAACGCTGCCATCCGCAGCACTTACAAGCGAACGCCAACGCAAATTCGGCGACTGGCGCGACAGAAGATGGAGCAGCCAGAAAATCATTACGTCTTCCATTTGCGTTTTCGTCCGCCCTATCATTGGCAGGGCATGCTGTCGTTTCTGGCCGCCCGCGCCACGCCCGGCGTTGAAGCAGTCGAGTCCGACACCTATTTTCGTTCTATTTCCGTGGATGGCGTCGCTGGCTCTCTCGCTGTTTCGCTCGATGAAAATCAGGACTCGCTCAAGGTCCGCATTCAGTTTGGCGATCCCCGCGCACTGTTTTTCATCGTCGGACGCGTCCGCACCATGTTTGATTTGAATGCGGATTGGACCGACATCGCGCGCACCCTCAAGAGTGATTCCGAACTCGCCAGCAGAGTTGGTGCGGCTCCGGGCCTGCGCGTGCCCGGCTGCTGGAACGGATTCGAGCTCGCAACTCGAGCAATCCTGGGCCAGCAGATCAGCGTTCGAGGCGCAACTACGCTCGCCGGAAGAATCGCGAAGGCTTTCGGCCAGACCTTCCACGGAACCGGCAGCCTGACGCATTTTTTTCCACTACCGGAAGTTCTCGCCGACGCCGACCTGAGCGACATCGGTCTGCCGAAGGCTCGCCAACAGACAATTCGCGCTCTCGCCCGCGCCGTCTGCGACGGCAGAATTCGTTTTGACGGAATCGTGGAATGCGATTCTTTCCTGAAACGCCTCATGGAAATTCCCGGCATCGGCCGATGGACCGCGCAGTATGTCGCCATGCGAGCTCTCGGCGAACCCGACGCTTTTCCCGTCGGCGATGTCGCCCTACTCTCCGCGCTCAAATTAACCAGCCACGCCGAACTCGAACGCCGCTCCGAAGCTTGGCGCCCCTGGCGAGCCTACGCAACCATGTATCTCTGGAGAGGCCCCAGCGAAGATAGCGTTCAAAACAAAACGCGGAAACGTTCCGCCGCGAAGAAATCCGCTGGAATGCCCGGGCCGGATTTCCCCATGGTTGGTCGGATCGCTCCGGCTCGGCTGAATCTCTAGATTTAAGAGGTTGGTGAGAAACTCTAAGAGTTTGTCATTCCGAACAGTTTTATCGTGAGGAATCTGCTGTTTTGCTGTGTTTCAGCTAGATTGAGATACTGAAACAGGCTGCGAAAGACTGGCGGAATTGCTTTTTCAACAGGCTCCTAAAGAAGATATTCCCCAGAACGACTTCCATCTTCCCTAGTATCCTTGCAAGAACCCGCTGAGACAACGTTCTTGTATGCGAACGCATCTCAGCAAAGTTCGTCCGGGATCAGGAGACCACACTTGGGAGTCGCCACACGTCCAAGCCAGCCGCTCACAGCCATCTTTCTGCTTGTCATTTTTTCTCTCGCTGGCACGCTCGCCCACGCCACCGACCTGACCGGTAAAATCACCAACGCCCAAGGTGGAGAGCCTCTGGGCAAGGTTCGTATAGCGGTTGTAGGCACGCAACTTGCAGCCATTACCGCCAAAGATGGCACGTTCCGCATTTCAAATGCCCCCGCCGGAGAGCAGGCCCTCCAGATCAGCGCAGTCGGCTATCGCACGATTTCCGTCCCTTTCAAATCCGCCGAGGCCACAGCAGGCAGCTCTAACGAAGTCACAGAATTTTCCATCACCCTCGTCCCCGACAACTTTCAGCGTACGGAAAAAGTCGAGGTCAACGCCGATATCTTTCAGTCTCCCGAATGGCCCGCCGTCGGCGACATGACACTCACCAGCAGCGAGCTGCAACAGACCTCCACCGTCCTCGTCAACGATCCATTTCGTTCCCTGCAAGCGCTGCCCGGAGTCTCCGCATCCTCCAACAACGACCTCTTCGCCCAGTTCTCCGTTATGGGCGCACCTTACGAGAAAGTCGGAATCTATGTAGATGACGTGT